>NZ_CP094473.1:308476-616952 GCF_023347535.1 Faecalibacterium sp. HTF-F
GGCACCGGCCGGCCTGCGGCGGTGGACGGAAACCTTGCCGCAGAGCTCACTGCCCGGCTGCTGAAGGCGGGGTTTACTGCGGAGCTGGCGGCAAGGCTGGTCAACGTGGCCCTTGCCCTCAAGAGCGAGGATGAGAGCGGGGCTACGCTGGATCTCATCAGCGTGGACCTTTACACCGGTACGGCAAGGCTCTTCAAGGCCGGGGCAGCGCCGGGGTTCCTTGTGCACGGCGGGCGAGTGCGGGCAGTTGGGGACGCCAGTCTGCCGGTAGGGATCCTGAGCGGGGTGAACGGTCAGAGCCGGGTGGTGCATCTGACGGCCGGGGATTACGCGGTGCTGGTGTCGGACGGCCTTCTGGTGGATGGCCCGGGCTGGGTGGCAAAACAGCTGGAGCTTTCGGCGGCAGCAGGGGAGCCGCCGGAGCAGATCGCAAAGACGCTGGTGGAGACGGCCCGTGTGCGTGCCCAAAAGACCGGCAGGCCGGACGACATCACGGCGGCGGTGCTGCGGCTGGAAAAGTGCTGAGTTCACACAAACTTCGTTGATTTTCGGCAGGGAAGAAGGTATACTATGGAAGCATAGAAACAAAACGGGAGGGCAGAAAGATGCTTACCATTACCGTGGCGCAGGACGGCAGCGGCGATTTTGCTTCGGTGTCCGAAGCAGTGCTGGCCGTGCCATATGACTGCAGGGCAGAGATCCATATCGGGCCGGGTACTTACCGGGAAAAGCTGGTCTGCGAAAAAAAGGACATTGCCCTGCTCGGTGCAGGCATGGACGAGACCCGCATCGTGTGGGGCGACGGCGGCAGGCTGCCGCACCCGGACGGCAGGCCCACCCATACCTTCCGCAGCTACACGGCGTTTTTCAGCGGAGAAGGTCTGCGGGTGGAAAATTTGACCATCGAGAATGATGCCGGTCCCGGGGCCGAGGTGGGTCAGGCTGTGGCGGCTTACGTGGACAGCGCCCGCGCGTTTTTTGCAGATGTGCGGCTGCTGGGTAATCAGGACACCCTGTTCTGCGCCCCTCTGCCGGAGAAGGAGCGGGAGAAGGACGGCTTTCTGGGCCCGCGCGGTCTTGCGCCCCGCCGCCCGACTGCCCAGTATTACCGGCACTGCCAGATCGCAGGGGACATCGATTTTATCTTTGGCGGTGCGGACGCCCTGTTTGAGCAGTGCACCATCCGCACCGTGAACAATCACCTGCCCGCCAGCTATGTCACAGCTCCCTCGGGCCGTGCCGATGGCCTCGGGTTTGTGTTCTGGGACTGCGACTTTGTTTCGGACGACTGCCCGGCGGGCACGGTGTTTCTGGGCAGGCCATGGAGGCCCACCGGAAAGACTGCCGTGCTGGACTGCTGTCTGGGAGCCCACATTGCACCGGAAGGCTTTTCGCCCTGGCAGAGCCGCACCGACTCGGACCTGGCCTGCTTTGCGGAAGCGGGCAGCACCGGTGCGGGCGCAGCAGCGCGCGGTGCATGGGTGAAGCAGCTGGACAGCCAGCAGGCCGAAGAGCTGCTCAGATGTGCGCGGAAGCTTTGCAGACCGGAATAAAAGCAAAAAATATAAAATAAAGTATAAAACGGATTTGAAGGATCTTCTATGAAAAAACTGCCGAATTTTGTCAAATGGCTCATCATTCTGGCGGCACTGGCTGCAATGGGCTGGATGATGTGGGCTGTGAACGATCGTGCCTCCCGGGTGGAAATGCCCGCACCGGATAATACATTCGGAATTTATCGCACAGCAGATTCCAATTCGTAATCGGCCCGTAACAGAAAAACGGCCTGCTGCAGCTGAGCAGCAGGCCGTTTTGGCTTTTCTGGGAGAACTCAGTTCCAGAGCTGGGAGAGCCGGTCCAGCAATGTGTCGGCCGGTGTACTGGCCCGGAGCGAAAGATCGGCCTTTTCCTTCAGGGTCAGGATGCGACGGACGCTCTCGTCAAGCCGTTCCTCGGAGATCCGGCCGGACTCCACGGCGGCAACGACACCGTCAAAGGCTTCCTGCAGGTCGGCAGGGAGCAGAAGGAGATCGGCACCGGCATCCAGAGCGGCAATGGCAGCCTCTGCCGGAGAATAATGGTCGGTGATGGCTTTCATGCCCAGCCCGTCCGTGCAGATCACGCCGGTAAAGCCAAGCTCGCCGCGCAGACGTTCGGTCAGCATCGTGTAGGAAAGCGAGGCCGGCAGGCCGTCCTCGGTGGCGTTGGGGGTTGTGATGTGTGCGGCCATGACCACATCGGCTCCGGCCGCAATGCCGGCCTCAAAGGGCAGCAGTTCCACCGCTTTCATCTCTTCCCATGTCTTTGTGCTGGTGGCAGTCCCGGCATGGCTGTCCTCAAGGGTGTCTCCGTGTCCGGGGAAATGTTTCAGCGTGCAGAGCATCCCGGCTTCATGGAAGCCCTGCACCGCAGCACGGACCATCCCGGCGGTGACGTCCGGGTCGGAGGAAAAGGCGCGGCGGCCGATGACCGGGTTCAGGGGGTTGGAGTTGACATCGGCGACGGGGGCAAGGTCCAGATTGAAGCCGTAAGGCTTCAGGTAGCCGCCGATGGTGCGTCCCATGGTCCTGGCCTGCTCGGGATCGCCGGTGGTGCCGATGGCGGAAGCACTCGGGAATTTCGGCAGGTCGAAGGCAGAGCTGTTTGCCAGACGTGCCACCGGGCCGCCCTCTTCATCCACCGCGACCAGAAGGCTGTTCCCGGCGGAACGCTGAAAATCCCGGATCAGTGCGGTCATCTGGGACTGGCTGGAAATATTGGTGGCAAACAGCACGATACCGCCCACCGGGTAGGAGCGCAGATGCTCCCGCATGGAGCAGGTCAGCTTCATGCCGCCGGAGCGCTGCTCAAAATCCAGCGCTTCCGGCCGCACGGCAAACAGCTGGCCTACCTTTTCCCGCAGAGTCATGGAGGCGAGTGCAACTTCCACTTCATCCGAAGCGGCTCCTGCCGCGGGGGGCATCCCGGCCAGCAGTGCCAGACTGACGATGGCGACCGCCGCTCTTTTCCAAAATTGCTTCATGAAGGCTCCTCCTGCTTTTGACGATATCTTATTCTATCATCTTTTCCCCGGGATTTTCACCGCCTCTGTCTTCCACCGTTTTCTTTTCGTTGGCGGGCAGATCGTTCATGACGAACCAGAATGTGGTGCCCATGCCAATGGCGCTCTGCACGCCAAAGCGGAAGCCGTGCTGCTGGAAGATCGCCTTTGTGATGGAAAGGCCAAGGCCGGTGCCCTGCTTTCCGGCGTCGGAGCGGGAGCGGTAGTACCGGTCGAAGATATAGGGCAGGTCGTCGGCGGCAATGCCGGGGCCGTGATCCTCCACCTCGATCCGCACGCCCTCGGTGCAGCGCTGGGCCCGCAGGATGAAGATGCCGTCTTTGCCGATGTGGTGCATGGCGTTGCCCAAAAGGTTGTGCAGTGCACGCTGCATCATATCCGGGTCGGCGTAGACCGGCAGCTCCTCGTCCGGCAGTTCCAGCTTCAGCTGCCAGCCGTTCTGGGCGCAGATGGCGTCGTAGCGCTCGCTCACCTCGTCACACAGCTGAGCCATGTCAAAGTGCACGCGCTCACATTTTGCCGCGCCGCTGGTCACTTTGCTCAGCTCCATCACGCTGGAGACCAGCGCGGTCAGACGGTCGGTCTCGTCCACGATAATGTTCATCTGTTCATCGCGGTGGGCCTTGTCATCGCCGGTAATGTCGCGCACCGTCTCGGCATAGCCCTTGATGAGGGTCAGCGGGGTGCGCAGGTCGTGGGAAACGTTGGCCAGCAGGTCGCGCTGCATCTGTGAAGAGCGCTGCACCTCGTTTGCCATGTGGTTGAAGTCCTGCGCCAGATCGCCCAGCTCATCGCTGCGGCGGGTGTCCACCTGCACGGCGTAGTTGCCCATTGCCATCTGGCGGGCAGCGCTGGAAAGCTGACGCAGCGGTTTTGTGAACCACTCGCTGAACAGCCACCCTGCCGTCATGGCAAAGGCGAAGATCACGGCTGCTGCCATGGGCAGCACGGTGCTCAGGATCTTGCCTGCCTCGGCCACATGCACAAGACTGGTAGTGACAAGCACGGTGTATTCGCCGCCGGCTGTGTTGCGCCCCACCAGCAGCTGGGCGGAGCCGGACAGCCGCGGCGGGTTCAGGGTCTGCACAAAGCCGCCGGTGGTGCGGCATTTTTTGCGCATGGCCACGGCGGTGGAAACGATCATGTCGTTGTTGGCAGAGTCGGAAAGCAGCGTTTCATGCAGGTTGCAGTAGGACTGGTTCTCGATCTTGTAAATGGTGCGCATGGTGGAATCCGAGATATCCACACAAAAGCTGTTCAGAGAACCGCTGGCGTACAGCTGGGTGGCCAGCCGGTCAAAAAAAGACGTGTTTACAGAAAGCCGGCCAAAGGACCAGGAGGAAAGCGTTTCGTCCTCCGCAAGGGCTTTATCCAGATCTGCCGTGATGTTTTCGGCCTGCGTGGTCAGCTGCTTTTCAATGTGCTTGGTGTACAGCGGTTCCAGCAGCTGGGTGGACAGAAACCACACCAGTGCCAGCAGGAACAGACAGATACAACACAAAAACCACATCAGCTGGCCGCGGATACCGGGAGAGTGATGGTGCCGCATGAACCCTACACTCCTTTATCAGCGCGTTGCGTCGGGGTCGAATTTGTAGCCGATGCCCCACACGGTAGCAATGTAGCTGCGGCACTTGCCCAGATGGCCCCGCAGCATTTTGACATGGGTATCCACCGTGCGGTCCTCGCCGAAGTAGTCGTAGTTCCACACCTTCTGCAGGATCTTTTCACGGCTGAGGGCGATGCCCTTGTTGGAAGCAAGGAACACCAGCAGGTCGAACTCCTTGGGGGTCAGGGCGACCTCCTCGCCGGAAACGCGCACGGTGTGGCTGGCGGTGTCGATGGTCAGTTCGCCGAAGGTCATGGTGTCGGAGGCTGCAGCGGGCTTGGGCATGGTGCGGTTCAGCACCGCTTTCACGCGGGCCACCAGCTCCCGGGGCGAGAACGGCTTGACCACATAGTCGTCTGCACCGCCCTCAAGGCCCGCCAGCTTGTCGTATTCCTCGCCGCGGGCGGTCAGGATGATGACCGGCGTGTTGATGTGACGGGCACGCATCTCCCGCAGGCAGGTCATGCCGTCCATGAACGGCATCATCAGATCCAGAATGACCAGATCAAAGGCCCCGCCGGAAAGCTGCGTCAGCGCAGCAGTGCCGTCAGCGGCCTCTTCACAGATGTAACCGGAATATTGTAAATGTTCACGGATCAGCTCGCGGATACGCGGCTCATCGTCAACGATCAGGATCTTAGCCATAGTACACAGTCCCCTTCCTCGAAAATAGACTTCATCTCTATCATATCATACAGCAAGAATAAAAAAAAGCTGTGAAGTTTGCGTGAACGCTTTTCAAAAAGCATCGGCAGGGCAGCCTGCAGCCCTGCTGTCAGTATACCACAGAAAACCGGCCCTGCACAGCCGGAGTCTGCCGCAGGGGAAAACAAATGCCCTCCCGGAAGGACCGGAAGGGCATCGCTCCGCGGAATGGTCAGGAAAGTCACTCAGCCGCTTCAATGCGCACAAAGCGCGGCTGCACCCTGCCGTCCCGCTCCACGGTCTCACACCACATGGCGGCCGGGCGCACCCAGAGGCCGCGCTCACCGTACAAAGCGCGGTACACCACCATTTCCTCTTCGGTCTCGCTGTGCCGGGCCATGCCCAGCACCTCGTATTCGTTGCCCTTGAAATGCCGGTAGCGGCCCGGCAGAACGTTGTATTTGAATGGTTCCATTTTCATCCTCGATTCCGGTCGTTTGTGCACGATGTTATCACCAAACGGATTATAGCATACTTTCGTGCAGCTAAAAAGCCTTTTGCAGGAAAGATGCGGAAAAAGGTCTGCGGCGGAAATCAACTTTTGATGCTTGACCCAGAGCAAAAGCCTTCACCCCTTGGGGGGAAGGTGGCGCGTAGCGCCGGATGAGGGGTATTTAGAGCAAAATGCTGTTGTCCTGCGCCCTCATCAGTCACCTGCGGTGACAGCTTCCCCCGACCGGGGGAAGCCTTTAGAGGAAAATTGATTTCCTTGAAGGTCTGCGGCGGATGCTTGCACTGCCGCGCCGCAAATGCTATACTGAAACGATAAGGGCAGGCAAACCTGCCAAGACTGCTGACAAACAAAGGAAATAGCCCTATGAGGATCGGACTTGTTGAATTTCTGCTCATCCTTGCCATTGCGTCGCTCACCATCGGGCCGCAGGTGGCATTGTTCGTGGACCGCTGGCTGCGGCGGGCAAACCGCGTCAATGCCAGAGCCGCCCGCCGCCGGGCAGAATATGCCGCGCAGGCGGCTGCCGAGCGGGACGCCCTGCTCAAGCGCTTCCGCACGGCCAGCACGGTGTTTGGCGTGTGCATTCTGCTGGCGCTGGTATATACACTGGTGTTCCGGCCCATCGATACACCGCCGCAGGCGTACGATGCCCCTGCTGTGCGGCAGGATACCGGTGCAGCACAGACGGCCCTTGCAACCGACGATAAGGGCACGCTGGATCTGGGCGGGTATCAGAACGTGGACTGCATCCGCGCCCGGGACGGCCTTGTATATGCTGCGGCCTGCGATGGTGCCGCGCTGAAAAAGTGCAGCAGCGACCTTGTGCGCACCGATGGCGGTCACACGGCGGCGGTGCTGACGGTGGACGGAGAGCTGACCGGCTTTGCCTTTGACGGCAGCGGGGACCTGTGGCTGAGCATCCTCACGCCCGGCGGCGGCAGTCTGTGCCGTGCCGCCCACGACAGCTGGGGCACGGCGGTGGAGCAGGTGGTGACCCAGATCGACGGTGCACCGCTGGGGGCAGTCTCGGCGGTGGAAGCCGCGCCGGACGGCAGGATCTATTTTGCGGTTGCTGCCGCTGCCGGTGCTGCCGACGGGCTGGAGAGCGCTCTGCGCACCGAACTGCTGGCCCACACCGGCACCGGCTGTGTGTATGTGTACGACCCGGCGGCACGCTCGGTGCAGAAGGTGCTGGGCGGCGTGGCCGGTGCTGCCGGTCTGGCGCTGAGTCCGGACGGCAGCACCCTGTATGTCTCCGACCTTGCAAACCGCTGTGTGTGGAGGGTGAGCGCTGACGCGCAGGATCTGACCGCAGGCGGAAAGAACTGCAGCAGCTTGGTCTCCGGCCTGCCGGGGTATCCCGGTGCGCTGGCGATGGACCCGGACGGGACCCTGTACATCGGCTACCGCTGGGCCCGCAGCAGCTGGCTGGAAAAAAATGCAGGCAGCACCCTGCTGCGGGGCATCGCCCTGCGTGCAGGCCGGAATCTGCAGGAGAAGCTGTTCAGCCTGCCTGCGGACGCCCCCTGCACCGAGGTGGTGGACACCGCAGACGGCAGCTGGCAGCGGGTGGTCTCCGGCCGGGGCGCAGGCAGCGTGACGGCCCTGTGCCCGGTGGAAAGCAGGCTGTATCTCGGCCTTGCAGGCAGCGAAAAGGTGCGCAGTGCAAATCTTTGATTTTTGATAAAAAACGAGGTGTTTTTTATGACAGAGGAATTCAAAAAACAGATCGAAACCGAGGCGCGGCAGGCCGTGACAGAGCTGCTGGCGCAGGCTAAGCTGAAAAAAGGGGACGTGTTCGTAGTGGGCTGTTCCTCCAGCGAGATCGTGGGCGGGCACATCGGCAAGGATTCCAGCCTCGAGGCGGCACAGGCCGTGTATGCAGGCGTGGCACCGGTGCTGGCCGAAAACGGCATCTGGCTGGCCGCGCAGTGCTGTGAGCATCTGAACCGCGCCATCATAATTGAGCGGGAAGCCGCCGAAAAATACGGCTGGGAAGAGGTGTGCGTGGTGCCCCGCCCCCATGCAGGCGGCAGCTGGGCCACCACCTGCTGGAAGAAGTTCCGGGAGCCGGTGGCCGTGGAAGAGATCCGCGCCCACGCAGGCATTGATATCGGCGGCACCCTCATCGGGATGCACCTCAGAAGGGTGGCAGTGCCGGTGCGGCTGAGCCTTTCAAAGATCGGCGAAGCCAACATCCTGTGCGCCCGCACCCGCCCGAAGCTCATTGGCGGCGAGCGCGCCAAGTATACCGAGGAGGACTGAGCATCATGGCAGAAAAGAATCTGGAACAGATGAAGGAGGCCGTGGCGGAGATCCGGGAAAAGATGGCTGCTGCCGCCCGTGAAGCAGGCCGCGACCCGGCAGCGGTGCAGCTGTGCGCTGCCTGCAAGACCCGCACTGCACAGATGGTGGCCGCAAGTGCCGCGCTGCCCATCGATGTGTTTGGCGAGAACCATGTGCAGGAGCTGTGCGCAAACTTTGACGCCGGTGCCTACTGCGGTAAGCCCAGCCACTTTATCGGCCATCTGCAGACCAACAAGATCAAAAAGGTGCTGGGCCGCGCCAGCCTCATCCAGAGCGTGGACAGTGAGCATCTGCTGAATGCCATCGAGAAGGAAGCAGCCAGGGCCGGCATCGTGCAGGACGTGCTGCTGGAGGTGAACATCGGCGGGGAGGAGAGCAAGACCGGCGTGGCACCGGAAGCGCTCTGGCCGCTGCTGGATGCCGCTGCCGCACAGGAGCACATCCGGGTCAAGGGGCTGATGGCCATTCCTCCCGTGAACGACGATGATGCCCGCAACCGCCGCTATCTGGCCGAGGTGTACAAGCTGTTCGTACAGGCAGGCGAACGCGGCTATTCCAACGTGTCCATGGAGACCCTCTCCATGGGCATGAGCGGCGACTTTGAAAACGCCATCCGGGAGGGTGCCACCCTCGTGCGCATCGGCACCGCCATCTACGGTGAACGGGATTACAGTAAAAAGTAAGAGAACGAACCCTCTCCGTCATTGCTGCGCAATGCCAGCTCCCCCGAAAGGGGGAGGTTTTGTACAGCTTCCCGAAAGATGCAAAGGCTCCCCCTCTCGGGGGAGCTGGCGAACGAAGTGAGCCTGAGAGGGTTTTACAACAGGAGGAACCATGTCAAAAACCAAGATCAACGACCCCGGGGCGCACCACGCAGGCAGCGGTGCGCTGATCCAGCGGTTTCTGCCCTATCTGGCAAAGTACAAAAAGACCCTGTTTCTGGATCTGTTCTGTGCAGCACTGACCACCCTGTGTGATATCGTGCTGCCCAAGATCATGAGCACCATCACCAACGCCGCCATGGGCGTGGGCATCACCCTGACGGCAGGCATCGTGCTGCGGCTGGCAACGCTCTATTTTGTGCTGCGCATCATCGACGGTGCAGCCAGCTACTACATGTCCAGCATCGGTCATATCATGGGCGTCCACATCGAGACCGACATGCGCCGCGATGCCTTTGACCACCTGCTGAAGCTGGACCACACCTACTACAACAACACCAAGGTGGGCACCATCATGGGCCGCATCACCAACGACCTGTTCGATGTGACCGAGTTTGCCCACCACTGCCCGGAGGAATTTTTCATTGCGGCCATCAAGATCGTGGTGTCCTTTGTCATCCTGTGCCGGGCCAGTGTGCCGCTGACGCTGGCGGTGTTCGCCTGCGTGCCGCTGATGGGGGTGGTATCGGTATACCTGAACGGACGTCTGCGGGCACGGTTCCGCCAGCAGCGCGTGCAGATCGGCGAGCTGAACTCCACCATTGAGGACAGCCTGCTGGGGCAGGGCGTCGTGAAGGCCTTTGCCGCCGAGAATGAGGAACGGGAAAAGTTCGCCAAGGGCAACCGGGAGTTCGAGGAGATCAAGACCCTCGGCTACTACGCCATGGGTGCCTTCAACACCTCCACCCGCCTGTTCGACGGCCTGATGTATCTGGTGGTCATTCTGGCAGGCGGCCTCTCGCTGGTATACGGCAGGATCACCGCCGGTGACATGGTGGCCTATATGCTGTACGTCACCACCCTCATTGCCACCATCCGCCGCATCGTGGAGTTTGCCGAGCAGTTCCAGCGCGGCATGACCGGCATCGAGCGCTTTGCCGAGATCATGGACACCCCGGTGACCATCGGCGACGCCCCGGACGCGGTACCGCTGCAGCCCGGCCCCGGTGACATCCGGTTTGAAAATGTCAGCTTTGAGTACCCGGACGACCACAACAAGGTCCTGCACAACGTCAGTCTGGATATCCGGGCGGGCGAACGGCTGGCGCTGGTCGGCCCCTCGGGCGGCGGCAAGACCACCCTGTGCAACCTCATCCCCCGCTTCTACGAGGTGACCAGCGGCCGCATCCTGATCGACGGGCAGGATATCCGCCATGTCACCCTGAAGAGCCTGCGGCAGGATATCGGCATCGTGCAGCAGGATGTGTACCTGTTCAGCGGCACGGTGGCCCAGAACATCGCCTACGGCAAGCCCGGTGCTACCCGCGAAGAGATCATGGAAGCGGCGCGTCTGGCGGGTGCGGAAAAGTTCATTCTGGCCCTGAAGGACGGCTTCGACACCTATGTGGGTGAGCGCGGCGTCAAGCTCTCCGGCGGGCAGAAGCAGCGCATCGCCATTGCGCGGGTGTTCCTGAAGAACCCGCCCATCCTCATTCTGGACGAGGCCACCAGCGCACTGGACAACGAAAGCGAGATCCTGGTGGGCCAGAGCCTTGAAAAGCTGGCCCATGGCCGCACCACCCTCACCATCGCCCACCGCCTGACCACCATCAAGGACTACGACCGCATCCTTGTGCTGGGCGAAGAGGGCATCGTGGAGTCCGGCACCCATGACCAGCTGCTGGCAAAGCAGGGCGTCTACTACCGCCTGTGGAACCAGCTGCCGGGGGATGAAACGCTGTAAAAAACACATGCATACAAAAAAGCTCTGCCGCAAGCACGGCAGAGCTTTTTGCGTACAGAAGGATCATTCGCCCACGATCAGGCGCACAGAACCATAGATACCGGCATCGTTGCCAAGGATGGCGGGCACGATGGGGGTCTCACGGCAGGACTTGAAGGCATAGACCTTGAAGTGCTCCCGCAGCGGGGCAAACAGCACATCGCCTGCGCGGGACACGCCGCCGCCCACCATGAACATCTCCGGGTCCACGGTGGCGGCAATGGTTGCCAGCGCCATGCCGAGGGTATCGGTCATCTCGTCCACCTCGCGGGCGGCAAGGACATCGCCGCTGCGGGCGGCATCAAACACGTCCTTGGCGGCAAACTCGGTGCCGCGCAGGGTGCAGGGGGTGTCCGGGTTCTCGTCCAGCAGCTTCTTCATGCAGCGCACAACGCCGGTAGCACTGGAATACTGCTCCAGACATCCGTGCTTGCCGCAGCCGCAGGCAGCGGTTTCGTGGCGGTCCACCGTGATGTGGCCGATCTCGCCGCCGGCACCGTGGGTGCCATCAATGACCTTGCCGTTGACGATGACGCCGCCGCCCACGCCGGTGCCCAGTGTGACCATGACCGCGCTGCGGCAGCCCTTGGCTGCACCCATCCAGATCTCGCCCAGAGCAGCCACGTTGGCGTCATTGCCCACCAGGACCCGGATGCCGCCCAGCATGGTGCTCAGCTCTTCGGCTACATTATGCTTGCCCCAGCCGCCGAGGTTTGCGCAGATGATGGGCACGATGCGGCTGTCCAGCACAGGGCCGGGCACGCCCACGCCCACGCCTTCCACCTGAGCGGCGGCAAGGCCTTTTTCCTGCATCTTGCCCTGCACGGCGGCAGCCAGATTTTCCAGAATGTGTTCACCGGCGTTGGAGGTGTCGGTGGGAACTTCCCACTTTTCCAGCAGCTCGCCGGTGGTCTTGAACAGGCCGATCTTAGCGGTGGTGCCGCCCAGATCGATGCCGAATGCGTATTCCTTCATAGTTCATTTACCCCTTCTGCGGCCCGGGGCCGCATTTTTCATTCATACAGCCAGTATAGCACACCCGCTCCGAAAAGAGCAGTGCCGCTGCGGATTTTCATGCAAACAGACGGAAAACGCAGTGGATATTTGGCACAAATGCCAGTACTCACCGCACGGTGTTGGTCAGGCTGCCAATGCCGTCGATCTCGCAGCGCACCGTGTCGCCGGGCTTCAGAAACTGCGGCGGGTCCATGCCCATGCCCACGCCTGCCGGGGTACCGGTGGCAATGATGGTTCCGGCCTTCAGGGTCATGCCCTGGGTCAGCTCGTGAATGACATGGTCGATGTCAAAAATCTGCAGGCCGGTGTTGGAGTCCTGCCGCTTTTCGCCGTTGACAAAGCTGCGGATGCCCATTTTGGGCGGATAGGTGTCGAATTCGTCTGCGGTAACGATGCAGGGGCCCATGGGCGTAAAGCCGTCCAGACTCTTGCCGAAATACCACTGCTTGTGGGCGGTCTGCACATCGCGGGCGGAAACGTCGTTCAGGATGGTGTAGCCGAACACATAGTCCTTCGTCTGCCCGGCGAGTACGTCTCGGGCATCTCTGCCCAGAACCACAGCCAGTTCGCATTCGTAGTCCAGCTTCTGCACAAGGTCGGTGTGGGCTTCAATGAAGCCGCCGTCCGGCACGGCGCGGCTGACCCGCTTGGAAAAATAAATGGCGTCCTGATGCTTTGTGGCAAAGGCATCGGCAGAGTATTTTTCTGCCTCGTCCGAGTGGGCCATGTAGTTGATGCCAAGGCACACCACGTCCTGTGCAGGGCAGGGGATGGGGCTTTGCAGCTGTACGGCATCGACGGGCAGAGCCGGGATGCCTGCAATGGCAAGCTGCAGCCCGGCCCGCACCTGCGGGGTCAGAAAGGGGATGGCGTCGGACAAGGTTTCATAGGAAAGGCCCAGCCAGCTCAGGGGCCAGACCTGTGTGCCGTCGGCAGAAAGAATGGCCGGATCTTCCACGCCGTCCGGCAGGCGGCAGGTAACAAAACGCATGTGGACTCCCTCCCTCAGTGGCGGTAGGCGATGGCGTTCCGGATGCGGTCGGCCTCAGCCTGTCCGGCCAGCTGGCGCACCAGCTCCAGCGCAAAGGGAATGGCACCGCCCAGACCGTAGCTGGTGGTGATATTGCCGTCCACGACGACCTCAGCATCCAGCACCTCGGCACCGGCCAGCTGATCCTGAAAACCGGCGTGAGCCGTGGCCTTTCTGCCTTCCAGCAGGCCCAGCTGTGCCAGCACGCTGGGGGCGGCGCAGATGGCGGCGACCTTTTTGCCCGTCTGTGCAAAGGAAACACAGGTGTCGGTGACAGTCTTGTTGGCGGCAAGGTTTGGGGTGCCGGGGATGCCGCCGGGCAGCACCACCATGTCCACATCCGAGTAATCGATGTCCTCTGCCAGTGCGTCGGCGGTGATGTGCACCTTGTGGCTGCTGGTGATGGCGCGGTTGCCGGTGGCGCTGGCAATGGTCACCTCCACCTTGGCGCGGCGCAGCAGATCGACCACCAGCAGGGCTTCACACTCTTCGGTGCCCTCGGCAAAAAATACAACAGCTTTACTCATAAAAATATCCCTCCTGTGAAGGTTTTCTCCGGAGAAAGGCAGCGCAGGATCCCCGCGCGGCGGGAACCGGCTGCTTCCCGGTCGGATGACAAAAAAACCGCATGCCGCTCCGGGCGGCACGCGGCACAGCTTCTCATTTTTTGGTTTTGCCGGCAGATTTTTCCGCTTCCAGCAGGCTGCGCAGCACGCTGTCGTCGGCACTGAGCACCCGGCTGACCCGGCTGATGATGGCACTGGACGCACCGGTCTTATCCATGATCTCGGTGTAGATGCGTTTGTCCACCAGCATTTCGGCAATGTTGTAGCGCTGCTCCATTGCGCTCAGCTCGGAATAGCTGCACACATCCTGTAAAAAGCGGTAGCACTGTTCCGGGGTCTTGAGCTGCAAAAATGCCTGATACAGACCGGACTGACCGGTAGGATGATCTTTTGCCATGTCGTTCTCCTTCTTTGCAGATGCCGCCCACAGGCAGGCACTTTATTACACTACATTAGTGTAGAACAAACGAAGAAAAAATTCAATAGCATTTTGCGGTTTTCCGACAGCAAAATCAGCCCAGAGTATGCTCAAACACCACTTCGTCCCGGGGAACGGTGCCGGTATCCTGCTCGGCAGGCTTTAAATTGCGGTAGCGCAGTGCCTTGAAGAACTGCTGCACCGGCAGGGCCTTGGCGTGCACGGTGCACCACACACGGCCCTTGCCCTCGCCGCGGGCCAGCCGCTCGCAGGAGAGCACAATGTCCCGGCCCAGTGCCTTGCCGCGGTATTCGGGCTTGAGGTACAGGTGCATCAGATGCAGGGCGGTGTTCTCCATCTTCCACGCAAAGTAGCCGATGGTCTTGCCGCCCAGAACGACCAGAAAATAGTTCACATCGTTGTCGATGTCCGCTTCGATGGCGTCTGCGCTCTGCAGCTCCTCCACAAGAGTGTCCAGCTGCTTTGCGGGATAGTAGCGCTTGTACACCTCGTGCCAGAGCTCGCTGGCAAGGTCGGCGGTGGCGTGGATGTATTTGGCCTTGGCGACCAGCTTGTAATCAGGCTTCATAGTTCTCCTTATACTTTTACGATATAATCCGGCTTGCGGGGGGCGGCGGGCTTGGAATCTGCAGCAGGATAGCCCAGAATGCAGTGGCCGACGCCGACCCAATCACCCTCGATGCCCCACTGCCGGAGCAGGGCCTTGCCCTCGTCGGATTCAAACTCTTCCTTTGCGCGGTTGATCCAGCAGCTGCCCAGCCCCAGCGAGGCTGCGGCCAGCATCAGATTGCCCATGACAAGGCTGCCGTCCTGCACGGCATTCTTGGAACCGGCATCGGCCAGCACCACCAGAATGGTGGGAGCGCCGTACATGGGGTCGGTGTCCTTGCCCATGACAGCGGCGTTCATGCGGGTGAGCTGGGCGCGGGTGGCAGCGTCCTGCACCACCACGATCTTTGCGCTCTGGCGGCCCATGGCACTGGCGGCGTAGGTGCCGGCTTCCAGCACGGCATTCAGCTCTTCGTCGGTGATCTGCTCCGGCTTATAGGCACGGCAGCTGCGGCGGCTCTTAATGGTTTCCAAGGTTTCGTTGGTCATTCCAAATCCCTCCCTAAAAGCGTGTGCCTTTATTGTATCACAAGACGGGCCGGAGTGTAAAGAAATTCCCTGCAGAGACGGTTTTGTTGCGCGTAAACGTTATCGTTGCGGGAATCATGTCAAAATGCACAATAAAACGTAAAAAGATTATGGAAAAGCATCCTTGCTGCCAAAGGACAAATACGTTATAATAGGGCTACCAAACTGGAAAGGAGTCGTGCTCTATGGCAAAGGCATCGCAGGCAGTCATTCTGGAAAATGAATTTTATATCATCAAAGCCCCCAATGGAAAGGTGCTGGAAGTAAAGAACTTCAACACCGAGAATGGCGCGGCCATCCAGCTGTGGAGCTATGCAGGCCATCCGTGGCAGCAGTGGCAGTTCGTGGATGCGGGCGAGGGCCGCTGGCGCATCTGCAACCGCTTTACCGGCAAGATGATGGATCTGGCCCTTGGCGGTGTGGTGGAGGGCACATGGCTGCACCAGTGGGGCCGCACCAGCGGGCTGAGTCAGTGCTGGGCGCTGGAGCCCACCCGCAGCGGGCGCACCCGCATCCGCAATGTGCTGGCGGATAAATACATCGACCTTGTGGGCATGAACACCGCCAACGGCGCACAGGCCCAGATCTGGAACTTTGTGGCCGGCGGCAATCAGGAATGGACGCTGGAACGCATCGACCCGGACGCCGCCCAGAGCGGACGCCGTGCCGAGGAGGCCAAAGACCCGCAGCCCACGCCCAGCCAGCGCAAGCATCAGAACGACCTTGTGCGCAAGCTGAACAATGCGGGCAAGGGAAGAGCAAGCCGGAAGGGACAATGACTTTAAATTGCCGCCGCGTTGCTCTGGCATATTCAGAGGAAAAAGTTATTTTTGGTTTGCACCCCGGCAAAGCCTGCGGGCTTTGCCGGGGTGCTTTTTCACGGGAGGGGCCGCAGCGTAAAACGGCATTTTCCACAAAAACAAGATCAAAAGGAGAACGCAATGAATCTAGGAGCCTTCATGAACCCGGAATTTCCCATTTTCAGCACCACGCTGTGTTATTTGGAACGGGAGGATGCCTACCTGATGCTGCACCGCATCAAAAAGCAGGACGACTACAACCACGACAAATGGATCGGTGTAGGCGGAAAGTTTGAGCGGTTTGAAAGCCCGGAGGACTGTCTGCTGCGGGAAGTGAAGGAGGAGACTGGCCTGACTTTGAAGCGCTTCCGCGCCCGGGGCCTGCTGACCTTTATTTGGGGCAACATGACCGAGTTCATCCATCTGTATACCGCCGACCGCTGGGAAGGCGAAATGGTGCGGGACAGCGCCTGCAGGGAGGGCGTGCTGGAATGGGTGCCGAAGGAGAAGGTGACCGGCCTGCCCATCTGGGAGGGCGACAAGATCTTCTTCCGGCTGCTGAATGAGGACCGGCCTTATTTCTCCCTCAAGCTGGTGTATGAAGGCGATACCCTTACGCAGGCGGTGCTGGACGGGAAACGGATCGTTTGAGCGCTTCCTGTGCAGAGCGTAGTCGTGTGGGTTGGGTTTAATGGCTTTTGAAAAAATGTATCGCCGCTGGGTACGTTCTCTTTTGCGTGCCAAAAGAGAACCAGAAAGGACGGCGGTGCCCGCAGGGCATGAAAGCCCCAGTGGGGCTTTTAAGCCGCAGACCGGTTTGCGCAGCAAATGCCGCGTGTTCAGCGCGGCAAGGTCTCCGCTACTTTCGAGGCGCGGGAGGCACGAATTAAGGGCTGCTCGCCCTTAATAATCTCAAAGCAGATGGGCTCCATACAAAAAATCCAAGTCGCTGCGCTAGAGGATTTTTTGTGTTGCGCCGATTTTGAGTCGCTTACGCGACGAACCGTGTGGGCAAGTTTGTGCTCCATCTGCTGCGCGACAGCTGCAGGCTGACGGTAGCAAAAGGCTGTTCACCGCCCGGCCCCTTATCGTGAAAAGGCAACGCCGGAATGACCGCAGTCATTCCGGCGTTGCTATATATAAAAATATTTTTCCGCTGATATTGCAACGGCGACGACTGCGGCCTGCGGCCAAAGACTTCCCCCGGCCGGGGGAAGATGTCGCATAGCGACAAAAGAGGGAATGCAGGGAGGAGCTGTTGGGGCCGTGGCCAGCAGGATGCAAGGCCCGCTCAAGGGCCGTAGTAGCCGCTGGGTGCCACAACTCGTCCAGAGCGAAGCGGAGACAATTCTAAAAGTTAGTTCAGCTTCAGATCGCCCTCTTTGATCCAGCCCATCTTCCGCTCGATCTCGCAGAAGATCACGCTCAGCACGGCGGGCAGAACAAAGCACAGCAGCACCATTGCAGCCCAGTCCATGGGGGTGATGGCGGTCTTGGCGCCGGAGGCAATGTCGCTGACCCAGCCGGTGTACACGCCGATCTGGCCCACCAGACCGCAGGTGCCCATGCCGGAGGACACGGCGGCACCGTTCATCTCAAAGTGGAACACGCAGGTAGCCAGCGGGCCGGTGATGGCACTGGCCAGCGTGGGTGCGATCCAGATGCGGGGGTTCTTGACGATGTTGCCCATCTGCAGCATGCTGGTGCCAAGGCCCTGACTCACCAGACCGCCCACACCGTTTTCCTTGTAGCTCATCACGGCAAAGCCGATCATCTGGGCGCAGCAGCCTGCCACGGCAGCACCGCCGGCAAGGCCGGTCAGACCCAGCGCGGCGCAGATGGCAGCGGAGGAAATGGGCAGAGTCAGTGCAACGCCCACGATGACGGACACCAGAATGCCCATGACCAGCGGGGCCTGCTCGGTGGCCCACATGATCAGGGTGCCCACCTGACTTGCAGCGGCACCGATGGGGGCGGCGATCAGCATGGAAAGGCCCACGCCGGAAAAAATGGTCACCAGCGGGGTCACGAGGATGTCCACGCGGGTCTCCTTGCTTACGGCCTTGCCCAGCTCGGAAGCCGCGATGGCGATGATGAGCACGGCCAGCGGGCCGCCTGCACCGCCCAGAGCGTTGGCCGAATAGCCCACGGTGATCAGGCTGAACAGCACCAGCGGCGGGCAGTGCAGTGCCCAGCCGATGGCACAGGCCATGGCGGGGCCGCTCATGGCGGTGGCGTAGCCGCCCAGATCCACCAGCACGTCCAGACCGGTCTGCTGGCCCAGCGTCTTGATGATGGTGCCGATCAGCAGGCTGGCAAACAGGCCCTGTGCCATGGCACCCAGCGCCTCAATGAGATAGCGCTGCGGGGTGATGACGATATCCTTGCGTTTTAAGAAATCTTTCACATTTGACATGAGAAACTGCCTTTCTGTTTCAAGATGGTTGATTCAATGCAAAAACTGCATGTCAAGTATAATACCATACACATGTCAAGACAGCAAGATGAAACGCTGATTTTACTGGAAATATCTGCAATTTTTGGCTTTGTGCAATGTTTTTGCCGGTGCAGACGTATCTGTTTTGGAGCATTTTCTGGTACGGGGTCTTGGGCAGCGCAGAGGGCGCACGGCACAGGAGCGGCAATTGACGGAAGCTTGTCTGCGGGTGTATACTGGAACCGTATCCGAAATATGAAATGCTGCTCTCTGCGAGGGCGGCATCCCGATAAATTCAGAAAGTTTGGAGCACAGCATGAAAAAAATGTTCTGGAACAAGTTCAAGGTCCGCAGTGCGGCGGCAGTTCTGGTGGCGGCACTTGCCTTTTCGATGAGCGTACCGCTGGCACTGGCTGCACAGCCGGAGAAAGCGGCAGCGTCTGCCGGGACGGTGCAGGAGGCGGATATGCCCACCCTGCAGCCGGAGACGCCGGAGCTGGCCGCCGAGGACCCGGAGGCACCGCCCGTACAGGCCACAGAAGCCGAAGAAAACAGCACGAATCAGCACACCCCGGAAAACAGCGTTGTACTGACCCCGGAGGAGATCCGTGCCGCACTGGATGCCGGTGCCATGGATGCCGCCGAAGCTCAGTGCATCGACCTGAGCGATGAGAACGGTTTTTTCAGCTGGCTGTTCAATTTCCTGTTTGGCTGGCTGGGCAAAAAAGACGAGACCCAGCCGGAGCCGGCCTACTCCGGCTGGCGCACCTCCGGCGGCAAGACCTACTACTACAGCCAGAGCACCAACAAGCCGGTGACCGGCATCCAGTGCATCGACAATAAACTCTATTATTTCAATGCGGACGGCGTGCTGGAAAAGGGCAAGACCTTCGGCGTGGATGTTTCCAAGTATCAGAAAAATGTGGACTGGGCGAAGATCAAAAAGGCAGGCGTCAGCTTTGTCATCGTCCGCATCGGCTACCGCGGTTATGGTGCGGCCGGTACGCTGGTGCTGGACCCCATGTTTGAGGAACATTTCACCAATGTGAAGAACGCAGGCCTGAAGGTGGGCGTGTACTTCTTCAGTCAGGCCACCACCGAAGCGGAAGCCAAGGAGGAAGCCTTTGCCTGCGCCTATGTGCTGAACGGCCGCAAGCTGGATTACCCCATCTTCTTTGACACCGAGGCGTCCGGCGCTTCCAACGGCTCCGGCCGCGCAGACGGTCTGGGTATGGAGGACCGCACCAAGTGCGCCATCGCCTTCTGTGAGGAGGTCAAGGCACAGGGCTACAAGCCCGGCGTGTACGCCTCTACCCTGTGGTACCGCAAGCGTATCAATCTGAACAGCCTGAAAAAGTATACCATCTGGAACGCACATTATGGCGTTGCCAGCAGCCCCATCGACTGCGCACTGTGGCAGGGCACCTGCACGGCACGTCTGCCCGGCTATAAGGGCGATATGGATGTGAACATCAGCTACATTGGATAAGGGATAAGTGAGGAACCTATGGACCACATTCGCCTGATCGCGTCGGACATGGATGCGACCCTTCTGGACGAACGCAGCCAGCTCCCGCCGGATTTTGCGGAAACGATCCGCGCATTGGCCGGGCAGGGCATTCTGTTTGCCGCTGCCAGCGGCAGACCGCTTTATACGTTGGAGACCATGTTCCCGGAATTGCTGGAGGAGATCATCCTCATTGGCGATAACGGCGGTGCAGCCCGCTGGAAGGGCAAGGATCTGTTTGTGTCCGAAATGCCTGCTGAAGGCTGGCGGCAGCTGGCCCGGAGCACGAAGCAGGCCGGAGATGTGGGCCTTTTGTGCGGACTGCAGGCGGCCTACGCGGAAAAGCGGGATGAAGGATACGATGCCGTGTTCAAGAACTTCTACACCCGGGTGGAGTACGTGGATGACCTGACCGCTGTGGAAGCGGCGGCGGATAAGTTTACCATCTATCTGCCCAACGACGACTCGCAGAAAGCCTTCGACCGGACCTACGGCGCATTCCACACCGGAAATGGCGGTGCATTCTCGGTGGCGGTGGCAGGCAGAAACTGGGTGGACGTGATGAACCCCGGTGTGCACAAGGGCGCAGCACTGGCGAAGGTGGGCGCACTGCTGGGCATTCCGGCCGACAGCATGATGGCCTTTGGCGACACCTACAACGATGCCGAGATGCTCACCACCGCAAAGTACGGCTTCCTGATGGAAAATGGCAGCGAGCCGCTGCGGACGCAGGTGCCGTTTCTGGCACCGTCCCATCGGGAATACGGCGTGATGCAGGTGCTGAAACAGGTGCTCCGCCAGAACGGCGAAGTCTCGCCGGAGGATTTTGTGAAGGCGCATTGAGAAAAATTTGATTTAGAATTGTCTCCGCTTCGCTCTGGACGAGTTGTGGCACCCAGCGGCTACTACGGCCCTTGAGCGGGCCTTGCATCCTGCTGGCCACGGCCCCAACAGCTCCTCCCTGCATTCCCTCTTTTGTCGCTATGCGACATCTTCCCCCGGCCGGGGGAAGTCTTTGGCCGCAGGCCGCAGTCGTCGCCGTTGCAATATCAGCGGAAATATTATTTTATAATTAGTAAATCCGAAAAGCCTGCGGGCTTTTCGGATTTACTTTTTCACGGGAGAGGCCGTGAAGGGAAACTGCATCTTATCAAACTCCTCCAGTCTGCTCCGCAGACAGCCCTCTCACGGAGGGGGCCCTTGGCAAAACCGAAAATCGTTCCTCTTCGCCAGAGGGGCGGTGGGCGTTTTAAATCGTCATAACCTGCCCGGACTCTGAATAAATTGTTCTCAGAGCAATAAACAGGCTGGGGAGGCATGGGGATATGTTTGTAGTTACACTGAGCAAAACGAGCCTGAAAAAACTGGGTCTTGGCGCCATGTGCTGCGCACTGGTGGTGTGCAGCGCTCTTCTGGGCCGGTTCATCAGCCAGCGCACTGTTGCGGTCTCGGCGGCGGTGAACCGGATCGAGAGCGCGCAGGATATCCAGACCTGGTTCACCGGCTATGGTCTGGATGTGGACGGCGCGTCCATCACGGCAGATAAGGTAAAGATCCCCCGCAAATGGGATGACAGCTTTTCGGCCTTCAACGGGGTGGTGCAGCAGAGCGGCATGGATCTTGCTCGCTATAAGGGCAAGACGGTGGAGAAATGGACGGCCCTGATCCCGGCAGCCAGCAGCGGCGAGACCAGCCGCTACGGCGTGCTGCTGGTGTATAAGAAAAAGGCTGTGGGGGCCTATCTGCAGGAACGGCCTTCCGGCGTGGTGGTGGGCCTGAAAGACATGCAGGCCGCCATGGCAGAGGCAGAAGCACAGCAGACCTCCGGCGAGGATTACAGCGGTGACTGGGGCGAGCGCCACGACGAGGAACTGACCGACGAAGCACAGCAGACCTCCGGTGAGCCGGACGCTGCCCCGCAGGCGGTGCCGTATACAGAACTGCCGCTGGATGCGGAAGGCTACCCGGTGGAATGAGCACCGGAATGACCCGCAAAAACCGGGGACAGCTGGAAATGCCTTTGGCTCCTGCTGCAAAGCCAAAGGGCAAAATGCCTAAAATTTGCGCACAAGCGGAAGAAAAAGTGAAATCTGTGCATTTTTGTCGCATTTGTATGTTCAATTGTACCAAAATTTTGCATAAAAAATTAGCAATATAAAATGGTGAAAAATTTCCGACTAGGGTTTATAATAGAAGTATCAACCGTGCCGCAGCTGGGCTGCGTCTGGCGCAGGTGCAGAAGCGCCGCACGGGATCTAAGTAAGGAGAAAATGATTATGAAGGAATTCCAGTATACCGTTAAGGATGCATGCGGCATCCACGCTCGTCCCGCCGGCCTGCTCGTCAAGACCGTCAAGGGCTTTGCCAGCAGCGTCACCCTTGAAAAGGACGGCAAGAGCTGTGATATGCGCAAGCTGATGGCTCTGATGGGCATGGGCGTCAAGCAGGGTGAGACCGTTACCATCAAGGTCGAGGGTGACGATGAGGAAGCTGCAGCTGCAGCTGTCCAGAAGTTCCTGACCGAGAACGTCTGATTCCGCAGTTAACATGAGGAAGGCCCTCGCGGGTGAGCTGCGGGGGCTTTTTTGGACTGTCGGAGCAGTGTGGCCCCGGCACAGATGAAGAAGGAGTAGTGTGCAATGCAGGTAGGCACCGGCAAAAGCGTACTCAATGGCATCGCCATTGGCAAGCTGAAGATCTATAAGAAAAAAGATACCGCTATTTCCACCGCCCCTGTGGCAGATACTGCCGCAGAACTGGAGCGTTTTGAAGCTGCCCGCCAGAAGGCCATTGAGCAGCAGACCGCCCTGTACGAAAAGGCACTGGCAGAAGCCGGCGAGGACATCGCCGAGGTGTTCAACATCCACGCCATGATGCTGGATGACGACGACTTTGTGGACGCCATCAAGGAGATCATCAACGGGCAGAAGATGTGCGCCGAGTACGCCGTCAAGACCGCCGGCAACAATCAGGCTGCGGTGTTTGCCGCCATGGACGACCCGTATCTGCAGGCCCGCAGCGCCGATGTGCTGGACATTGCGCAGGCCATGCTGGACATCCTGCAGGGGGTGGACAATGCCAGCCTGCAGGGTACCGAGCCCAGCATTCTGGTCGCGGAGGATCTGGCCCCGTCTGAGACCGTCCGCATGGATAAGAGCCTGCTGCTGGGCTTTATCACCCGGGAGGGCAGCTCCAACAGCCACACTGCCATTCTGGCCCGCAGCATGAACATCCCCGCCCTGATCCAGTGCAAGGATATTCAGGACGACTGGGACGGCAAGATGGCGGTCATCGATGGCTACAATGCCTGCGTTTACGTTGACCCCACCCCCGACCTGCTCAAGAGCCTGAAGAAGCGCCAGCAGGAAGATCAGAAGAAGCAGGCCCTGCTGCAGGAGCTGAAGGGCAAGCCCAATACCACGCTGGACGGCAAGACCATCAATGTCTTTGCCAACATCGGCGGCATGAGCGATGTGGGCGCTGTGCAGCAGAACGACGCCGGCGGCGTGGGCCTGTTCCGCACCGAGTTCGTCTATCTGAACTGCAAGGACTTCCCCACCGAGGACTACCAGTTCGAGGCCTACAAGCAGGTGGTGGAGAGTCTGGCTCCCCGCAAGGTGGTCGTCCGCACCTGCGACATCGGTGCCGATAAGACCGTTGATTACATGAAGCTGGATCACGAGGATAACCCCGCTCTGGGCTACCGCGCCATCCGCATCTGCCTGACCCGCAGGGACTTCTTCAAGACCCAGCTGCGCGCTCTGCTGCGTGCTTCTGCCTACGGCAACATGAGCATCATGTTCCCCATGATCACCAGCCTGCGGGAGCTGCAGGACGCCAAGGCTGTTCTGGAAGAGTGCCGTGCGGAGCTGACCGCTGAGGGTGTCAAGATGGGTCAGAACATCGAGGTCGGCACCATGATCGAGACCCCCGCCGCTGTGCTGATCGCGGACGAGCTGGCTGCTGAGTGCGACTTCTTCTCCATCGGCACCAACGACCTGACCCAGTACACCTGCGCGCTGGACCGCCAGAACGCAAAGCTGGAGCCGTTCTTCAACCCGCACCATCCCGCTGTGCTGCGCGCCATCAAGATGACCATTGAGGCGGGCCACCGCCACGGCATCTGGGTGGGCATCTGCGGTGAGCTGGGCGCAGACACCGCCCTCACCGAGACCTTCCTGCGCATGGGCGTGGACGAGCTGTCCATGAACGCCAAGAGCATCCTGCCGGTGCGCAAGATCATCCGCAGCGTGGACCTGAGCAAGCCTTCTGAGAAGTAATTCATCCGAGAATCCCGGTTTACCGTTCCCATAAAGCTCCCCGACAGGGCATCCCGCTCTGCCGGGGTCTTTCTATACCGGGCAAAAGTTTACGGAAAATACTTTAAAACGATAAAGCGAAATGCTATACTATAAGCGATAACCGGGTATGCAGGTGTCCAGCGCTGCCCATGGAGGACCGTTATGACTCAGTTTTTGATCCGTCTTTTCATTCGTCAGCCCGACCATGCGCAGGACCCTAAGGTGCGCGCCGCCTATGGCAACCTTGCCTGCTGGGTGGGTATGGCGTGCAACCTGCTGCTGTGTCTGGGCAAGCTGACCGTGGGCACCCTGTTCGGCTCCATTGCCATCATGGCAGATGCCCTGAACAACCTGTCGGACGCCTCGTCCAACGTGGTCAGTCTGGTGGGCTTCAAGCTGGCCGCCAAGGCCCCGGACGCAGAGCACCCCTTTGGCCATGCCCGGTATGAATATCTGGCGGGGCTGGCAGTCAGCGTGACCATTCTCGGCATCGGCTTTTCGCTGCTGAAGGAATCGGTGGTCAAGGTGCTGCACCCCACCCCGGTGATGTTCAGCTGGCTCACGGTGGCAGTGCTGGCGGCGTCCATCCTCGTCAAGCTGTGGATGAGCGGCTTCAATCGCACCATCGGGCGCATCATCGGCTCCGAGACCCTCATTGCCACTGCTGCCGACAGCCGCAACGATGTGTTGAGCACCGGCGCGGTGCTCATTGCCGCAGTGCTGTGCCGCGTGACCGGCTGGGATGTGCTGGACGGTCTGATGGGCGTAGGCGTGGCGGCGTTCATCCTGATCTCCGGCTGGGGCCTTGTGATGGATACGCTCAGCCCGCTGCTGGGCGAAAGCCCCAGCGAGGATCTGGTGGACCACATCGAGCAGAAGGTGCTCTCCTATCCCGGCGTGCTGGGAATGCATGACCTGATGGTGCACGACTACGGCCCGGGACACCAGTTCGCCTCCCTGCATGTGGAGCTGCCCGCCGAGCAGGACCCGCTGGAGGCACACGACCTGATCGACAACATCGAACGGGACTTCTTTAAAAACGACAACCTCATGGTGACCATCCACTACGATCCCATCGTCACCTCGGACGCCGCAGTGGGGGTGCTGCGTGCCCGTCTGACCGAAAAGCTGCGTCAGATGGACCCGGAGCTTTCTCTGCACGATCTGCGCATCGTGCCGGGCAGGACCCACACCAACGTGCTGTTCGATCTGGTGCTGCCGGCAGGCTATGCAGGGGATAAGGTAGAACTGCTGACTCAGCTGGAACAGTTCATCAAGGAACAGGATGCAGCCTACAGCTGCATCATCAAGGTGGAGCAGAGCTATACGGCTGCCCACAAATAAACTCTCAGGGGGAAGTATTATGCTGAATGAGACCTACCGCGCGATGCTCGGCAATAAGAGCGTCATCCGCGAGACCTTCATGTACGGCAAACAGCGTGCCGCAGAGATCGGATATGAGAATGTGTTCGATTACTCGCTGGGCAACCCCAGCGTGCCCTGCCCGAAGGAGTTCACTGCCGCCATGCAGGACCTGCTGGCCAACGAGGAACCGGTAAACCTGCACGGCTACTGCCCCAGTCAGGGCGACCCGGGCTTCCGCACCGATGTGGCAGCGCACCTGACAAAGACCTTTGGCCTGCCCTATGAGCAGAAGCACATCTTCCCCACCACCGGTGCGGCGGGTGCCATCGCCCATGCCATCCGCGCAGTGACCCGGCCCGGCGATGAGGTGCTGACCTTTGCACCCTACTTTCCGGAGTACGGCCCCTATGTGGCGGGCACCGGGGCGGTGCTCAAGGTGGTGCCGCCGCAGGCACCGACCTTCCAGCCCAATCTGGATGCCTTTGAACAGATGCTCACCGAGAAGGTGACGGCGGTGCTCATCAATACCCCCAACAACCCCACCGGTGTGGTCTACTCTGCCGGGACGCTCACCCGCATGGCAGAGATCCTGACCGAAAAGAGCCGGGCATTCGGCCACAACATCTTCCTTGTCAGCGATGAGCCCTACCGGGATATCGCATTTGACGGCAAAAAGGTGCCTTACCCGGCGGCCTTCTACCCCCACACTCTCACCTGCTTCTCCTATTCCAAGAGCCTGAGCCTGCCCGGCGAGCGCCTTGGTTATGTGGCGGTGCGTCCGGGCTGTGAAGGCGAGGACATCCTTGTGGACATGATGGCCCAGATCTCCCGCTTCACCGGCCACAACTGCCCGCCCAGCATCATCCAGCGGGCCGTAAGCCGCTGTCAGGATGTGACCAGCGATCTGAGCGTGTATGAGACCAACATGAACCTGTTGTACGATAAGCTCACCGCGCTGGGCTTTGAGGTGGAGCGTCCCGGCGGCACCTTCTACATTTTCCCGAAGGCGCTGGAAGAGGACGCC
The DNA here is from genome assembly GCF_023347535.1 of Faecalibacterium sp. HTF-F. Classification (NCBI taxonomy): domain Bacteria; kingdom Bacillati; phylum Bacillota; class Clostridia; order Eubacteriales; family Oscillospiraceae; genus Faecalibacterium; species Faecalibacterium wellingii. Next base: position 334,900 of record NZ_CP094473.1, read on the forward strand.
AACGCCTTCTGCAGAAAGGCCCGGGAGTTTGACCTGCTGCTGGTGCCCAGCGACAGCTTTGGCGTCAAGGGCTATGTGCGCCTTGCCTACTGCATCGACACCGAGAAGGTACAGCGCAGCCTGCCGGCCCTTGAAAAGCTGGCGGCGGCCTACCGCAAATAAACAAGCCGAACCGCTCCGGCGCGGCGATCGGCTGCGCGGGGCTGAAAACAAACCGCAAGAGAGGAAAGGGAACTCTGCTATGGAAAAGATCAAAATGACCACGCCCCTCGTCGAGATGGACGGCGACGAAATGACCCGCATTCTGTGGAAGATGATCAAGGACGAACTGATCCTTCCGTTTGTGGACCTCAAGACCGAATACTATGATCTGGGCCTGCCCAACCGCGACGCTACCGCAGATAAGGTGACCATGGATGCCGCCCTTGCCAACAAGAAGTACGGCGTTTCGGTCAAGTGTGCCACCATCACCCCCAACGCCCAGCGCATGGACGAGTACAAGCTGCACGAAATGTGGAAGAGCCCCAACGGCACCATCCGCGCGGTGCTGGACGGCACCGTGTTCCGTGCACCCATCATGATCGACAGCATCAAGCCGGTGGTCAAAAACTGGAAAAAGCCCATCACCATTGCCCGCCACGCCTACGGCGATGTGTACAAGTGCACCGAGTTCCGCATCCCGGGCGCCGGCAAGGCTGAACTGGTGTTCACCGGTGCCGATGGCTCTGAGCAGCGTGCCACCGTCTTTGATTTTGAGGGCGCAGGCGTTCTGCAGGGCCAGTACAACAAGGACGATTCCATCCGCAGCTTTGCCCGCAGCTGCTTCAACTACGCACTGGATGTGAAGCAGGACCTGTGGTTCGGCGCAAAGGATACCATCTCCAAGAAGTACGACCACACCTTCAAGGATATCTTCCAGGAGGTGTACGATGCCGAGTATAAGGCAAAGTTCGAGGCTGCAGGCATCACCTACTTCTACAGTCTTATCGACGATATCGTTGCCCGCGTCATTCGCAGCGAGGGCGGCTTTGTCTGGGCCTGCAAGAACTACGACGGCGACGTGATGAGCGATATGGTCTCCACCGCCTTTGGCTCTCTGGCTATGATGACCAGCGTGCTGGTCAGCCCGGACGGCAAGTACGAGTTCGAGGCCGCCCACGGCACTGTCACCCGCCATTACTATAAGTATCTGAAGGGCGAAAAGACCTCCACCAATCCCATGGCTACCATCTTTGCATGGTCCGGCGCGTTCAAGAAGCGCGGTGAACTGGACGGCCTGCCGGAGCTGGTGAAGTTTGGCGAAGCACTGGAAGCTGCCAGCCTGCAGACTCTGAACGACGGCATCATGACGAAAGACCTGTGCGGTCTGGCTGAGGGCATCACCCCCACCGCCGTGGACAGCGAGGGCTTTATCAAGGCCATCCGCACCCGTCTGGAAGCCAAGCTGGCATAATCATCTCTTTGTGACATAAAAAGAAAGACCGGAACTGTAAGTGCGACCTACAGCTCCGGTCTTTTTCGTTAAAATGATGCGAACGAGCCTTGAATGTACCCGACAAAGAATGCAATAAATGTGCTGATGAGAATGCAACTAAGCCACAAAAGGTCTGCGAGAAGCCGTTTGCCGGTCAACTGCTGGATGGCCTTTGAATAATCCAAGGCAAACCACAGCATGGCAGCAGAAAACAGAATGGAGCTCCAATGAAGCCGAAAAGACAGCACCATGCTGAGAAGCACATAATTGATAAGCGTGTAAAAAATACTTCGCAAAAGAAGTTCTGAGAGAGCAGAATACTGCTTTTTCATAAAAGCTCCTTTCTGGATTTATAAATGCAGTGCATCCAATACTTCGTTTACGACCTCCAGCGAAACCTGCCCCGGGGCACTGGCCTGCCCGGGGTTGGCAAAGGTCATGGCAGAGCCGAAAGTCTCCCCAGCCAGACGGCTCACCGCGCCCAGCGCTCCCATGCTCATGGTGATGACCGGTGTTTCCGGATGCCGGTCGGCCATTTCAGCGGTGGCAGCCAGAAGCTCCAGCACGTCGGTGCGGCTCTGGGGCATCACAGCCAGTTTGGGCAGGTCGGCACCGGCCCGCTGCATCTGCAGCATGCGGGAGACAAGCTCCGTGCGAGGAGGTGTTTTATGGAAGTCGTGGCTGGAACACACCACTGCAGCCCCGGCGGTGTGGGCTTCTTCGATCAGCGCAGGAAGCTCTGCGCCCGCAGTGAAAAATTCAATGTCGATCAGATCGGCGCAGTCGGTGGCAAGAACGGTGCGGATAAAATGAAGATACTCTTCGTGAGCCAGAGCGACTTTGCCGCCCTCGGCCTTTGTGCGGAAAGTGAAAAGAAGCAGTTTGTCCTTCAAGACAACGCGAAGCTTTGCAGCGCAGTGCACGATGGACGGAAAGTCTTTTGCACCTTCAAAGCAATCGATGCGCCATTCCACACAATCGGCGCGCAATGTGGAAAACTCGGCGGCCTTTTCCAGAATGGCGGCTTCCGTGGGCTCTATAATAGGAATAATAACTTTGGGGCGGCCCTCACCGATGCAGCAGCCGCGGATGTTGACACAGGACATGGCGCTTCTCCTTTATAGAATAAGTATAGCTACCTTACACAGGATACGGGGATGACTCCATAATACGTTCTGCCCGCCGCCTTGTCAAGAAAACAAGGACTATATATGTATTTATATTTATTATAGAGCAGGCGACTGCCCGCCGCAGCTGCGGCACAGTTTTCCCTGCGGTTTGCTGCTGTTTTGGGGTGAACGCAAAAAAGAATGGAAAAAATCTGTAAAAAAGTGTTGACAAGGAGGCGGGGGTGTGGTATTATACTTGAGCGCCAAGCGCTGAGGCAAAAGAATGACTTCCGAAGCCTTAGCAGGAAGCCCTTGAAAAGAACCAATAGACGCAGAAAATACCAGCTGACACTGAGATGTTTGAAGCGCTCCAAGTTCAGAAAGTTCAAAAGCTTCTAAAAAATAAGGCTTGACAAAAAACCACTTCGGTGGTACAATAAGCAGGTCGTCAGCCGCAAGGCTGAGGCGCACAGGACCTTGAAAATTGAACAATATCGAAAAACTTGTAAGGAACCTTTATGTGTTTGGAAAAACACTTAAAACAATTCCAAAAGTAATTCACACAGGACGCAAGCGATTGCGTGCTGAGCGAACAAGATTTAACACTTTTAAGTGATAAATATCATTTATAAAGAGTTTGATCCTGGCTCAGGACGAACGCTGGCGGCGCGCCTAACACATGCAAGTCGAACGAGCGAGAGAGAGCTTGCTTTCTCGAGCGAGTGGCGAACGGGTGAGTAACGCGTGAGGAACCTGCCTCAAAGAGGGGGACAACAGTTGGAAACGACTGCTAATACCGCATAAGCCCACGGCTCGGCATCGAGCAGAGGGAAAAGGAGTAATCCGCTTTGAGATGGCCTCGCGTCCGATTAGCTAGTTGGTGAGGTAACGGCCCACCAAGGCGACGATCGGTAGCCGGACTGAGAGGTTGAACGGCCACATTGGGACTGAGACACGGCCCAGACTCCTACGGGAGGCAGCAGTGGGGAATATTGCACAATGGGGGAAACCCTGATGCAGCGACGCCGCGTGGAGGAAGAAGGTCTTCGGATTGTAAACTCCTGTTGTTGGGGAAGATAATGACGGTACCCAACAAGGAAGTGACGGCTAACTACGTGCCAGCAGCCGCGGTAAAACGTAGGTCACAAGCGTTGTCCGGAATTACTGGGTGTAAAGGGAGCGCAGGCGGGAAGACAAGTTGGAAGTGAAATCTATGGGCTCAACCCATAAACTGCTTTCAAAACTGTTTTTCTTGAGTAGTGCAGAGGTAGGCGGAATTCCCGGTGTAGCGGTGGAATGCGTAGATATCGGGAGGAACACCAGTGGCGAAGGCGGCCTACTGGGCACCAACTGACGCTGAGGCTCGAAAGTGTGGGTAGCAAACAGGATTAGATACCCTGGTAGTCCACACCGTAAACGATGATTACTAGGTGTTGGAGGATTGACCCCTTCAGTGCCGCAGTTAACACAATAAGTAATCCACCTGGGGAGTACGACCGCAAGGTTGAAACTCAAAGGAATTGACGGGGGCCCGCACAAGCAGTGGAGTATGTGGTTTAATTCGACGCAACGCGAAGAACCTTACCAAGTCTTGACATCCCTTGACGATGCTGGAAACAGTATTTCTCTTCGGAGCAAGGAGACAGGTGGTGCATGGTTGTCGTCAGCTCGTGTCGTGAGATGTTGGGTTAAGTCCCGCAACGAGCGCAACCCTTATGGTCAGTTACTACGCAAGAGGACTCTGGCCAGACTGCCGTTGACAAAACGGAGGAAGGTGGGGATGACGTCAAATCATCATGCCCTTTATGACTTGGGCTACACACGTACTACAATGGCGTTAAACAAAGAGAAGCAAGACCGCGAGGTGGAGCAAAACTCAGAAACAACGTCCCAGTTCGGACTGCAGGCTGCAACTCGCCTGCACGAAGTCGGAATTGCTAGTAATCGTGGATCAGCATGCCACGGTGAATACGTTCCCGGGCCTTGTACACACCGCCCGTCACACCATGAGAGCCGGGGGGACCCGAAGTCGGTAGTCTAACCGCAAGGAGGACGCCGCCGAAGGTAAAACTGGTGATTGGGGTGAAGTCGTAACAAGGTAGCCGTAGGAGAACCTGCGGCTGGATCACCTCCTTTCTAAGGAGTCAGGCGAAAGAGCGACATCAAAGATGACGATCTTTCGGACAGGTAACAAACAAGCAGAGTAGATATTGTTCGATTTTGAGGGCCCTGAAGAGCGAAAGCTTGAAAGAACCTTCAAAGACGTACCTTGAAAACTGAATAATAACTGCGAAACAAAGATTATAGTAAGTTCTTTTTAAGAAATATTACAATTTCAAAAGGAAGGGTAACAATAATCTTCGTTGGCAAGAGAGAATCAAGAGGATACCAAATGTTCCAAGAGAACGTTTGAAAGGTCAAGCGAACAAGGGCGCAGGGCGAATGCCTTGGCACTGGGAGCCGATGAAAGACGTGATAAGCTGCGATAAGCTTCGGGGAGCTGCAAATAAGCATTGATCCGGAGATTTCTGAATGAGGAAACTCACCTGGGTTCATACTCAGGTACGTTATACTGAACTTCAAAATAGGTATATCGAGGGAACCGCCTGAACTGAAACATCTAAGTAGGGCGAGGAAGAGACATCAAACGAGATTCCGTAAGTAGTGGCGAGCGAACGCGGAAGAGGGCAAACCGAGAGTAGAAATACTTTCGGGGTACGGAGCGCATTTAGGACTTAAGTTGTTAACCGAACGGCATGGGAAGGCCGGTCAGAGAGTGTGAAAACCACGTAGGTGAAAACGACAAGAGCCGAGCGAATTCCAGAGTACGGCCAGACACGTGAAACCTGGTCGGAATACGGGGGGACCACCCTCCAACCCTAAATACTACCCAGTGACCGATAGCGTATAGTACTGTGAAGGAAAGGTGAAAAGCACCCCGGGAGGGGAGTGAAAAAGAACCTGAAACCCTGTGCCTACAAGCACCTAGAGCGCGTCAAAGCGTGATAGGGTACTTTTTGTAGAACGGTCCGGCGAGCGATTGTATGCAGCAAGGTTAAGGACTTAAGGTCTGGAGCCGAAGCGAAAGCGAGTTTGAAAAGGGCGTTAAGTTGCATATAATGGGCCCGAAACCGGGTGACCTACCCATGGTCAGGTTGAAGTGGAAGTAAAATTCCATGGAGGACCGAACCGACCTCCGTTGAAAAGGCGGCGGATGAACTGTGGGTAGCGGAGAAATTCCAATCGAACCCGGAGATAGCTGGTTCTCCCCGAAATAGTTTTAGGACTAGCCTCAAGTTAGATACCTGGAGGTAAAGCACTGAATAGCCTAGCGGCCGAGAGGTTAGCGAAGCTTATCAAACTCAGAATGCCAGAGTATTGATGCTTGGGAGTCAGACAGTGTCAGATAAATGTCATTGTCAAAAGGGAAACAGCCCAGATCTACAGCTAAGGTCCCAAAGTCAGGTTAAGTGGAAAACGATGTGAAGATACGCAGACAACCAGGATGTTGGCTCAGAAGCAGCCACTCATTCAAAGAGTGCGTAATAGCTCACTGGTCGAGCGTCTTTGCGCGGAGAATTTAACGGGGCTAAACCTGACACCGAAGCTTAGGCAATACAGCAATGTATTGGGTAGGGGAGCGTTGTATACGCGGTGAAACAGTAGCGTAAGCGGCTGTGGAGTGTATAGAAGTGAGAATGCCGGAATGAGTAGCGCGAATGCAGTGAGAATCTGCATGGCCGAAAGCCTCAGGTTTCTGGAGGAAGGTTCGTCCGCTCCAGGTTAGTCGGGAGCTAAGGTGAGGCCTAACGGCGTAGCCGATGCACAGACGGTAGAGATTCCGTCACCACCAAAAGAGTTAAGCACAGGGACACATATGAAGTCTCGGAGCCGGGTGTTGGTTCCGGTAGCGATCGAGGGAAGTTAGTACCGAAGTCCGGGATGGAAGATGGCGAGAAAAGCTGTGTGTATTTCTGCGGTGCCCGTACCGCAAACCGACACAGGTAGGTAGGAAGAAGATTCTAAGGCCAACGGGAGAAGGGTTGTTAAGGAACTCGGCAAATTGACCCCGTAACTTCGGGAGAAGGGGTGCTGCAGCAATGCAGCCGCAGAGAATCGGCCCAAGCAACTGTTTACCAAAAACACAGGTTTGTGCTAAATCGAAAGATGACGTATACGAGCTGACGCCTGCCCGGTGCTGGAAGGTTAAGAGGAGATGTGCAAGCATTGAATCGAAGCCCCAGTGAACGGCGGCCGTAACTATAACGGTCCTAAGGTAGCGAAATTCCTTGTCAGGTAAGTTCTGACCCGCATGAAAGGCGTAATGATTTGGGCACTGTCTCAACAGCCCGCCCGGCGAAATTGTAGTACCGGTGAAGATGCCGGTTACCCGCGACAAGACGGAAAGACCCCATGGAGCTTTACTGTAGCCTAATATTGGGTTTCGATGTTGCATGCACAGGATAGATGGGACACTGGGAAGCAGGTGCTTTGGCGCTTGTGGAGTGGCCGTTGGGATACCATCCTTGCGATATTGGAATTCTAACCTGCGCCTTTGAATCAAGGCGGGGGACATTGTTAGGTGGGCAGTTTGACTGGGGCGGTCGCCTCCTAAAGAGTAACGGAGGCGTTCAAAGGTTCGCTCAGCTTGAACGGAAATCAAGCAAAAGAGTGCAAACGCAGAAGCGAGCCTAACTGCGAGACTGACGGGTCGAGCAGTAACGAAAGTTGGAGTTAGTGATCCGGTGGTATGTGAGTGGAAATGCCATCGCTCAACGGATAAAAGTTACCCTGGGGATAACAGGCTGATCTCCCCCAAGAGTCCACATCGACGGGGAGGTTTGGCACCTCGATGTCGGCTCATCGCATCCTGGGGCTGTATTCGGTCCCAAGGGTTTGGCTGTTCGCCAATTAAAGCGGTACGCGAGCTGGGTTCAGAACGTCGTGAGACAGTTCGGTCCCTATCTGTCGTGGGCGCAGGATATTTGATGGGAGCTGTTCCTAGTACGAGAGGACCGGAGCGGACGTACCTCTGGCGCACCAGTTGTTCTGCCAAGAGCATAGCTGGGCAACTATGTACGGATCGGATAAACGCTGAAAGCATCTAAGCGTGAAGCCGACCCAAAGATAAGATATCCCATTGTTTCAAACAAGTAAGACCCCTTGAAGACTACAAGGTTGATAGGCACGATGTGTAAGTGGAGCGATCCATTCAGCAAGCGTGTACTAATAGGTCGAGGGCTTGACCACAATTCGCTTGAGACTCTGAGAGTCAACGAAAAAATGCTAGCAGTGATTATTCAGTTTTGAAGGCACGTCCTTCTAAGAAACACTGGACAAAGTACAACATGTATGTTATACTAGGCCAGTCAGATCGGTCGGTGTCAATGACGGTGAGGTTCCACCTGTTCCCATTCCGAACACAGAAGTTAAGCTCACTTGTGCCGAAGATAGTTCGCTGGAAACGGCGCGTGAAAATAGGTAGTCGCCGACTTGAACAGAAAGCTCTGAGATGAAAGTCTTAGGGCTTTTTTGTTTGCGTTTTGGGGCAAAAAATAGTATCATAAAGGCAGAAACTTATACTTTCTACAGATTTTCCTGTTACACTGAATGCACAAGGAAAGGAGAGCCTGTATGGAAAAATTGACGAAAAAAGGGCTGGACGGTACCCAGCTCAAGACCATTGCACTGGTGCTGATGGTACTGGATCACATTCATTATTTCTTCGAGTTCACCGGCTGCATCCCGACGGTGTTCAGTATGCTGGGGCGGCTCAGTGCGCCGCTGTTTCTGTTCTGCACGGTAGAGGGCTTTGCCCATACCCATGACCGCAGGCGGTATTTTATCCGCATCTGGGCTATCGGCGCAGCCATGGCGGCGCTGGAATTTTTTATGATTTACGCCAAGGCCTTCCGGCGCGGGGATGGCTTCTACCCGCAGAATGCTATTTTTCAGGATCTTGTGCTGCTGTGCATCGTCTGGCAGGGCATTGACTGGCTGCGGGAGAAAAAATTCACAAAGGGCATTGGCGCCATTGCCGCCGTTTTGTGCTGGCCGTATGTGGTGGTAGTATTTCTGCTGCTCTTCCCCGGGGTACAGGAGATGCCCATTGCTTCAACGATCGTGGCCTTTGTCATTACAAGCCCGCTGCCCATGTGGACAACCATCACGGACGGCGGCTGGAGCTTTTTGCTGGGCGGTGTGCTGCTGTATGCCCTGCGGGGGCATCGCCGCGTACAGCTGACGGCATGGGCCGTGCTCATTTTCCTATGTGATTTTGTGCCGACCTTTGGGATGCTTTGCAGACAGGCGGATTTTGTGTGGACGCAGATGTTCACCGACTACTACGAGTGGTTCGGCGTAGCGGCGGTGCTGCTGATGCTGCTGTACAATGGGCAGCGTGGCAGCGGACATAAGCGGCTGTTCTACTGGTTCTACCCCGCCCATGTGTACCTGCTGTATGGAGCATCCTGCCTTGTTTATAACGTGTTGAGGTGATCTTGTGGCGAATATTCTGGCCGTGGACGACAATCTGGAGCTCTGCAAGCTGATCCGCACCACTCTGGAGCGGGACGGCCACCGGGTAGAAACGCGGCAGGCGGGCGGAGCGCTGACCGAGGCGCTCTGCCGCTGGGCAGACTGCATTCTGCTGGATGTGATGATGCCCGGGGAGGATGGCTTTGCGGTCTGTCGGCGCATCCGCAGCCTGACCGAAGTGCCCATCCTGTTTCTGAGCGCCCGCACCGATGAGGCCGCTGTGCTGGAGGGGCTGGGTATCGGGGCAGATGACTTTTTGTCCAAGCCCTTCCGGGTGGCTGAGCTGAGGGCGCGGGTGGCGGCACATCTGCGGCGGCAGAGCCGCACCCCGGCACACCGGATGGTGCGCAGCGGCGTGGCCTTTGACCTGACCGCCCGGAGCGCGGCGGTAGAGGGGAAGGCGCTGCCCTTGACCCGCTCGGAGTATGCCATCTGCGAGTATCTGGCGCTGCACGCCGGGCAGACCTTTACCAAGGAACAAATTTACGAAGCAGTTTTTGGCATTGACGGCACTGCGAACGACACCGCCGTGACCCAGCACATCAAGAATATCCGGGCAAAGCTGCGGGCGGCGGGCGTGCCGGAGCCGGAAAAGCTGCTTAATACCGTATGGGGCGTGGGGTACCGATGGAAAAGCGAAGACTGATTTCTCTGCGTAGCGTGCTGCTGCAATATCTGGTGCGCACGGCGCTGGCCTGCCTGCTGGTCGCGGTGGGGTGGCTGCTGGTGCTACTGTTGTGGATCCAGAACAGCGGGCTGTTTCTGCCCGCGAATCAGGCCGCGCAGGCCTGCCAGAAGGCCGCACAGGACGTTTTGCCGGGTATGACTGTCGCCACCTTTGATGAGACCCAGCTGGACTCCTTGTGCCGGTACGCCCTGTTTGCCGCGCCGGACAGCAGCGAGGTGCTGGCCACCAACATGGATGCCGGGCACTTGCAGCGGGCAATGGAGAACCGGCAGGGGAAAACCCACTGGCATTTTGGCTATACACAGTATTATATGACGTCGAAATTGCAGGACGGAACGGTTTGCCTGCTGCAATTTGACTATGCCGTGCCCTACGCCGACCCTGCGCTGCGGGGCGTGCTGCCGGATATGCAGACCGTGCACTGCATTCTGGGCATTCTGCTGTTGGTAGGCGCGGTGGTGTGGAGCACCCGCAGGACCGGGCGCTTCCTGACCCGGGAGACCGAAAAGCTGACCGCCGCCGCGCAGGCGGTGGCGCGGAAGGATCTGGACAGCGCCGTGTTTTCCGGTGCGAAGGTGCGGGAGTATGAGAGCGCTTTGCAGGCATTGCAGACCATGGGCGATGAATTGACCGGCAGCCTGCAGAAGCAGTGGGACATGGAGCAGCGGCAGCGGGAGCAGATCATTCAGCTGTCCCACAAGCTGAAAACGCCGCTGACCATCATCGAGGGCAACGCGGAGCTACTGGCGGAGGATGACCTGACTGAGGAACAGCGGGCGCAGGTGGAAGCGATTCTGCAGGGTGCAGAGCAGACCCGCACCTATCTGGGAAAGATCCGTGCCGAGGTGCAGACCCCTTTGAAGTATCGACAGAGAAAATGAAAACAGCCCGGTGCGAAACCCTTTCGCACCGGGCTGTCTGCTGTGATAAGCGAAAATTACGGCTGCTCAGCCACCATCATCTTGCTGGCCTTGTAGATGTCGCCGCAGCCGAGGGTGATGACCAGATCGCCCTCCCGGGCGTTCTGCTTGACCCAATCAGCGGCCTCCTCCAGACTGTTCACCAGAACAGAGCCGGGGATCTGGGCAGCCAGCTTTGCGCTGGTGATGCTGGGGTCGTTGGGCTCACGGCTGCCCATGATGGGAGTGAGCACCGTGATGTCGGGGATCTTGAGCACATCCACAAAGTCGTTGAACAGCATCTTGGTGCGGCTGTATGTAAACGGCTGGTGGACGGCGATCAGCCGCTTATAGCCCATTTCCTTGGCCGTGGTCAGGGTGGCGCGCAGCTCGGTGGGGTGATGGGCATAATCGTCCACGACCAACGCACCGTTGCATTCGCCGTAGACCTCAAAGCGGCGGCCGGCACCCTTAAAGTTCAGGGCGGCATCGGCGCACTGCTCCACGGTCAGACCGATGAAGCGGCAGACGGCACACATGGCAAGCGCATTGTAAATGTTGTGGTAGCCGGGCACAGCCAGACGGATATGGCCGGTGACCTTGTTCCACTCCTTCAGGTCGAACTCAAAGAAGCCGGGCTTGTATTCGTTCACGTTCAATGCCTGATAATCGCCGTCGTTCTGGATGCCAAAGGTGCGCACGCGGCGGTCCAGCGTGTACATGACATCCATGGTGTTCTTGTCGTCCGCATTGGCAAAGATCATGAACTTGGTCATCAGGGCAAAGCGCTTGAAGGCGAACTTCAGTTCGCCCATGCTGCCGTAGTAATCCAGATGGTCGTTGTCGATGTTCAGCACAACGGACAGATAGGGGGTCAGCTTGAGGAAGGTCTCGGCGAACTCGCAGGACTCGATCACGATGTCGTCGCCCTTGCCGGCCTTGCCGTAGCCGTTGATGAGGGGCAGCTTGCCGCCGATGACAGCGGACGGGTCGCGGCCTGCCAGCTCCAGCGCGGTGGTGATCATGGAAGTGGTCGTGGTCTTGCCGTGGGTGCCGGAGACGCAGATGCTCTGCTTGTACAGGCGGCTCACATAGCCCAGCAGCACGCTGCGCTCGATGGTGGGGATGCCGTAGGAGGCAGCGGCATTCAGCTCCACGTTATCCTTGGAAATAGCGGCGGAATAAACCACCATATCGGTGCCGATGACATTGTCTGCACTGTGGCCCAGACTGACCTTGACGCCCATCTCCCGCTCGTAGCGGATGATGCTGCCATCCAGCACATCGCTGCCGGAGATCTGGTAGCCCTTGGCCGCAAGGATCTGGATCAGCGGATACATGCCGCTGCCGCCGCAGCCAATGAAGTGGATCTTTTTTACATTGTCCAGCAGGTGCTGGTTGTAATCGGTGTACATGAACATAGTAAGGCAACCTCCAAATAAATAACGGCCGCAGAGCAGACCGGCTCGATCCATTCTATTAGGATACATCTTATTATATAATTTTTGACGGACAAAATAAACAGGTAATCCCGAATTTTCGGAAAGAACCATAAATCCTTTTGCGATTTTGTGATATGTGTACAAGAAATGCACAGAGCGGCCCTTCCGGCATAAAAAGAGCATCTGCGCCGGGGCAGATGCTCTTGCCGGATGCTCAGCTGTTTTTCCGCTTCAGGATCTCGTCCAGAATGGCGTCGGCCACATCCGCCTTGCTCATCAGCGGAAGCTCCCGGGCACCGTCCGGGGTGATGAGGGTGACTACATTGGTGTCCACGCCAAAACCGGCACCGGCCACCTTGAGATTATTTGCCACCACCATATCCAGATTCTTTCGGGTGAGCTTTGCAGAGGAGTTTTCCACAAGGTCGCGGGTCTCCATGGAAAAACCACACAGGAACTGGTGGGCCTTCCGGGGGCCGATGGTGCCCAGAATATCCGGCGTGCGTTCCAGAGGAATGGACATGTCGCCGTCTTTTTTCTTGATCTTGTCATTTGCTACGGCAGCGGGGCGGTAGTCGGCTACGGCAGCGGCCATGATGAGAACATCTGTGTCCTCAAAGCGGCTGGTGACGGCCTCGTACATCTGCTGGGCGGTGGTCACGGGCACATCGGTGGTGAAGCGGACCGGCTGCAGAGCGGTCTCGCCGTGGATGAGGGTGACATCCGCGCCGCGCATGGCGGCAGCCCGGGCAAGGGCGTAGCCCATCTTACCGGTGGAGTGATTGGTCAGGTACCGCACCGGGTCCAGCGCTTCCTGCGTGGGGCCGGCGGTGACGGCAATGCGCAGACCGGCAAGGTCTTTGGGGCGGGCGATGGTGTGCAGGATGTATTCAAGCAGCACATCCTCCTTGGGCAGACGTCCGCTGCCCACATCCTTGCAGGCCAGCACGCCGCTCTCGGAGGGGATCACCGTAAAGCCGTACCGCTGCAGCGTGGCAAGGTTATCCTGCGTGATGGGGTTTTCCAGCATGCCGGTGTTCATGGCCGGAGAGACCAGCTTGGGGCACTTTGCCGCCAGCACCACGGTGGTGAGCATGTCGTCGGCGATGCCGTGGGCCATTTTGGCGATGACGTTGGCGGTGGCCGGTGCTACAAGGATCACATCTGCCTTTTTGGCCAGCGAGATGTGGGTGACTTCAAACTTGAAATCGCGGTCAAAGGTATCCACCATGCATTTGTGGCCGGTGAGTGTTTCAAAGGTGAGGGGAGTGATGAACTGGGTGGCGTTCCGGGTCATGATGACCTCCACATCGGCTCCCAGCTTGCGCAGTGCGCTGGCCACATTGGCCATTTTATAGGCGGCAATGCCGCCGCTTACGCCCAGAAGGACGCATTTTCCGTTCAGATCCATTGGTCAAACCTCCTGCAAAAACGTACTGTTTCCACATTTCTTACCCTAGTATAATGCAAAAGTTCCGCCAGCACAACAAAATCTTTGTACGGGCTTGTAACTGGGGGCAAAATGCGGTAAAATACAGCTTGACAAAGAATGGACAGACTGCGGTGAGGGGCAGGCCATCGGGGAGCTTTCTCCGCGAACAGCCCGGGACTCCAGTCCCGCCCTGCTGCCTGCGGCAGCAGGGTCCCACCCCCAGGACGTTCGCCGGAGAAACTCCCCGCCGTCCTGCCGGATACTGCCGCGTTATAAAGGGAAAACAGAATTATGATCTTAGCCATTGATATAGGCAACACCACCGTCGCCCTTGGGGGCATTCGGGACGGACGTGTATGCTTTGTGGCGCGCATGGACACGGTGCGCACCCGCACGGCTGCAGAATATCGTGCCGAAATGGATAAAATTTTTGCGCATCGCCGCCACCCGGAACGGCCCATGCGGTTTGAGGGCGCTGTGCTCACCAGCGTGGTGCCCCAGATCACGGGGGCGCTGGCAGAGTGCGCCCGTCATTACACCGGCAGGAAGCCGGTCATCATATCACCGGAGATCCACACGGGCCTGACCATGGGGGTGGATGAACCCCATGCCGTGGGTAAGGACAGGTTGGTGGATGCGGCCTACGCGGCAGCAAATTTCCCGCTGCCGGTGGTCACGGTGGACCTTGGCACCGCCACGACCTTTAATGTGGTGGATGAAAACCGGGTATTCCGGGGCGGTGTCATCTGCCCGGGGCTTTCCACCGGGCTGCGGGCACTGGGCGACCGCTGTGCCCAGCTGCCGCAGGTGCATCTGGGCTCGCCCAGAAGTGCCATTGGCACCAACACCGAAAAATGCATGCTGTCCGGTTCCGTGATGGGCACCGCTGTGCTCATCGACGGCATGGTGCAGCGCATAGAGGAAGAGCTGGGCTGCCCGGCGACACTGGTGGTAACAGGAGGGCTGGCAAAATATGTGACGCCGCTGTGCCGCCATGCGCTGACCTACGACCCGGAGCTGCTGATGAAGGGTCTGGCCCTTTTGTACCAGCTCAACGCGCCGCAGCCGCCGCGTCACAGTGCGGGCGGCGGCAGGCATTATGCCAAGCAGAACCAGCACGGCCACGCGAAACAGCGCTCCTACAGCAAAAAGCGCACCCGCCGCGAGCCGGAAGCGCTGGCAGGCTGATGCGGGACGATAGGATAGGGAGAAAAAACAGATGAAATTAGGCATTCTTGGCACGGGAAAGATCGTGCGGGAATTTTTGCCCTGGCTGGTGGAGCACACGCCCTTTGCGGTGCAGGCCATCTGCAGCACCGAGCGCAGCGCCGAGCTGGCCCAAAGCCTTTGCGGCCAGTATGGCGTGCCGCAGCACACCACCAACTTTCTGGAGCTGCTGCAGTGGGTGGATGTGGTGTACATCGCAGTGCCGAACCTGCAGCATGTGCGCTACGCCCGCGTGGCGCTGGAGGCAGGCAAACACGTGATTGTGGAAAAACCGCTGGCCCCCTCGGCAGCACAGACCGAAGAGCTGGTGGAGCTGGCGCGGCGCAAAAAGGTGTTTCTGTTCGAGGCTGTGACCACCCAGTATCTTGAAAATTACGCAAAGATCCGGGAGCTGCTGCCCCGCATCGGCACCGTAAAGCTGGTACAGTGCAATTTCAGCCAGTATTCCAGCCGGTACGATGCCTTCTGTGCAGGCGATGTGCAGCCTGCCTTTGACCCGGCCTGTGCCGGCGGTGCTCTGATGGATCTGGGCGTGTACAATGTGAGCTACATCGTGGGCCTGTTCGGCGAGCCGAATCAGGTAAAATATACCGCCAACATGGAGCGCGGCATCGACACCAGCGGCATCCTGACGATGGATTACAGCGGCTTCAAGGCTGTGAGCATCGCCGCCAAGGACTGCGCGGCCCCGGCCCGGTACATCATTCAGGGCACGAAGGGCTATATCCTGCAAAAATCCACCGCCAACTGCTGCGGCGGCGTCACCTTCCACCCCAACGAGGGCAAGGAGGAACACTACAATTTGAACGGCGGCAGGCCCCGGCAGGCGGCAGAGTTTGAAGCTTTTGCCCGTGCGCTGGAAAACGGCGATCAGGAACTGTGCACCCGGATGCAGGATACCACCATCGCGGTCAGCCGTGTGCTGACGGTGGCCCGCCGCAGTGCGGGCATCCGCTTCCCGTGCGACCGCTGACCCTCAAAACAGCCATTTCCATTGGAACACGCCCTGACAAAACGCGCTCCAATCTGTTTGAATATTTACCCAAAACCCGCATAGAGCGGGCAGGTTTGCGCCGTATCCGACGTATCGGGCGGAACGGCAGCAGGAGGAAAACTGAATATGAAAAATACGAAAACTCTTACCCGTGTGGCACTGCTGGTTGCCATTGAGCTGGTCATGAAGATGGTGGGTCTGGGCAGTGTGCCTGTGGGCCCGCTGTACATGAGCTTCCTGACCCTTCCCATCGCGGTGGGCGCCATCACCATGGGCCCGGCGGTGGGCGCGCTGCTGGGCGGCGTGTTCGGCGCAGTGAGCTTCTATGACGCCATCACCGGTGCTTCCGCCATGACCGGCGCACTGTTTCAGGTGAGCCCCGTTAACACCTTTATCCTGTGTGTGGGCATGCGCGTGCTGATGGGCCTGTGCTGCGGCCTGATCTTCAGCGGCCTGAAGCGCTTTGACAAGCCCGGCACCTGGAGCTACATCCTCAGCGCCATGAGCGCACCCTTCCTGAACACGGTGTTCTTTATGGGCTGGATCGTGCTGGCCTTCTATGGCTGCGACTACGTGCAGAACCTGGTGTCCGTCAAGGGCGCTGCGAACCCCTTTATGTTCGTGGTGCTGCTGGTCGGCGTGCAGGGCGTGGCCGAGTTCCTTGTCTCCGGCATTCTGGGCGGCATCGTAGCCCGTGCCGTGGCAAAGTTCGTAAAATAAAAGATGTGCTGAATGTCAGGGCGGCGCATCCGTGTTATGAATAAAATCCAAAG
Source organism: Faecalibacterium sp. HTF-F (assembly GCF_023347535.1). Taxonomy (NCBI): domain Bacteria; kingdom Bacillati; phylum Bacillota; class Clostridia; order Eubacteriales; family Oscillospiraceae; genus Faecalibacterium; species Faecalibacterium wellingii. The sequence goes on from NZ_CP094473.1 coordinate 351,475, forward strand.
CTCCTCCGGCGGCTGCCGGGGGAGCTTTTTGCTGGGAACGCTCCGCTCGCTCTGCTTCAAAAAGGGGGCTTGACCTTGCGAGAACCGGCACATGTTGTTCACCGCCCAAGCCCCTTCCTGTGAAAATGGGTTTCAGGAAAGTCCGCAGACTTTCCTGAAACCCGAAATTTAGAATCTTTTTTCCGCTGAAGATGCGCAGAGCAGCGCGGAGCGCATTCAAAATCGTCCCTCTCACGTATTTCCATCTTCCTGCATAGGATGGCGCACAGCGGAAAAGGGGAGGGAACGGCATGGAGACAAAGCAGTTTGCGATCGTGGGCACCGATGCCCGGCAGGCGGCGGCAGGCCGGGCACTGGAACGGGCGGGCTGTGCGGTGAGCGGGGCCGAACAGGTGGCGCGGGCAGACTGCATCCTGCTGCCGCTCCCGCTGGACGAGAGCCGCACCCCGCTGGCAGAGCTGCTGCGTGCCGCAAAGCCCGGCGCGGTGGCGCTGGGCGGCAGGCTCTCGGCGCAGGCAAAGACCATCGCGCAGGAAGCGGGCGTGGAGCTGGTGGATTACTACGCGCGGCCGGAGCTGGCCATCTACAATGCCATCCCCACGGCGGAAGGGTGCATCGGCATCCTGCTGCGGGAGAGCACCCGCACCCTGTGGGGCGCAAACATCCTGCTGCTGGGCTTTGGCCCGGTGGGGCAGGCGCTGGGGGCACGGCTGGCAGCGCTGGGAGCAGATGTGACCGTCTGTGCCCGGCGTCCGGAACAGCGGGCTCTGGCCGAGAGCCTTGGCCTGCGCGGCGCGGAGCTGGCCCGGCTGGGCACTCTGGCTCCGGCCTTTGACCGGGTGGTGAACACGATCCCTGCACCGGTGCTGACAGAGCCGGTGCTGACGGCCCTGCGGCCCGGAAGCCTGATCGTGGATCTGGCCTCGAAGCCCGGCGGAACGGACTTTGCGGCAGCGCAGCGGCTGGGCCTCCGTGCCATCCATGCACTGAGCCTGCCGGCGGTCTGCGCACCGGAAACAGCGGGCGAAGCGGTGGCACGCACGGTGCTGGCCATTTTGCGGGAGCGGGAGGAATGCACATGACCACACAGAAAAGGGGAAGCGCCGCATTTGCAGTGTGCGGCAGCTTCTGCACGCTGGAAACGGCATTGGAAGCAGCGCGGATGCTGACGCTGCAGGGCTGGGATCTGCTGCCCATCATGAGTTTTGCGGCCGGGCAGGACACCCGCTTTGGCACCGGAACATTCTGGAAGGAACGGCTGGAGACCCTTACCGGGCACCCGGTGCTGGATACCCTGCAGGCCGTGGAACCGCTGGGCCCCAGACAGATGGCACAGGCGCTGGTCATTGCGCCCTGCACCGGGGCTACGCTGGCAAGGCTGGCAGCGGGCCTTTCCGATACGCCGGTGACGCTGGCGGCAAAGAGCCTGCTGCGAGTGGGGTGCCCGGTGCTGGTGGGCATTTCCACCAACGATGGGCTGGGGGCGTCGGGGGAGAACATCGCCCGGCTTTTCCAGCGCAAGCATTACTATTTTGTGCCCTACGGGCAGGATGACCCTATTGCCAAGCCCAGCAGCCTGAAGGCGGACTTTGCCCGTCTGCCCGCTGCACTGGACGCTGCGCTGGCCGGGCGGCAGCTGCAGCCTGTTCTGCTGCAAAACAACGTCTGAATGGCTTTTCAGCCGGGACAAAATGTGGTATACTGAATTTGATGCTTTGCCGGTGCGGTACGGCCGAGCAGAATAAGCTTCGATGGAGAAAACCAGATGAAAAAACTGACCGCAGCGCTGTGTGCTGTGCTGCTTGTGTTCTGTATGTTCGTGCCGGGGGCTGCGGCGGCTGGCCCTGCCCTTGGTGCCACCCGCGCTTACTGCATCATCGATGCAGACACCGGCCTTGTGCTGGCACAGCAGAATATGAACGAAGAGCTGCACCCGGCGTCCATCACCAAGGTGATGACGCTGGGTCTTGCCTGTGAAAAGGCGCAGGGAAACTGGGAGGATACAAAGCTGACCGTGAGCCACGAGGATGTGTACTCGCTGGCAGGCACCGATTCCAGCCACATCGCCCTGCTTGAGGGCGAAGAAGTCCCCCTGACGGATGCGCTGTATGCCACCCAGATGGCCAGCGCCAACGACGGCGCCAACCTGCTGGCCGAATATTTCGGCGGCGGCACCATCGCGGACGGCGTGGAGAAGATGAACGCAAAGGTGAAGGAACTGGGCCTTGCGCACACCCACTTTTCCAACCCCCACGGCATCAGCGACGAGGACCACTACACCAGCTGCTACGACATGGCGCAGATCCTGCGCTGGGCACTGGAGCAGCCGGGCTTTGAGCAGGTGTTCACCCGCAATGAGATGTACACCATGGACCCCACCAACATCCAACCCGTGACCCGCTACTTTTCCCAGCAGGACAAGCTGCGCATCGGCTCCAGCCGGTACCATATCACGTCGGTCAAGGGCTCCAAGCTCGGCTATACCAACACGGCCCGCTACAGCTACGCCTGTCTGGCGGAGCAAAACGGCGTCCGGCTCATCTGCGTGACCATGCAGAGCGAGCTGAGCACCGATAAATACAACGATGTCCGCACCCTGCTGGACTATGCCTTCAGCACCTTTACCGGCTACACCGACCTGCCCGCCCGGGGCGTGACCGCGCAGCTGCCGGTGATGGGCGGCGGCGGGAGCCTTGGCACCGTGACCGTCTCCGACCCCGGCGTGCGGCTGCTTCTGGCCGACGGCCTGACCGCGGAGGATGTGGACGTGGCGCTGGAGCTGCCGGAGACCTATCTGCTGGGCACCGAGCCGGAGGTGTACGCAGTGTACACCGTCAAGGACGGCACAAAGCAGGAAAAGACCAGCGTCCGGGTGGAAGCCGAAGTGACCGGCCTTGCTCAGCTGCTGGACGGCAGCACCGGCGTAGAGCTGGAAGCGGCAAAAGCGGTAAAGCCCAAAAGCCGGGTGCTGTGGCTGCTGGGCATTTCGCTGGGGTCCACGGCGGCGGCAGCGGCAGTGACCATTGTGGTGGTGCGGCTGCTGGCAAAGCGGAAAAAGCGCCGTGCCGGCCGCCGGTGATCATGCGCAAAAGCCTGCACAGGAGCAGACTTTTCCAGATAAAATGAGAAGCGGCTTTTATGCGGACGAACACCGCGAAAAAGACCGCTTCCAAAATCGCTTTACAAAAAGAGAGGTACAAAATTATGGGCAAGTTTACGTTTACTCAGACCGAGATCCCCGGTGTTGTGGTCATTGAGCCGCAGGTGTTCGGCGACGACCGCGGTTACTTTATGGAGACCTACCAGAAGGATCAGTTTGCCGAAGCCGGCATCGAGAAGGAGTTCGTACAGGACAACCAGAGCCGCTCCACCCGCGGTGTGCTGCGCGGCCTGCACTTCCAGAAGAACCACACGCAGGGCAAGCTGGTGCGCGTGACCAAGGGCGAGGTGTTCGATGTGGCCGTGGACTGCCGCCCCCACAGCGCCACCTTCGGCAAGTGGGTGGGCGTCACCCTGTCCGAGGAGAACAAGAAGATGTTCTATATCCCGGAGGGCTTTGCACACGGTTTTCTGGTGCTGAGCGATGTGGCAGAGTTCTGCTACAAGTGCACCGATGTCTACGACCCCACCAGCGAGGGCGGCATCCCCTACGATGACCCCACCGTGAACGTGCAGTGGCCGGACTGCGGCTGTGAGCACAAGACCAGCGCAAAGGATAAGCTGCACGAGCCCTTTGCTGCACAGAAGTTTGAATATTTTGAAAAGTGGTGATCGCCTGTGGCAAAATTCAAAGCAATGTGGAACGGCTTCTGGTGCTACCGCTATCTGCTGTGGAACCTTGTGAGCCGTGACTTCAAGCTCAAATACCGCCGCAGCGTGCTGGGTGTGGTGTGGAGCGTTCTGAACCCGCTGCTCATGTGCCTTGTGTACTGGGCCGTGTTCAGCAGTCTGATGGACATGCGGGGCAGCGGCATCGACAACTTTGCCGTGTTCCTGATGTGCGGCCAGCTGCTGTTCAACTTCTTCAACGAGGCCACCTCCACCGGCATGAGCAGTGTGCTGGGCGCAGCGCCCCTGCTCAAAAAGGTGTATATCCCCAAGTATATCTTCCCGCTGGAAAAGTGCTGCTTTGCCATGGTGAACTGCGTGTTCAGCTTTGTGGCGCTGCTGCTGGTGATGATCTTCACCGGTGCACCCTTCCACCTGACCCTCATCGAGGCGGTCTACCCGCTGGTGACGCTGTTCTTCTTCAGTCTGGGCGTGGGCCTGCTTCTGGCAGCGGCTACCGTGTTCTTCCGGGATATCATGCACATCTGGAGCGTGTTCATCACCGCATTGCTGTATTTTTCCGCCATCTTCTACGACCCCACCCAGATGACCTTTTCCATCGGCGGGTTCAACATGCAGCAGATCATCAAGCTGAACCCCATGTACTGGTACATCACAGGCTTCCGCCGTACCGTGATGTGGGGCATCCCGCTGGATTTCAACATGTTCGCGGTGTGCGGCTGCTGCGCCGTGCTCTCCATGCTGGTGGGCGTGTGGGTGTTCCGCAAAACGCAGGACCGCTTTGTGCTGCATATTTAAGGAGGAAGAACAATGGAACCGATCATCAAAGTGGACAATGTTTCCATGTGCTTCAACCTCTCCAAGGAAAAGCATGAGAGCCTGAAGGAATACTTCCTTGCCATGGTGCAGGGCCGCCTGCAGTACGATGAATTTTACGCCCTCAAGGACGTGAGTCTGGACATCATGCCCGGCGATTTCTACGGCCTTGTGGGCCTGAACGGCTCGGGCAAGTCCACCCTGCTCAAGACCATTGCGGGCGTGTACAAGCCCAGCAAGGGCAAGGTGACGGTCCGCGGCTCCATCGCCCCGCTCATCGAGCTGGGCGCGGGCTTTGATATGGACCTGACCGCCCGCGAGAACATCTATCTCAACGGCACGGTGCTGGGCTTCTCGCCCAAGTATCTGGACGAAAAATTTGATGAGATCGTGGAGTTCAGCGAGCTGCAGAACTTTCTGGATGTGCCGCTGAAGAACTACTCCTCCGGCATGGTGGCCCGCATCGGCTTTGCCATTGCCACCATCACCAAGCCCGATATCCTCATTGCGGACGAGGTGCTTTCGGTGGGCGATTTCCTGTTCCAGCAGAAGTGCGAAAAGCGGATGCAGGAGCTGATGGCAGGCGGCACCACGGTCATTCTGGTGTCCCACTCCATCGAGCAGATCGAGCGCATGTGCAGCAAGGTGGCATGGCTGAGCCACGGCCACCTGAAAATGAACGGCGATACGGCAACGGTCTGCGCGGCCTACAAGGCAACGCAGCGCGGCGAGGCCTGATATGAATGTACGACTGAAACGTGCCAGAGAACTGGCAGGCTATGCGGTGCAGCTGACGAGGGACGAGGGCCTGCCCACCATGCTCAAACGGGGCGCGGGCTTTGTCAAGCGCCGCTGCTTTGGCAAGCGTGCCCGCTATCTGCCCGCCAAAAAGGTGCTGGAAGCCCAAAAAGCAGAAATGGCCGGCAAAACGGCGGCAGACTGCGGCCTGCCCACCATCAGCATCCTGACCCCACTGTATAATACACCGGAAAAATACCTGCGGGAATTTCTGGATTCCTTTGTGAACCAGACAGCCCCCAACGGTCAGCTCTGCCTTGCGGATGCTTCCGATGCAGAACATGCCGATGTGAAGCGCATCGTAGAGGAATATCAGACAAAATATCAACGTATCGTATACAAAAAGATCGAAAACAAGGGCATTGCGGCAAATACAAATGCTGCGGCAGAGCTTGCCGCAGGGGAATATCTGGCCCTTGCCGACCACGATGACATTCTGGCACCCCATGCCCTGTACACCATGGGCAAAGCCATTCTGCAGCTGCGGCAGCGCGGCGAGCCGGACGGCTTTCTGTACAGCGACGAGGCACTGTTCACCAAGAGCATCCAGCGGCCCATGGTGGCCCACTTCAAGCCGGACTACGCCCCAGACTACCTGCTGTGCTGCAACTACATCTGCCATCTGGCGGTGTTCCGGAAAGCCCTGTGGGACGCCATTGGCGGCGAGCGCCCGGAGTGCGACGGCAGTCAGGACCACGACCTGTTCCTGCGCCTTGCCGAAAAGACCGGCGGCGCAGCCCATGTACCGCAGGTGCTCTACTACTGGCGGGTGCACGCAGGCTCCACTTCCGGCGGCGCGGACGCTAAGCCCTATGTGGCGGCGGCGGCAAAAAAGGCGCTGGCCGACCATCTGGCCCGTACCGGACGCACCGGCACCGTGGAGGATGGCCTGTTCCCCAGCACCTACCGGGTGAAGTGGGACATTGTGGGCGAACCGAAGGTAAGCATCCTCATCCCCAATAAGGACCACACCGAGGATTTGGAAAAGTGCCTGCACAGCATCTGGACCAAAACCAGCTGGGAGAACTTTGAGGTCATCGTCATCGAGAACAACTCCACCGACCCGGCCACCTTTACCTATTATAAGGAAGCCCGGCAGCGCTACGACGGCCTGCAGGTGGTCAACTACCCGCAGAAGGGCTTCAACTTTTCCGGCATCAACAACTTTGGCCGGCAGTACGCCAGCGGGGATTATCTGCTGCTGCTGAACAACGACGTGGAGGTGCGCAATGCCGACTGGCTCACCGAGCTGCTGCGGCAGTGCGCCCACCCCAGCGGCGCGGCCATCTGCGGCGCGGAGCTGCTCTACCCGGACGAGACGTTGCAGCATGCAGGCGTTGTGACCGGCCTTGGCGGCTACGCGGGCCACAGCCACAAATACCGCAAGGCGGGCGGCAGCGGCTACATGTTCCGCGCTGCCACGGTGCAGGACTTTTCCGCCGTCACCGGTGCCTGCCTGCTGGTAAAGACCAGCGTGTGGGACGAAGTGGGCGGTCTGGACGAAGCCTTTGCGGTGGCCTTCAACGATGTGGATTTCTGCCTGCGGGTGCGGGATGCAGGGTACCGCATTGCGTGGACGCCCTACGCCCGGCTGACCCATTACGAGAGCAAGAGCCGCGGCGGCGACGAAAAAGACCCGGTGAAGGCCCGGCGCTTTGCCGCCGAGCAGCAGCGGCTGTATACCGTGCACGGCAAGGCGAACATCCTGCACGACCCCTACTATAACCCCAACCTGACCATGGACCGGGAGGATTTTTCCGAAAGCAATGATCTGCGCGGGCTGAAAGAGGGACGCATCACGGTGCAGTGGAGGGGATGAACCCTCTCAGGCGCTATCGCGCCAGCTCCCCCGAAGGGGGAGCTTTATGCGCTGTGGAGGAAAAGAAAACCTTCTGTTTGCAGGAAAAACTTGCCGATTCGCAGGGAAAAAGCTCCCCCTTCGGGGGAGCTGACATCGCGCAGCGATGGCTGAGAGGGTTATTAGGAGGAGCACCAAATGAACATCAAAGGCCATTTTGAGACCATCACCCGGCACAAGCTGCTGGTGATGAAATACTGTTTTGCCTGCGGACTCTACGAGCAGGGCCTTGCCCATGACCTGAGCAAGTACAGCCCCACCGAGTTCATCCCGGGGTGCATCTACTATCAGGGCGACCACAGCCCCAACGAGGCCGAGCGCGCGGCGCGGGGCTACTCCTCCGCGTGGTTGCACCACAAGGGCCGCAACAAGCACCATCTGGAATACTGGATCGACTACAGCACCCGGAAGGCGGGCCTTGCCGGCATGAAGATGCCCCTGCGCTATGTGTGCGAAATGGTGTGCGACCGCGTGGCCGCCAGCCAGATCTATCTGGGCGACAGGTACACCGATGCTTCCCCGTGGGAATACTACGAGCGCAGCAAGACCCACTACCTGCTCCACCCGGAGACCCGCGCCCTGCTGGAAGAGCTGCTGAAAATGGTGCGCGACCTTGGGCATGACCGCACCTTTGAGCACATGAAATACCTGCTGGGCTGCGAAAAAGATTACTAAAAGGAATGGTTTGTATAAAAACACCGCTGAGGGAGACCCGGCGGTGTTTTTTGTATGCCATGAAAAACACAAAACCACTCCGGTTGACCATCACGCGGGACTGCAAAAATACATGTCATTTTTTGTGTTATCCACGCATTGACAAAAGGGTACGAAGGGGGGTAAACTTAACTCATCCAAGCCGGAGGGGCTCCGCTTGAGTGTGAAAAAACTCTGATATTCAGGAGGAATACAAAATGAAGCTGTTCAAAAAGATCATGGCAGCAGCACTGGCAGCAGTGATGGTGCTGGCAATGCTGACCGCCTGCGGCGGCACCGACCCGGAGGCGCATGTGCTGGAGGTGCTGAACCAGCTCCGTACAGAAACCTACAGCCAGAGTGCACTGACCCGTAGCAGCGAAGCGGATACAAATGCACAGAATGCGGCTGCGGTGCTCAAGAATTACTACGAGGGCAGTGCTACGAAAGATGAGCTGTGGGATAGCACGATGCAGATGCAGCAGACACTGGCAGAAGGCTGTACCTATAAGGGCCAGATGATCTTCCGGGATCCGAACTCGGTCACCAAGGAAAGTTTTGATAACTATAAATCGACGGTTAGCAGGAGCGACAGTCAGTATGTGGGTGCCGCTACGTTCTCGGCGTGTGGCTGGACATATACGATTGTTGTCGTGTACTGAGCAAAAACCAAAGGGAGGTCCCTGTTGCGGGACTTCCCTTTTTGCATGGCCGGAAAACGGAAAATGCCATAAAACCACAAATCCCCCAGCCCGGGCAGCGGCGTGCCGCTCAGGCTGGGGGATGTTTTTGCGCAGGACGCGGGGTTACTGCTCGTTCTCGTAGATCTGGATATAACGGGGTGCGTTCTTATCCTGAATGAACAGCAGCGCGGCGGTCAGGGCCACCGCCAGAGCAGTGAGGACGGCGAGCAGTGCTTTGAGAACCTTCATCGTTTCAAGCCTCCTTGGTAAGTCTGGCGCGGAGCGGGGGACGTTCCGCAGTTTTTGCTTGCCCTTAGTATAGCATAATCCGCATGCAAAGGCAAACACCGGATGCAGGAAGAAAAATACGGTGGTTAGTTGTATATAACCACGAAAAAATGAAAAGAAAGTTCAGGAAATTACATCATTTTTGCGCCATTGTCGTTGACTTCCCACGCCAAAATGATACAATAAGTGTGTTAAGCAGCTGCTGTCCCTGTACCAGTGCGCCTGCATGGGCGTGGGGGCGGCAATTCAAGCAGAATGGGGGATTTGAATTCCATGTTGAACAAGCTGAAACGTGCGGCGCTTGGCGCGCATACGCCGCATGACAAGGCAACTGCTGCAAGCAAACCGATCCCGATGCCTCTGCCCGCGCAGGTACGCATCCTCATGAGCCAGCATATCGGCGCTCCCGCCAAAGCTCTGGTCAAAAAGGGCGACGAGGTATTCGTTGGCACTAAGATCGGCGAGGCTGGCGGCTTCGTCTCTGCAAACATCCACTCCAGCGTTTCCGGCACGGTTGCCGCGGTGGAGCCCTTCCGTCTGTCCAATGGCCGCATGTGCGACTCTGTCGTTATCAAGACCGATGGCAAACAGACCGTGGACCCGGCTGTCAAGGCACCGGAAGTGACCGATAAGGCCAGCTTCCTCAAGGCTGTGCGTGAGTGCGGTCTGGTCGGTCTGGGCGGCGCAGGCTTCCCGACCGACGTAAAACTGCAGCCCAAGCAGCAGGTGGATACCCTGCTGATCAACGCTTCCGAGTGCGAAGTGTGGCTGACCAGTGATACGCAGGAGATGCTGAACTGCAGCGATGATATCATCCGCGGCATCAAGGCCGTGCTGCAGTACACCGGCATCCCGAAGTGCGTCATCGGCATTGAGAACAACAAGCCCGAGTGCATCGACCTGCTGTGCAAAAAGACCAATGGCGACAGCACCATCGAGGTCAAGCCCCTGCCCAGTGTCTACGGCACCGGCGCAGAGCTGATCCTCATTGAAAAGTGTCTGGGCCGCGAAGTGCCCCACGGCGGTCTGCCCGCAGATGCCGGCGCTATCGTCATGAACGTGACCAGCGTCTCCACCCTTGGCAAGTATCTGGCTACCGGTATGCCGGTGGTCGAGCGCACCATCACCGTGGACGGCGACGCCTGCGCAAAGCCCCAGAACATCGTTGTCCCCGTGGGCACTGCCTATCAGGACATCATCGATTTTGCGGGCGTCAAGGGCGAGCTGGGCAAGGTGGTTGCCGGCGGTGCCATGATGGGCCCCGCTGTGGAGAACCTGAGCTACCCCACCACCAAGACCACCTCCGGCCTGATCTTCCTGAGCAAGGCCGCTGCAGAGCCTGCACCGGTAAATCCCTGCATCCGCTGCGGCCGCTGCGTGGAGTACTGCCCCATGGGTCTGGAGCCTGTGGAGGTCAATCAGGCTTACGCTGCACGCGATGTGCAGGAGCTGGGCAAGCTGCATGCAGACTACTGCTTCAACTGCGGCAGCTGCTCGTTCGTCTGCCCGGCAAAGCGCCCTGTTACCCAGATGATGAGTCTGGCAAAGGCGTTCTACCTTGGTGAAATCAAAAAAGGAGGCAATAAGTAATGGATACGAAGCTTATTGTTTCGGCTTCCCCGCATGTGCGCAGCGAAGAGACCACCCAGAGCCTGATGGCCAACGTGATCGTCGCCCTGTGCCCCTGCGTGGTGGCCTCTGCCATCATTTTTGGCGTGCGTGCACTGCTGGTAACAGCCGTGTCCGTGGTGGCCTGCGTGGCCTTTGAGTGGCTGTACTGCAAGCTGCTCAAGAAGCCCAACCCCATCAGCGACCTGTCCGCCGTCGTCACCGGCATCATTCTGGCCATGAACGTGCCCGTGGGCATGCCCATCGGCCAGCTCATCATCGGTGATCTGGTGGCCATCGTCATCGTCAAGCAGCTGTTCGGCGGCATCGGCATGAACTTTGCCAACCCCGCTCTGGTGGGCCGTATCGTGCTGTTCATCAGCTTTGCCGGTTCCATGAACAAGTGGGTGTTCCCGGATGCAGCGGTGGACCAGCTGTCCAGCGCTACCCCGCTGGCTGTGGCCGATAAGTCCAAGCTGAGCCTGCTGGATCTGTTCATGGGCATCCATGGCGGTGTGCTGGGCGAGACCTGCGCACTGGCCATCGTGCTGGGCCTGATCTATCTGGTGGCCACCAAGACCATCAGCATTGCCATCCCGGCTTCTTACGTCGGCAGCATGTTCGTGTTCTACCTCATTGCTACCCACAGTGTGCACGAGGCTCTGGTTGCCGTGCTGAGCGGCGGCCTGCTGTTCGGTGCCGTGTTCATGGCTACCGACTACGTTACCAGCCCCTTCACCCTGAAGGGCAAGCTGGTGTACGGCGTGGCACTGGGCATCGTCACCTTTGCCATCCGTTACTGGGGCAGCTACACCGAGGGCGTGTCCTTCGCACTGCTGTTCATGAACCTGTGGGTCCCCTACATCAACGATCTGACCCGTCAGACCCCGTATGGCTACATCAAGCCTGCAAAGAAAGCAAAGGAGGGTGCTGGCAAATGAGTAAGTCTTCCAACTGGGAGAGCACCATCAAGCCCATTGTTGTGCTGAGCGTTATCTCCCTGATCGCCAGCCTGCTGCTGGCACTGGTGAACGGCATGACCGCCCCGGTCATTGCCGAGAACACCAAGCGCACCACTCTGGCCGCTTATGTCGGCGTGCTGCCTTCCGTTTCGGACGCCAGCGAGCTGGAAGAAGTGACCGATTACACCACCGCCGGCATCACCGGCGTGGTCAAGACTCCGGACGGCAGCACTGCGATCAAGGCCGAGGAAAAGGGCTTTGACGGCGGTATCCTGACCGTTATCATGGGCTTTGATGCCAATGGTGCCGAGACCGGCATCTGGGTGGACGCTTCTACCCAGACCAAGGGCATCGGCTCCAACGTGAGCAGTGACGACTTCCTGGCGCAGTTCGATGGCATGGATGGCACCCAGAACATTGTGATGAATCAGGATTACGATGCCTACAGCGGCGCAACCATTTCGTCCACCGCTCTGTTTGCTGCCATCAATGACTGTGTCAACTGCTACAACGAGCTGGCGTAAAGGAGGTTGGTAAGAAATGGCACAAGAAAATAAGTCCAAGGTAAGCATCCTTACCAACGGCATTATCAAAGAAAACCCCGTTCTGCGTCTGGTTCTGGGTACCTGCTCCATTCTGGCAGTTACCACCGCAGTTTCCAGCGCTCTGGGCATGGGTGCCGCCTTCACCTTCGTGCTGGTGTGCTCCAATATCATGATCTCCCTGCTGCGCAAGGTGATCCCCGGCAAGGTGCATCTGCCCTGCTACATCGTCATTATCGCAAGCTTCGTGACCATCGTTCAGATGTTCATGCAGGCTTACATGGAAAGCCTGTACAACGCTCTGGGCGTGTTCCTGCCCCTGATCGTTGTCAACTGTATCATTCTGGGCCGTGCCGAGATGTTCGCCTGCAAGAACAGCATCGTGGACTCCGCACTGGACGGCGTGGGCATGGGCGTTGGCTACACCCTCACCGCTACCTTGATGGCCTCCATCCGTGAGATCCTGGGCAGCGGCACCTGGCTGGGCTTCCAGGTGATCCCGGAAAGCGTTGCCAAGGTCTCCATCATGACACAGGCTCCCGGTGCATTCTTCTGCTTTGGCCTGTTGATGGCCGGCTGTGTGTGGCTGGAAGGCAAGCTGGACGCCCGCATCGAGCGCAAGAGCTGCTGCGACCTTGATAACCTGAAGAAGGAGGCAGAATAAGATGTTAGTAAAACTCGCTGCGATCTTCTTCAGCATGATCCTGGTCAACAACTACGTGCTGGTGAAGTTCTACGGTATCTGCCCGTTCCTGGGCGTTTCCAAAAAGCTGGATTCTGCGGTTGGTATGTCCGGCGCCGTTATCTTCGTCATGTTCATGGCAACGGCCGTTACCTTCCCCATTCAGATCTTCATTCTGGACCCGGCTGGTCTGAGCTACCTGCAGACCATCGTGTTCATTCTGGTCATTGCTGTTTTGGTGCAGTTCATCGAGATCTTCCTCAAGAAGTACGTGGTTGCACTGTATAACTCTCTGGGCGTTTACCTGCCCCTGATCACCACCAACTGCTGTGTTCTGGCTGTCACCATTCTGGTCGTGGGCGACTACGGCGCAGATGTGGCTGCTATGGGCTTCGGTGTTGCTTACATTGAGGCTCTGGTCTGTGCCATCGGCGCAGGCTGCGGCTTCATGCTGGCCATGGTCATGTTCAGCGGCGTGCGCAAGCGCGTGGAAGCCTGCGATCCCCCGGCACCCTTCAAGGGCCTGCCCATCACTCTGATCGCAGCAGCAATCACCAGCCTGTCCTTCATGGGCTTCGGCGGCATCGTCGAAAACCTGTTCAATGTCACGCTGTAAGGGAGGAACAGGATTATGAATATTGTATCTGCTGTTATCCTGTGTACCATCGTGGGCGCAGTCGGCGCGATCGTTCTGGTCGCAGCGGCCAAGTTCATGGCGGTGGAGGAAGACCCCCGCATTGAAGAAGTTACCAACTGCCTTGCCGGTGCAAACTGCGGCGGCTGCGGCTACGCAGGCTGTGCGGACTACGCAAAGGCTGTGGTCATGGACGGCGTGCCCTGTGACAAGTGCGCACCCGGCGGCCCCAAGGCTGCCGCTGCCATTGCCAAGATCATGGGCGGCACGGCCAGCGCCGTGGAAAAGAAGGCGGTTGTCCAGTGTCAGGGCAATTCCGAGCACTGCAAGCCTGCTTACGATTACAAGGGCATCCAGACCTGCGCAGCCGCTGCTGCGCTGTACGGCGGCCCCAAGACCTGCTCCTTTGCCTGCGTTGGTCTGGGCGACTGCACCAAGGTGTGTAAGTTCGATGCCATCCACATTGTGGACGGCGTGGCCAAGGTGGACAAGGACAAGTGCACCGGCTGCGGTGCCTGCGCAAACATCTGCCCCAAGCAGGTCATTATGATCGACGTGGGCGGCCCGCGCAAGCCGGTGGTCATGTGCTCCAACAAGGACAAGGGTCCTGTGGCCATGAAGGCCTGCACCACCTCCTGCATTGCCTGCGGTATGTGCGAGCGCACCTGTAAGTTTGACGCTATCCACGTGGTGGATGGCGTGGCCCGCATCGACTACGACAAGTGCAAGGGCTGCGGCATGTGTGCCCAGAAGTGCCCCAAGCACATCATCCTCTTCCCGCTGAAGGATGACCCCAATCCCCCGAAGCCGGTGGTGAAGCCCGCCGCTCCCGCTGCTGCCCCTGCAGCAAAGCCGGAAGCCAAGGCTGAGGCAAAGCCCGAGACCAAGGCAGAGTAAACTGTAAAAACCAAAGCCCGCCGTGCAGCGATGCCCGGCGGGCTTTTTGCAGCTTTTTGTAAGAAAATCCGGTTGCAATGAGGCGAAATTGTGGTTAAATAGAAGGAGGATATTTCCGCAAGGAGAGAAACACCATGGAACAACAGTCTGCACGCCTGCGGAATACAGGCTTTCTTACCTTCTTCTTCAGCGGCATCTGCGCCATCAGCGCTGGCGTTGTGGTCAGCCTTTTGCAGGAAGAGCACGGCTTTGCCTACGGCATGACCGGCACCCTGCTCTCGCTCATGAGCATCGGCAACCTGATCGCCGGGTTTCTGGTGGGCGTGCTGCCCAGTGCGCTGGGCATGAAACGCAGCGTGCTGCTGCTGACCATCGGCTACGCGGTGGGCTACAGCCTGATGGGCCTGACGGGTGCCGTGGCGGTGCTGGCGCTGGCGTTTTTTCTGGTGGGCATCGCCAAGGGCAGCGTCATGAACACCTGCACCATTCTGGTCAGCGATAACTCGGCCAACCGTACCCGGGGCATGAACCTGATGCACAGCTGTTACGCCTGCGGTGCACTGCTGTGTCCCTTCCTCATTGCAGCGGCGGCAAGGGTGAGCACCGCACTGGCAGTATTCCTGCTGGCGGTGCTGGGCCTGCTGCTCTGGCTGGTGTATGGATTTACTCCGCTGGGCGGCGGGAGTCAGAAAACAGCCCGGACGAAAGAGGTCATCGACTGGAGCTTTCTGCATGCACCGCGCTTCTGGCTGCTGACCGGCCTTTTGTTCTGCCAGAACGCGGCGGAGCAGAGCGTTACCGGCTGGATGGTGACCTATTTTAAGGGTAGCGGCATCATTGCCGGTTCGCTGGCGGCCTACACCGTCACGGTGATGTGGGGTGCCACATTGGTGGCACGCCTGCTCATTGCGTTCGTGTTCCCGTTCAAGAACCCGCGCAAGGCCATGGTGGGCATGAGCGTGCTGTGCACCTTCTTCTATGTGCTGCTGGTGCGGGCTGACACGCAGGGCATGGCCATTGTGCTGCTGTTTGCATTTGCATTCTCGATGGCAGGTCTGAACCCCACTGCGGTCGCCAGCGCAGGCCGCATGACCAGCGTTACCAGCATGGGCATCATGCTGCCGGCGGCGTCCAGCGGTGCCATCCTCATGCCGTGGATCATCGGCATCGTGGCCGAAAAGACGGGCCTTGCCGCCGGTATGGCATCCAATATCGTGCCCTGTGTGGGGCTGATTATTTTCACCCTGCTGGTGGCTAGATTGCCGGAAGAGTAAAAGTGAGCGAAAGGAGAACAGAAGAATGAAAAACGATACGAGCCAGAGAACAAAGAAAGAAGAAAAAGCAGAGAATAAATTAAAAAATGCTTTATCTGCACCCCAAAAGGCTATAGTGCAGGCGATTGATGTAAATGGCAACGGTGAAATTGACATTGAAGACATTATCGCACTTGGAATGCGGGTTCCGGGGATACGTGTTAATAGAGAGGATTTTTTAAGAAGAGAATTTATGAAAAATCATCCGGAGAATGTTGTTGACAAAATCGTCCAACTGAATCCGGCACAGGCGAAAATCAATCCGAGGGAAGTTGATAAACTGGCAGATGAAGTTATAAAATTTGAGCGCAATTGTGTTTCAGGAATTTCAGCGGCGCTTGGCATGCCAGGCGGTATAGCGATGGTAGGAACAATTCCTGCCGATTTGGCACAGTATTATGGATATCTGCTTCGTGCCACACAGAAACTAATGTATCTTTACGGTTTTCAACAGATAGACACAGGAAATGAAAAGGCAATGATGGATTCCGAAACGATGAATATCCTGATCCTTTGCATGGGTGTTATGTCTGGTGTGCAAGGTGCAAATACTGCATTAAAGACAATGGCAAATGCACTGGGACGTGGAGTGGAGCAGAGATTGTTGCGGTTTTCGTTGACGAAAGGAACAATCTATCCAATTGTAAAATCAGTTTCCAAATGGTTTGGAGTCAAAATGTCGAAGCAAATCTATGCAGGCTTCTTCAGAAAAGCAATTCCTGTAGTGGGCGGTGCACTTGGTGGCGGAATTACATTTTTCACGTTTAAACCATGCTGTGACCGGTTGAAAGATGCGCTGAAAGATACGTATCTTAGTAATCCTCTTTATCATGAAACCGAAGAAGAAAAAGAAATGAACAAAAAAATTGAGGTAGAATATAAAGAAATAAACTAAAAAGCTTAGTTTCCGATCCCTCTTGCTTTTGCGCTGAACTCGCACCCGCAGTAATCCTGCCGGTACAGGCCGTATTCCTCCGAAAGCTGCAGGCTGCGCAGATAGCCGTTGTGCTTTTTGAAGTCTGAGGGCAGATGCTTGACCCCGAATTCTGCCTCCAGCTCCTGTCCGATGGCGTTGATGCGCTTGGCGTCCTTGTGGGGGCTGATGGACAGCGTGGTGGTGAACCAGTCAAAGCCGTTTTCACTGGCGTACTGCGCCGCCCGGCGCATCCGCAGCCGGTAGCAGACCGTGCACCGACTGCCCCGCTCCGGCTCGTTTTCAAGGCCGGTGACGGCGGAGTAGAACTCCTGCGGGTCGTAGTGGTCCTCCACCACGGTCACACCCAGAGGATGGGCTGCCGCCACGAACTTCTTCAGTTCCTCGCCGCGGCGGTGGTATTCTTCCGCAGGCCAGGTGTTGGGGTTATAGTAAAGCACCGTGATTTCAAAATACTGGCACAGTTGTTCCAGCACGGCGCTGGAACAGGGCCCGCAGCAGGCGTGCAGCAGCAGGCGCGGACGGGTGCCGCCCAGCTCCTTGAGCACGGCATCCATCTGCTGTGCAAAATTCAATTGAGTTGCCATTTTTATCATCCTTTGTTATACTGATTGAGAAAATTCCTTAAAAAGCTCGCCCCTTCGGGGGAGCTGGCATTGCACAGCAATGACTGAGAGGGTTTGTTTTCTTATTATAACATATTCCGCTTGAAAATACAGGAGGCCCCATGACACAGGAAAAGATCGCCCGCATCAACGAGCTGGCAAAAAAGAGCAAGACCACCGGCCTGACCGAGGCCGAGAAGGCAGAGCAGCAGGCTCTGCGCCGCGAGTACATCGATGATATGAAGGCCAGCCTGCGCGCACAGCTGGCCAACACCTCCATTCAGGAGCCGGACGGAACCATCCACAAGGTGACCCTCCGTGCCGACCTTGAGAAGCCCCGCAGCTGAACGCACAATTTTACGCGCACTTTTTTGGAGGAAAACGCAGCTCAAAGCTGCGCTTTCCTCTTTTTTTGCGCGGAAAACTGTGCTATACTATACTAGCATTGGTGCGTGCATGATGCGCCGGTGCGCTTTCCCAAGGTGGCGTATCCCGGGCAAGGTGCACGGAAAAGGCTGTCTTTTGAAAAAATGATAAAGAGGTCATTTATTATGCTTACTGCAATTACGGGTATCAACTGGGGCGATGAAGGCAAGGGCCGCATGGTCGACCTCATCAGCCAGGAGTATGACATCGTTGCACGCTATCAGGGCGGCAACAACGCCGGTCACACGGTGAAGAACGAGCGCGGCAAGTTCGTGCTGAACCTGCTGCCCTCCGGCATCCTGCGCCCCAATGTCGTCTGCGTCATGGGCAACGGCATGGTCATCGACCCGCATCATCTGGACGGCGAGATCAACAAGCTGCGGGAGCAGGGCGTTGAGATCAGCCCGGCAAACCTGAAGATCTCCGACCGTGCAACCATCACCATGCCCTACCATGTGGAGCAGGATGGTCTGGAAGAAGCCCGTCTGTCCAAGACCGGCGCACAGTTCGGCTCCACCAAGCGCGGCATCGCCTACGCTTACGGTGATAAGTACATGAAGAAGACCCTGCGCATGGGCGACCTGCTGCATCTGGATGACGCGGTGAAGAAGCGCCTCATCACCATGGTGGACTCCAAGAATCTGGTGATGGAGGGCAGCTACAACGCCGCTCCCATCAACGTGGATGAGATGTGGGCATGGCTCGAAAAGTATGCCGCCATCTTCAAGGACTACATCTGCGATGTGGGCCAGTATCTGGCTGATGCCGACGCCGAGGGCAAGAAGGTGCTGTTTGAGGCACAGCTGGGCGCTCTGCGCGACATCGATTTCGGCATCTACCCCTATACCACCTCTTCCAACGTCATCGGTGCCTACGCTCCCATCGGCGCAGGCATCCCGGGCCACAAGCTGCACAACTCCATCGGCGTCATGAAGGCTTACTCCTCCTGCGTGGGCGACGGCCCCTTCACTGCCGAGCTGGCAATGACCGAAGAGGAAAAGCACGACCTGCGTGAGGCTGGCCACGAGTACGGCGCAGCCACCGGCCGTCCCCGCCGCGTGGGCCCCATCGATCTGGTGGCAAGCCGCTACGGCGTGTTCTGCCAGGGCTGCGATGAAGTTGCTCTGACCCTGCTGGACGTGCTGGACTACATGGAAAAGATCCCCATGGTCACCGCTTATAAGCTGACCGACGGCAGCACCACCACCCGCTTCCCCATGGGTGAAGCTCTGGATACCGCACAGCCCGTGGTGGAGTACCTGCCCGGCTGGCACTGCGATATCACCGCGGCCCGCAAGTGGGAAGACCTGCCCAAGGAAGCACAGGCCTACGTGGAATATCTGGAAAAGGCTGTTGGCTGCAAGATCGCCTATATCTCGGTGGGTGCCGAGCGTGAGGCTTACATCCATCGCGTCTGATGTTCCCGGCAGCCCCGAATGTTGCAGAAAAGGAAGCGTCACAGATGTTTGATATCATTACCGACAGCGCATGCGACCTGACGCCGGATACGGCCCGGCAGCTTGGTGTTGAGGTCGTGCCCTTCTACGTCTCGCTGGACGGCGAGCACTACCGCAAGGAGGGCACCGAGATCGCCGTGCGGGATTTCTACCAGTTCATGGTGGACAACCCCTCGGCCTATCCCAAGACCAGCCTTGCCTCCATCGAGGACTTTGAACAGATCTTCCGTGCCCATGCTGAGGCGGGCCGGGCTGTGCTGTGTCTGGTGTTTACCAGCAAGATGAGCGGCTGCGTGGGCAGCGCCCGCAATGCCCGGGATCTGGTGCTGGAAGATTTCCCCGATGCCCGCATTGAGGTCATTGACAGCGCGGCAGCTACCGTTACCGAGTCCACCATGGTGGAAAACGCCGTGGCCATGCGGGACGCAGGTTGCACGCTGGACGAGACCGTGACATGGCTGGAAGCAGAGAAGGCCACCAACCAGATCTTCTTCACGGTAGGCAATCTGGACTATCTCATCAAGGGCGGCCGCATCGGCAAGGTGACGGGCCGTGCAGCCAACATGCTGGGCATCAAGCCGATGATCCTGTTCAAGGATGGCGAGATCTTCTCCGGCGGCGTGGCCCGCGGACGCCAGAAGAGCTTTGAAAAAGCGCTGGAGCAGCTGATGAACTATCTGGATGCCCACGGCGGCACCCCGGACGACTACCGCATCACAGTGGGCTACGGCTACGATGCCGACGAGGGCAAGCGCCTGTGGATGCAGACGCGCGCGGCTCTGCGTGCAAAGTACCCCGGCGCACAGTGCGAAGTGGGCCTGCTGCAGATCGGCTGCACCATTGCCGTGCACACCGGCCCCTATGCGCTGGGCATGGGCGTGATGCGCCGCTGGAAAAAGCAGGGCTGATACCATTATAAAATAAGAACGGCACCGTATGGCTAAAAAGCTGTACGGTGCCTTACTTTTTTACATAAAACTGCTATCGTAGAATCGGCCCGCGTGTCGGCAGCTTTCTCTTCGGACACGACTCGGGCCATTCCATCGCCCGCCCTATTGCCTTGCGGCAACAGGGTCCCACCCCAGCGGACGGTCCTCAGAGAAACTCCCGACCCACTGACCGTGGCAGATTCTTTTGAATGGGAAAATTATGATTTGCAAACTTTTTATGAACCCTATTGACAAAGTGGGAAAACAGGAGTATATTTTTAGCAGTCGAACAGATAGAGTGCTAAAACAAGCGAAACCAGTTCGGCAGGAGGTGCACGAAACCGTGAAACAACTGAAGAATAGCCGCTGCTTCCCGTTCGGCAGCATCTCTGCGCCGGGATTTTAGCAAACGGCTGTCATGTCCGCTAAAATAAACCTTCCGGTATGAATGGAGGCTTGACTTTATGAATACCAATCAATATACACAGAAAACGCTGGAGGCTCTGCAGGCAGCGCAGCAGCTGGCTGTGGAGTATCAGCATAACCAGCTGGAACCCGAACATCTGCTGCACGCACTGGCTTCGCAGGAGCAGGGCCTGATCCCGCAGCTGCTGCAAAAGATGAATGTGGACCCCGGCAGCTTTTCTGCCGCCGTGGCCGAAAAGCTTTCGGCTCTGCCCCGGGTGTCCGGCTCCGGCCGTGACCCCGACAAGGTCTATATCTCGCAGGCCACCGATAAGGTGCTCAGCGCCGCGGCCCGCGAGGCAAAGGCCATGAAGGATGACTATGTCAGCGTAGAGCATGTGTTTCTGGGCCTGCTGAATGAGCAGGATCAGAACACGGCAGAACTGTTCCGTGCCTTTGGCATCACCAAAGATAAGTTCCTGCAGCAGCTCACAGCAGTGCGCGGCAACCAGCGCGTCACCAATGACAACCCGGAGGATACCTACAACGCCCTGCAGAAATACGGTCAGGATCTGGTAGACCTTGCCCGCAAGCAGAAGCTGGACCCCGTCATTGGCCGCGATCAGGAGATCCGCAACGTGATCCGCATCCTGTCCCGTAAGACCAAGAACAACCCCTGCCTGATCGGTGAGCCCGGCGTTGGCAAGACCGCCATTGCTGAGGGTCTTGCACAGCGTATCGTGCGCGGCGATGTGCCCGAAAACCTGAAAGACCGCATCGTGTTCAGTCTGGACATGGGCGCTCTGGTGGCCGGTGCAAAGTACCGCGGCGAGTTCGAGGAGCGCCTGAAGAGTGTGCTGAACGAGGTGAAGAAGAGCGAGGGCAAGATCATTCTCTTCATCGATGAGCTGCACACCATCGTGGGTGCCGGCAAGACAGACGGCGCCATGGACGCAGGCAATCTGCTCAAGCCCATGCTGGCCCGGGGCGAGCTGCACTGCATCGGTGCTACCACGCTGGACGAGTACCGCCAGTATATCGAGAAAGACCCCGCTCTGGAGCGCCGCTTCCAGCCAGTACAGGTGGATGAGCCCACCGTGGAGGACACTATCTCCATCCTGCGCGGCCTGAAGGAACGCTACGAGGTGTTCCACGGCGTGAAGATCAACGATAGCGCCCTGATCGCCGCTGCCACCCTGTCCGACCGCTATATCACGGATCGTTTCCTGCCGGATAAGGCCATCGACCTTGTGGATGAAGCCTGCGCCATGATCAAGACCGAGATGGACAGCATGCCCAGCGAGATGGATGATCTGGCCCACCGCATCACCCAGCTGCAGATCGAGCAGGTGAGCCTGAAAAAGGAGACCGATGCCCTGAGCCAGAGCCGCCTGAAGGATCTGGAAAAGGAGCTGGCCGAGCTGCAGGATAAGTTCCGCAGCATGAAGGCAAAGTGGGAGAACGAGAAGAACGCCATCGGCAAGGTGCAATCCCTGCGTGAGCAGATCGAGCAGACCAATGCCGACATTGAAAAGGCTCAGCGTGAGTACGACCTGAACAAGGCTGCCGAGCTGAAATATGGCAAGTTGCCTCAGCTGCAGAAACAGCTGGAAGAGGAAGAGAAGATCGCCGCCGCCAAGAAAGAGGACAGCCTGCTGCGTGACCGCGTGACCGACGAGGAAATCGCCCGCATCGTGGCCCGCTGGACCGGCATCCCGGTGGAGAAACTGGTGGAGGGTGAGCGCGAGAAGCTGCTGCATCTGGACGATGTGCTGCACCAGCGGGTCATCGGTCAGGACGAGGCTGTGACCAAGGTGAGCGAGGCCATCCTGCGCAGCCGCGCCGGTATCGCCAACCCCAACCGCCCCATCGGCAGCTTCCTGTTCCTCGGCCCCACCGGCGTGGGCAAGACTGAGCTGGCCAAGGCACTGGCACAGGCACTGTTTGACGACGAGCGCAACATGGTGCGAATCGATATGACCGAGTATATGGAGAAGTTCAGCGTCAGCCGTCTGATCGGCGCGCCTCCGGGATACGTCGGTTACGAAGAGGGCGGCCAGCTGACCGAGGCTGTGCGCCGCAAGCCCTACAGCGTGGTGCTGTTCGATGAGGTGGAAAAAGCCCATCCCGATGTGTTCAACATCCTGCTGCAGGTGCTGGACGATGGCCGCATCACCGACAGTCAGGGCCGCACCGTGGACTTCAAGAACACGGTCATCATCCTCACCTCCAATCTGGGCAGCGACATCATCCTGAACGATCTGGAGCAGCGCCGCGCCAACGGCTCCAACGAGCTGAGCGAGGAAGCAAAGCATCAGATCGACCAGCTGCTGAAGAGCAAGTTCCGTCCCGAATTCCTGAACCGTCTGGACGAGATCGTCTACTACAAGAGCCTGACCAAGGACGAGATGCGCAGGATCGTGGATCTGCAGCTGCAGGATCTGCGCAAGCGCATGGAGGAGGGCAAGCACCTCAAGCTGGAGGTCACCACCGCCGCCAAGGACTTCATCATCGATTCTGCCTACGACAGCGTCTATGGTGCACGTCCCATCAAGCGGTTCATCCAGAGCCGCGTGGAGACCCTGATCGCCAAGGCCATCATTCAGGGCAGCTATACCGAGGGCAACACCCTGACGGTAGACTGCGAGAACGGCGCTTTGACCCTGCGATAACGCGGATTTTACCTGTTTTGTACGGACTTTGCGGCCAGAAAGCTTGCACCACCGTACAGAATATGGTATGATTACAAATAACATTGATGTGCTTTTCATCGCGGAACAGCAACGATGGGGAGCACATTTTTGTATGTGAGAACATTTATCCCAAAACTCTCTCAGGCGCGTTGCGCCAGTGTGCGATATCGCGGGCAGCAGCACCTTCTGCGTGGAAGGGGCAGGCATCGCCGCGCGATGCCTGAGAGGGTTCAAACAAAAACAGAAAGTTGAGTGTGATTTCCCTTTTTATGGACGATGGCAGTATTACGCTTTTGGCGGCGTTGATCATTCTGGTGGCATTTTCCGCCTTTTTCTCCGCCTCTGAGACCGCATTTTCTTCCCTGAACCAGATCCGCCTGAAAAGCCGTGCTGAGGACGGCGATTCGGCAGCAGCCCGTGTGCTGGCTATGTCGGAAAAGTACGACAAGCTGCTCTCCACCATCCTCATCGGCAACAATATCGTCAACATTGCCGCAGCATCCATTGGCACAGTGCTGTTCACCCGCCTGCTGGACCCGGAGCGGGGCGCGACGGTGTCCACCTTCGTGCTGACCATTGTGGTGCTGATCTTTGGCGAGGTGACTCCCAAGAGCCTTGCCAAGGAGATGCCGGAGACGGTTGCTACGGCGGTTTCGCCCTTTTTGAACCTGCTGCTGATCCTGTTCACCCCGCTGACCTGGCTGTTCACCCAGTGGAAGCGCCTGCTGGGGCATTTCATCCACAGCACCGAGGAGGACACCATCACCGAGGGTGAGCTGATGACCATGGTCAGCGAGGCCGAGAACGACGGCGAGCTGACCGACCGGGAAAGCCAGCTCATCCGCAGCGCCATTGAGTTTGACGATGTGGAGGTGGAGGAAATCCTCACGCCCCGCGTGGATGTGATCGCGGTGGAGGACGACCTCTCGCTGGATGATGTGGCCGATACCTTTGCGGAATCGGGATATTCCCGTCTGCCCGTCTACCACGGCACCATTGACAACATCATTGGTGTGGTACATGAAAAGGACTTTTATCTTGGCCGTCTGCGCAAGGATACCACGCTGGAAGACCTTGTGAAGCCCACCCTTTATACCACCGGCTCCACCCAGATCTCCCAGCTGCTGCGCACCCTGCGCGAGCAGCACCACCACATGGCGGTGGTGGTGGACGAGTACGGCGGCACCGAGGGCATCATCACACTGGAAGATATTCTGGAAGAGCTGGTAGGCGAGATCTGGGATGAGCACGACGAAGCGACCGAGGACTTCCGCAGGCAGTCGGACGGCAGCTGGATCGTGCTGGGCAGTGCCGGTGTGGACGACCTGTATGAGAGGCTGGGCCTGCCGGAGGATGAGGATATCGATTCCAATACGGTGAACGGTCTGGTGCAGGAAAAAACCTGCCATTTGCCCAAGGTGGGCGACCGGTTCACGCTGGGCGAGTACGACGGTGTCGTTACCCGCACGGCCAAGCGCCGCGTGACTGAAGTGCGTCTGACCCCGGCGGATAAGCCGGAGGTGAAGAAGGACGAAGAGGACAGGCAGCGCTTCAACCGGATCACGAATAAATAAGAAGCGGCTTCCCATAAGCTGCGTGCAGGGCATTCTGCCCGGCAAGCAGGAACAGCAGCCGAAAGACCGAACGATACAAAAAAGCAAGTGCACACATCTCCATCAAAAACGCTGGTTTTTGAAAAGAGTGCGGCACTTGCTTTTGTTTTTATGTGCTCACAGCCGGAGCGATCTCAGGCGGGTTCTTTTTGAGTGGGCGGTTGCGTGGGCGGGGTGGGCTGGGCAGAGCAGACCACCGGGGCGTCCGGTGCAAACTGCAGATATTCCCGCGGGGCAAAGCCCAGAAGCCCGGCCAGCGGGGCAAAATGCTTTTGTTTCAGGGTATTGTTGAACCGTGTGACCGAATCGTTGTAGATCAGGCTGCTGGTATAGATCATGCGGTTGTAGCAGTTGGCCGCTTCGATGCAGCGCTGGTAGGTCTTGTCTGCCTTGATGGCCGGGCGGCTCTCGGCCACGGCGGTCACATAGCTCATGGCCTGCGCAAGCCGCTGCTCCTGTTCCAGCACCTGTGCCGGTGTGGAAAGCGCATGGATGGAGGGCGGCGGCAGCACCAGCTGGGCCGAAGGGCCATAGCTGCGGAGCAGTTCCAGAAGCGCTTCCAGTGCGCGGAAGCGGGAGGAAAGCTGCAAGCCGATCTGTTCCATGGCAATTTTGATGTTGTCGTCCAGCTGGCGGAGACTGCGATATACTGCGCCGACCCAGACTGCAAGCAGAAGCAGCAATGGGATGAGTACGTATATCATACAGGAGACCTCCCTTCAAAGAAGTAAAATCGGGCGGCAGTACAGTCGTCTGAGCTTACTATAACACAAAATGTGCGGCAGAAGGGTATTTGGCATGAACCGCCCACAAAATGCATTGAATCGACCTTTTACAGGGAAATGCGCAGCACAAACTGATCTTGCTGCCGGGCAAAGCTGTACATGCCGCCGTATTGCTCCACAATGGCGCAGATGCTGCGCACGCCAAGGCCGTGACCGGGCTGGCTGGTGGTGGGAATGCCCTGCGCGTCGAACTGGACCGGGAAAGAGCAGGAGTTTGCGATCTGCACAAACAGCCTGCCATCCTTTTCGTAGGCGGTGGTCTCCACAACAGCGGGCTTTCCGGCCTGCTTCTGGCGCTGCCCGGCGTGCAGGGCGTTTTCCAGCGCGTTGGAAAACAGCACGCACAGATCGCTGTCCGGCAGCGGCAGAATCAGCGGGATGGCTGCATGGACCCGGAAATCGATACCATCGTGCTGTGCGCGGGCAGCAAAGGAGGAGAGGATGAGGTTGGCGGCCTCGTTCTCGCAGTAAACATTCACCTTGCTGGCTTCGATCTCAGCACACACACTGTGGATGTACTCCTGTGCGGCTTCCGTGCGGCCGTTCTCGATGCAGGCAGAAAGATACTGCAGATGATGGCGCAGGTCGTGGCGGTAGGTGCTGGCCTTGCGCTGGCTCTCCCGCATGGCTTCGATCTCACGCACGGCCTGAGTCACCTGCAGGTTCAGGCTGTTCCGGGTCTGTTCCAGCTGGCTGCGCAGCTGCTGCTCCTGTGTGGTGTGCAGCACAAAGCCCAGATAGGCCAGACTGCACACAAAGGGCATGAACTCCACAGCCGCCTGGTTGCCGCTGGAAAGCAGGTCGGTGTAGATGCGGGTAAAGTAGTCAAAGAGATAGCTCAGCAGCGGGATCATGCCGAATTGCAGCTGCAGCAAAAGCGGGGAGCGGGACAGTGCCCGCACCGACGGTGCGATCCAGCGGATCAGCACCAGAAGAATCGGCAGAGTGACGATCAGCTCGGTGGCGTCCTGCAGTACGGTGCCGCCCGCCGGGAACAGCGCAATGACCAGCAGCGCGGCCCAGCGCCGCAGCTGGCAGCACAGATAGGCTGTCAGCACGGATACCAGCGACCATAGCGCACGGCGGGTCATGGCGGCCAGCAGCAGCCACAGCGGCAGATGGGTGATGAGCGGGTAGAGATACCGGGCAAGGCCGGTGCCCCAGCGCAGGCTGACCACACCCTGCAGCGCCAGCATCAGGATGGTGCATCCCACAAGCAGGAGCCTGCGGCGGCGGGTCCATTCGATCTCACAGAAGGCGGCAGACAGCACGATGCCGAAAATGCCCACCGCGGCAAGGTTGCACAGGGAAAGGGCTTCCGTCAGGAGGCTGCTCACAGCATCACCTGCTTTCGGCGGAAGGCGTATTCCAGATACTGCCGGCGGATGTCGGAGGATTTGCCGTGGGGAATGGGGATCTGCACCAGATTGGTCAGGGTGACGGCCCGGCTGGAGATGTTCTGGACATATTCCATGTTGACAAGGAACGAGCGGTGCGGGCGCAGAAAGATCTCATAGGGGGCCAGCTGCCGGGCCAGCTCGTCCATGCTGCCGGTGCTCTCCAGAACGCCGCCGTCTGAAAGGTGGAACAGCAGGGTGCGGCCCAGCACCTCGCAGTACAGCAGCCGATCCAGCTCGATGCGGGAAATGCCGGTCTTGCACCGCAGCACCAGACTGCGCTGGTCGGCCCGGCGGCACTCGGCAATGACCGAGTCGGTCAGTCGGAAAAAGCTTTCCTCCCAGATGGGCTTGAGCTGATAGAAGTAGGCGCCCACCATATAGGATTCCACCGCAAACTCGGTGGAAGAGGTGAGAAAGATGATCTCGACTGCAGTGTCGTACTGGCGGATCTCCTTGGCGACGGTGATGCCGTTTTCAGCCGGCATGATGACATCCAGAAACAGGATATCATACCGCACGCCCTTTTCGATCTCGGCCAGCAGATCCAGCGGACTGCGGAACGCTGTGCACTGGATCTGGATGCAGCGCTGAGTGCGGTATTTTTCCAGCAGGGCAGACAGCTGATCCAGAACAGTCTGGTCGTCGTCGCAGAATGCGATTTGGATCATAGCGGTTTCCACATCCTTTGTTCGTGTTGGCCGGGCACTTACAGCTGGGCTTTGCCCATGCAGTAGGTCTGCAGCACATCGTAGTTGTCGTCCAGCACCACAAGGTCGGCGTCCTTGCCCACCTGAATGGAACCCTTGCGGTCATCCAGATGCAGGCAGCGGGCCGGGTTGATGGTGCAGGCGTTCAGTGCGTAGTTGAAGGGCACCATGGCTTCTTCCACAAGGATGCGCAGGCCCTTGTTGATGTTCAGGGTGGAACCGGCCAGCGTACCGTTGTCCAGATGCGCGCTGCCGTCCGGGTAGATGGTGATATGGTTGCCGCCAAAGATATACTCGCTGCCGATGGGGGTGCCCTTTGCCATCAGTGCGTCCGAGATCATGATGGCGTAGTCCGGGCCCTTGCTCATAAAGTAGTTGTTCAGGGCAGCCGGGGTGGAGTGGCAGCCGTCGCAGATGATCTCACCGTACATGGTGCGGATGCGGTAGGCTGCGCCCACCAGACCGTTTGCACGGTGGGCAAAGGGGGACATGCCGTTGTAGACATGGGTCATGGAGCGGGCACCGTTGGCCCATGCCATCACAGCCTGCTCGTAGGTGGCGGCGCTGTGGCCGATGCTGACCACCACGCCGTGCTCGGTCAGGTAATGGGTCAGGGCAAAGCCTTCGTCGTGCTCAGGTGCAAGGGTCACATAACGGATGTGGCCGCGGGCGGCCTCCTGATAGTGCTTGAACTGCTCCACGCTGGGCTTTGCAATGTACTCCGGCGGCTGTGCGCCCTTGTACTTCATATCGAGGTAGGGGCCCTCAAAGTGGATGCCAAGGATCTCGGCACCCTCATAGCCACCCTCCATTACGTCGGCCACATTGGCCACGGCATTGGTCAGCACCTCCACGCTCTGGGTGACGGTAGTGGCCAGAAAGCTGGTCACGCCCTCGGAAACGATATGCTTGGCCCAGTAGCGCAGGCCCTCCGGCTTTGCGTCGTTGGTGTCGAACTCATAGGCACCATGGCAGTGGATGTCCATAAAGCCGGGAACGATGCGCTTGGAGCCGTAGTCCACATCGGCCTGCTTTTCCCCATAGGGGAAGATGCCGGTGATCCGGCCCTGCTCCAGCTCCAATGCAGCCGGCACAAACTGGTCGGCAAGCCATACCTTCTTGCTCTGGATGATCATACGCTTAACCCTCCGTACTATTCATCATAAAATCTGCATCTGCTGCGCAGCAAAAGCGCAGTCTGTCTACCGAAAATTATAACATTTTCTGGTGAAAATAACCAGTGTTACAGCGGCTTTTCAAAAAAATACAGCAGGACCCCCGGCAGAACGCAATGCTCTGCCGGGGGTCCTGCTGCTTTATGAAAGATCAGTCCTTCTTCTCTGCGGTGCGGGCAAAGAAGTTGGCGAGGATGGCACCGGAAATGTTATGCCACACCGAGAACACAGCGCCGGGGATGGTCGCCAGCGGATACTGTGCAAAGTGGGCAGCGGCCAGAGAGGTGGCAAGGCCCGAGTTCTGCATACCGACCTCGATGGAAATTGCACGGCACTTGGTGGAATCCAGCTTCAGCAGCTTGCCCACGCCAAAGCCGGTGAGGTAGCCCAGCAGGTTGTGCAGGATGACCACAGCAAGGATCAGCAGGCCGCTGGTCATGATCTTGGCGGAGTTTGCGGACACAACGGCGCAGATGATGAGCACGATGGCAGTGGTGGAGACCAGCGGCAGCACGCGGACGGCGTTCTGGGTAAAGGCATGGAAGAAGTGGTTGACCACAAAGCCCAGTGCGATGGGCACCAGCACCACCTTGACGATGGACAGGAACATGTTCATGGGGTTCACATCCACGCGCTGACCGGCATACAGCAGGGTGAGCAGCGGGGTAAGGAACGGAGCCAGCACGGTGGAAACAGCGGTCATGCCAACGGACAGTGCAACGTCACCCTTGGACAGATAGGTCATCACGTTGGAGGAGGTGCCGCCGGGGCAGGTGCCCACGAGGATGACGCCGATGGCCAGCTCGGTGGGCAGATGGAACACCTGGGTCAGCGCCCATGCCAGAAAGGGCATCAGGGTGAACTGTGCAATGCAGCCGATGACGACGTCCTTCGGGCGGCTGAACACCACCTTGAAGTCCTCCGGCTTCAGGGTAAGGCCCATGCCGAACATGACGATGCCCAGCAGGGTGTTGACCCATGCGGTCTTGACCACGCTGAAGGTACCCGGGAAGAACAGGGCCAGCGCCGCCACCACGATGACGATGGCGGCCATGTACTTGCCCACAAAGTCGCTTACTTTTTCCAGTGTTTTCATGATGAACTCTCCTTTTTTCTGAACACTTTATTTTTGCGGATGCAAAGACAATGAAACATCCGGAAAATGGCTTTCCCGCAAATAAAAACGCCTTTGCCCCTTACGGTTCGTAAGAGACAAAGGCGTAAAAATTCCTCTGCGGTACCACTCTTATTGCCGGTGCAAAGCCCGGCCCCTCAGTGCGCATCCAACAATGCGCGGCCCGTGATAACGGGGGCCTGCCGTTCCCGCTTACTGGGGCGCAGATGCTGCCCATTCAGCCGGAAAGCTCGGAGAGGATCTTCCCACGGACGCCCTGCACTGCCTTGCACCATCCGGCAGCTCTCTGCGGCATTCTTTCCGGGTACTCTTTCTCGTCATAGCCGAATATTTCACTGCCCCGCAGTATACTCTTCCGCAAGGGCAAAGTCAAGGGATGGGGCCCGTCGGATTTTTCATCTGGTTTGCATCAGGGATGAAAGCGGTTCAGGCAAGGGCTGCGATCTTATCGTACAGCTTTTTCTGGCTGTCGGTCAGGGTGGGCAGCACGCCGCCGATCATGGCGTCGGCAAACTCCTGCGTATCCACCTCAACGTACTCCATGCCCTTTTCCTGTATTTCGTTGTAATATTTTTCCTCGTTGTCCAGGAACAGCTGATGCTCGGTGGCCTGTGCGGCGGCGGCACCGTCCATCACCACCTGCTGCAGTTCGGCGGGCAGAGCATCGAACTGGGCCTTGCCCATGGCCACATACACCCATGCACGCAGATGCGCGGTGAGGATGAGATACTTCTGCACCTCAAAGAAGCTCTTGGTGTAGATCATGGCCAGCGGGTTCTCCTGTGCCTCAATGGTGCCCTGCTGCAAAGAGGTGAACACCTCGGCCAGAGCCATCGGGGTGGGTTTGGCGCCCAATGCTTCAAAGGCGGACACGGTCATGGCGGCGGCTGGGGTGCGGATGACCAGATTGTTGCAGTCGGCCACGCAGGTAATCTTGCGGTTGGAGGTGATGTAGCGCGGGCCGCGGGTGTAGTAGGCGAGGCACTTCATGCCTGCGGCTTCCATCAGGCCTTCCAGCTCCTGCCCGACTTCGCCGTTGAGCACCTTATCCATGTGCTCATCGCTCTGGATGAGGTACGGCATACCGATCATGCCTAGATCCGGCTCGTAGGTCTGCATGGTCTCGCCGGTAAAGGTGATATCACAGCCGCCCTGCGAGAGGATGGACTGGATGATGTCCACCTCGGGGCCCAGCTGGCCGTTGGGGAAGATCTCGACCTCGATCTGGCCATTCGATTTTTCCTGCACATACTTCTGGAACTCCACAGCACCCAGATGCATGGAGTCGGTCTCGTCCTGCTGATGCGCAATGGTGATCTTGTAGGAGGCATTGCCCGCAGCGGCAGAAGCGGCAGGGGATGCGGTGGAGCTTGCTGCTGTGCTGCTGGAGGAACCGCCGCAGGCGGCCAGACCCATTGCCAGAGCTGAAATACCAGTGATCTGCATGAAGTTGCGACGGCTGATCTTGTGAATACGCATAGTGCTTCTCCTTTTCTGCTTGTCGGATTTTTTGCTTGTAAGCGTTCTTTTTGCTTGCTTCGTTCGGGTTGGTGTTCCGGCTTTGTGTCAGGCCCGGCCCCCACGCCGGGCGGTGATCTTGCTTTGACGGGATGACCGTCTATTTAATGATATATTAGTTCATTTCAATAGATTCGTCAATAGAAAACACATATTCTCTCAAACCGAATATTTTCTGTGAAAATAGAGCATAATGCACAAAAATCGGCCTTTTTTCACGGAGCCGAAGGCTGATTTTCTCGGAAAATACACGGTATTGATTGATATATCGAATGTAATTTCCTGGCGGATGCGAGGGCCTTCTTTTGTTCCAAGACTGCTTAAAAAGCGTGAACTCGCACTTTTTTATTGCGAAGCAAAAAAGACCCGCCAGCGGATACAGCTCCGCTGACGGGTCTTGACCTGTTATGATATATCACTCAAAGAAATCCGGGAACTTTTTCAGCAGTTGCTGGAATCCATCGCGGAAATGCCCCAGATGCTCCTCCATCTCCTGACGGATGTCCACCGTGGGTGGAATGCCAAGCATGAGGTAGTTGTAAAAGCGGCGGTGCTCTTCCACCACACGGTTCTCATCCTGTCGGATGACCGCATTGGTCATGTAGCGCACCCGGTCGTAGTGCGAGGTGACGTTGTGCACAGCCTGCCATGCGCGGTCGTAACCGCCATAGTGGTACAGCAGCTGATGAAAGTCGTTGTCCAGCGAGACGAACTCCTGCCCGGGGGTCTCATAGTTGCCGGTGTTGGCCACTTTGGCCTGCGCCTCGATGCAGGCGGCAAACGGCTTGAGCTGCTGCATGGTCAGACGGCCCGCCAGCTGCTGCATGATGCTGGCTTCCAGCATCAGCCGCATATTGAAGCCCTCGCGCAGGTAGTCCACGCGGATTATGGAAACGCTGCTGCCGCGCTGGGCCTGCACATCCACGAGCCACTCGTTCTTGAGCATCATCACAGCCTCATGCACTGGGGTGCGGCTCATTTCCAACTTTTCGCTCAGTTCTGCCTCGCTCAGGGTCTGGCCCGGCGCGAACTGCAGCGTGATGATGTTCTGCCGCAGCACGCGGTAGGCATATTCGCGGTTGTTCTCGCCCTCCAGCCGCGGGCTGATGAGCAGCGGCAGGCTGCTGTTTTCCTTGGTCGGCATAGGTATCTCTCCGAAAACGGTTTCTCAGTCCAGCAGTTGGTGGACCAGCGGTTCCAGTGCCCGGGCCAGCGCTGCGTGGTTCGCGGCGTCCATGTGGATGGAGTCCTCGTCGCAGGGGCCCGCCACGGCGGCGGCATCAAAGAATGCACAGCCCGCCTGCTCTGCCACACGCTGCATCTCTGCCGCAAGACCTTTGGAGATCTCGATGGCCTCCGGCTGGAAGCTGCCGAAGGGGCTGTGCGCCACATCCGGCCCGATATGGATGGGCGAGACCACCAGCACCTTCGGGGCAGAATAATTGGGCGCATAGGGATAGGTCTGGATCAGGTGCAGCAGCTGGGCCACTCCCTGCCCGATGCTCCAGGCATTGTTCTGGAAGTAGTGCTTCATATCGTTGGTGCCCAGCATCAGGATGACCAGATCCAGCGGGTTGTGGCTGGCAAGGCACACCGGCAGACTGGTGCGGCCATTGCGGCCCAGATCGATGGGGTCTTCAAACACAGTGGTGCGGCCGCCGCAGCCCTCCTCAATGACCCGGTACGCCGGGCCAAGGGCCAGCTGCAGTCGCCCGGTCCAGCGCACGTCATAAGGGTGGCGTCCGCCGTGCAGGGTAAAGCCGAAGGTGTTGCTATCGCCATAGCACAGGATATTTTTCATGTTCACAGTCTTCCTTTCCATTGCTTGCACAGCGTTTTGCGCCTGTTTTGGGGAGACAGGCCGGGCTTGCAGTGTATCCGCTGCTGTGCAGGTGCCGGAAACCGGAAACAACAAAAGAACCGCTTAGAATGATTTTATTATACTCTGCGCCGCCGGGAAACACAACAGTTTTTTCAAAGCTTTTCCCGGCATACAAAATGGACGGCTGCTTTTGTACAGGCAGCCGTCCACAATGAGAGATGCTTCGCGCAGGGCCTCAGCTCCGGTATTCCGCCGGCAGCTGATCCATGGTCTGCCACTTGTCCATGGCCTCTTCCAGCTTCATGCCCTTGGCCACTGCATCGCGGCGGCAGGCATTGACCGCCTGGATCTCCTTCATCTTGGCACCGCTGGGCAGGTCTGCGCCCTCACCGCCGGAGCGGGAGAACACCACGATGGCAGCATCGCCGTACTCGGCAAAGCTGCTCTCGGCGCTGGACAGTGCGCTCCACGGAGCTTCATTGACAGCGTACTGGGTGTTTGCTTCCAGCGTATCCGAGATGGAAGCCGGGGTAACGCGGCTGTAATTCGTCATCATGCTGTCGGACTTGTACAGATCCCACAGCGTCTGGTTGACCTGAATGCCCTGAGCTTCCAGTGCTTCCTTCAGGTTGGGGGCCTTGCTGGTATCCACGGAACCGGAGCCGGTGCCGCCGTACATCAGGTCCACAGAGCCATGGCCGAACAGGCTGACCTTGGCGCTGCCTGCCAGCGGCAGGGCAGCGTTGTCGTTCTTCAGCAGGGCAGCACCCTCGGCCTCAACGGTGGCGCACAGCTCTGCTTCGTAAGCCTCGCGCTCTTCGTCGGAAGTAAAGCCCGCTTTGAAGTATTCGGTATCTTCCGTAGTGTCGCCCTTGATGATCTTATAGGTCGATGCATTCAGAGCAACGTTCAGGGTGGTGGCGTACTGATTTGCGATCATGTTGCCCACGATGGCGGCGATGGTCAAAATTGCCGTCAGTGCAGTGAGTACCGACCACAAACGTACTTTGGGTTTCTTGGTATTCATTGGTT
The DNA here is from genome assembly GCF_023347535.1 of Faecalibacterium sp. HTF-F. Taxonomy (NCBI): domain Bacteria; kingdom Bacillati; phylum Bacillota; class Clostridia; order Eubacteriales; family Oscillospiraceae; genus Faecalibacterium; species Faecalibacterium wellingii. Next base: position 385,674 of record NZ_CP094473.1, read on the forward strand.
CTCCTCCTTTTCATGTATAACAACCGCCAGACAGCGGAATGTCCTTGTTTATACCCAGTTTGCACTCTTGGACTTGGTCTTTACCAGCTTGTAGCTGGGGTTCGGGGTCGCCACACTGCAGAAGGATGCGGTGTCGATGCAGTCGCCTGCAACCGCCTTCAGCTCCACCTTGCCATGCAGCGGCACGCGGAACCTGAAGATGTGCTCGCCGGTCTGCTCTGCCAGCTTTTTGCCGTCCGCATACAGGGCGACGGAGTTCTGGTTGGAGTAGACCTTGACCTCGATCTCCTTCTCGGTGCGGTCGGTGAACCGCTTGGAGCAGATGTGGACGAAGTTTTCCTCGCTCCACCATGCTTTGTAGAGGTAGAAGCTGTCCTTTTTGGTCTTTCGGTCAAAGGTGACCAGACCCTTGTGGTTCATGCCCGGCTCGCCGCCCTGATCCCGGGCGTCGGCTGCAAAATCGAACATGTTCCAGACATGGGTCGCCCACAGCCACGGGTGGCGGTCAAAGCACTTCAGCATATACTCGTGGTACTTGGCCTGATATTCCTCGGTGTGGTCGCCCCGGCGGGGGTGGGCACTGTGGAGGTTGGGCATGCCCTCGGCACCGTACTCGGAAAAGCCCAGCGGACGGTTGGGGTACACCAGATGGAAAAAGTTCATCCACAGGTCATTCAGGAACAGGCCTGGCACATACCAGCCCAGATACAGGTTCCAGCTCACCAGATCGGTGATGTGCGCCACCGGGTTGAAGGGGCCGCACATGGCGTAGCAGGCCAGCGTGGTCAGGCGGGTGGGGTCCATCTTGTGGCACAGCTCGTTGAGCACCCGATGGTTGTCCAGCATATCGGCCTTATCCTTAGTGGAAATGGTGATCTCGTTGGACACGCCCCAGCAGACGATGGAGGGATGGTTGTAGTTCTGGTGGATGAGCTCCTTCATCTGGCTGATGGTGTTTTCCCGGCCATTGGGCAGATGCTCGGAGATGTAGGGGATCTCTGCCCAGACCACCATGCCGTACTGGTCGCACAGGTCGTAGAAATACTGGTCGTGCTGGTAGTGGGCCAGCCGGACGGTGTTTGCACCCAGCTCCCGGATCAGCGCCATGTCCTCATCGTGCATCTCCCGGGTGATGGCATTGCCCAGACCCTTGCGGTCCTGATGGCGGGACACACCGTGAAGGGGATAGGGCCTGCCGTTGAGGAAGAAGCCCTTCTTTGCATCCACAGAGAAGCTGCGCAGGCCCACCCGGGTGGTCACTTCGTCCACCGGCTGGCCGTCCTGCAGCAGACGAACCACGCAGGTGTACAGGTAGGGGTCTTTGATGCCGCTCCACAGGTGGGGAGCATCCAGATGGAGGGAAGTATTTTCGCCTTCGCCCTTTGCAACGGTGCGGCCCTCGGCGTCCAGCAGCTCCACCGTCACGGTGCCGCTGCCTTCCACCAGCGTCTCTACCTGAATGTCGGCGCTGTTCTCCTGCAGGGCCGGGGTGATCTTCACGCCGGTATCGCCAAAGTGTCCCAGTGCGATGTGGTTCTTGTTCACCACCAGCAGGCTCACATCCCGGTAGATGCCGCCGTAGAAGGTGAAGTCCGCTTTCTGGGGGTAAATGCGGTCGTTGACGCTGTTATCCACCCGCACCGTGAGCTGGTTTTCTGCCTGCAGCAGTTCCGTGACCTCTGCCCGGAAGGTGGAGTAGCCGCCGTCATGGGTGCAGAGCTGCTGACCGTTCAGCAGCACGGCAGCGCTGGCGTTGACGCCCTCAAATTGCAGCCACACCTGCTGCTGTGCCGGGTCGTACACCGGTGCTGCAAAGCGGGTGCAGTAGGTGCAGCAGCCCCGCCAGTAATCGTTGCCGCCGTCCTGACCGTCCCTGGCGTTCCATGTATGGGGCAGCTCTACGGCGGTGGTAACGCCGTTCGGGCCGGTGAACTGCCAGTCCTTCATGAGCTTTGCAATACTACGCATCCGATTCCTCCTGTTTTTGCTGTGGTACAGTGATTTTTTGTTGCTTTCTGTTCTTTGTCATTATTTTATCAGAGTGACCGTGTTTCGCAAGATGCGTGCGAAAATCGGTCGTTTTGCGTGCACATTCGGTTTTGGGATGCCAAATGTGAACTAATATATTTGTAAGTTTTTCACAAGCAGATGTATCCAACAAGCCGCAAAAAGAAAACCGCCGCAGTCCTTCCGTTTCCGGAACTTCTGCGGCGGCTGCCGTTTTCTTAACTTATTTTTGCAGCGGAAAGATGATCTTTTCCGCAAAAAACTCGCCCTGCTCTTCCAGAGTCAAAGTGCCTTTGTACTTCTGCACGATGCGACGGATCACCTTCAGCTCGTACTGTGCAGAGCGGTTTGCCTGCTGTTCCGGCGGGCGCAGCGGGCTGATGATGTTCACCACCACAAAACCCTGCCGCACACAGACCAGCAGATCGATGACCCGGCACTCCGGCCGGGAGGCCTGCACGGCGCTTTCCACGGCATGATCCAGCGCATTGGCAAACAATGCGTACAGATCTCCCGCTTCAAAAAAGCCCAGACAGCTGCCGTTTGCCACAGCATTCAGCTGGATGCCCCGGGACTCGCACAGCAGGCTCTTCTCGGTCAGCACCACATCCAGCACCTCGTTGCCGGTGTTGCGGTTCGCGTCATACAGGCGGGCCGCGCGCTCGGCCTCATCAATGCGCTCCTGTGGTACCGCTTCGGGCGACAGCTTGCGGAGATTGGCAATCTGCACCTTCAGCTCATGGCAGCGCTTGTTGATGATCTGCACGTTCTGCCGGGCCACCTGATATTGCTGACGCTGACGCTCGTACAGCAGGTTCAGTTCATTCATCTCTTTTTCCATGGCAGACTTCTTGAACAGCTCACTCTGGAAATACAGCAGGGTGATAAAATAAAACTGCCCGATCAGAATGGTAACGGTAAGGCTCAGCGGAGTATGTTCGGCGCGGGCATTGTCCAGCACGGCGGCCTGCACCATGAACAGGATGCCAATGAAGAACGCGCTGAACAGCTGCCGGGGCCCGATATGATAATCTCCTTTATAAGGAAGCTGCCGCGCCAGCAGGATGTACACCGCCGCAAAGAATACCGCCCCGGACAGCAGCTGCACCAGAACCGCCCAAGGGGAAGCCATGTTCAGCGGGTGTCCATATCGGATAAACTGCAGCTCCAGAAAGCACCAGCTCTCGTAAGCGCACTGCGCGATGAGCAGGCTCCATACTGCGCAGTACAGGGCACCTTTTTTATTGATATCCGTACACAGATAGATCATCCCGCCCAGCAGCGCAAAAAAGGAAACGTAAAGTACCAGCAGCAGGAGCTGCTGCTGCCACAGTGTTGTGGACTGTGCCAGCGGGTCCAGCAGCTGCGCCAACAAAAGCAGCGGGAGCAGCATCCCGCAGGCACGGGCCCAGAAATGGGGCCGATGCCGCAGAGGCAGGCAAAAGACCAGCGCCGCGCCCCAGCGCAGCAGTGCCCGGAGCAGGCTGTTCAGCAGCGTTGCCGTCACAGCACACCTCCCATGTAGGATGCCACCGCAGTAAGAAAGGCCGTGCGCTGCCGTCGGCTGATCTCCAGCCGGTCGTTTTTCACAAGGGCAAAGTCGTTTTCAATGCCCTTGACGTAGGCCAGATTGACCAGATAACATTGGTTGCAGCGGACAAAATGATACTCGGCAAGCTGCTTTTCGGCACTTTGCAGGCTGGCACGTGCCGCGAACTCGCCTTTGGAGGTGTGGTAGTACAGCATCCGGCTGTGGGTCTCCAGATAATAGATATCCGCGGTATCCAGCAGCTGGATGCCGCCGCCCGCCAGCTGCAGCACCACCTGCCCGCCTCTGCGCCGCTGCACCCGCTGGATGGCTCGGGAAAGCTTGGTGCAGAACTGATAATAGTTCACCGGCTTCAGCACATAATCCAGTGCATCTACCTCGTAGCCCCGGATGGCATACTGTGCCATGTTGGTCACAAAGACCAGCACCACATCCGCATCCACGGCCCGGATGGCTTCGGCGGCTCCAAAGCCGTCCAGCCGTGGCATCTCCACATCCATAAAAATGATGTCGAATCCCGGCGTATAGTGCTCTGCGATCTCAGCACCGTCTGTGATGAGACTGATCTCCACCTGCAGGCCCTGCTCCTGCGCATATTGCCGGACGAACCGGTTCAGGCTTTCCCGTGTTTCTTCCTGATCCTCTACGATCGCAATTTTGAACATCCTGCACCCACCTTCTCTCTGCGTCTGATCGCCGTATCACTCTTTTTATTGAAACATACTTTTCGCCGAAATGCAATGGAAAACCTTGCGGGGAAAACAGATGCAGTTCCCATCCTGTACCATGCACCACAAATAAAAAATCCCCAGACAACCGTCTGAGGACTTTTGCGGCAGTGCATTGTCAAGGGCAGGCAAACCTGAATTTGACACTTTGTATTTATCGAGAATACTCTTGAAACCATTTTGCAAAGCGTGATTTATTGAAAATAATGAATTTATATAGTTCTCCATTTTTCATATTAACTGTTGCAATTGGAAAGACTATCCACTTCCAAGAGATTTCTTTTATTTCCTGCATCGGCAAAACTAAATTTCTGTATTTTTTGTCAACTGTAAGCTTGTTTGTCTTGTAAGTAAGCGACTGACTATCGAGGTACAGACCTCCTCCAAGTATGCCATTGTGACACAAACTGCAAACAAAAGATTTCATAGAAACATCCCTCCATTAAATTCCGATTTGTTGAACTGAGCCGAGTATACCACGCCTTGTTAAGAATATCAAAAGGCAGGATATCGCCTTCATGGTGATACCCTGCCTTTGCTTGTCCCGGTTCTCGTCCTGTACTGTCCACCAAAACAAAAAGACCTGACTCGAATGAGTCTGGCGGCATCTTTCTTGGTAGACATTCCTACGCATTGGGAACCGCGCACTAACAAACACCCCACTGGGGTGTTTGTTGCCCCGCCTGCGGCGTGGCCGTGCTGTTCGAGTCCTGTACCGTCCGGCTCCGACGTGGGTTAGTGGATGACGCAACAAAAAAGCCCCTGACCAAAGTCAGAGGCTCTTGTTTTGGTGGACGGTACAGGACTCGAACCTGTGACCTCCTGCACGTCAAGCAGATGCTCTACCAGCTGAGCTAACCGTCCATAAGTCATATCGACTTGAATAGTTTACCACAGCCTGTGCAAAAAAGCAATACTTTTCTGTGATTTTTTATTTTTCCACCTTCAGCGACCTGCGGATGATATCATACAGCACCGGCTTCATGGCCTCGATGTCATCGGGCTTGCCCTCCAGCACGCTGGAATAGCACACCGACATGCACATGCTGCCCAGTGCCGTGATGCGCTGGTAGATCTCCCGCTCGGTGCGGCCGGCCATTTCCGGGCTGGTCAGCACCACGTTCAGCAGCTTGCGCATCAGCGGCTCGGCTTCGCGGCTGGCCTCGATCTGGTCCAGCCCCGGCCAGATGAAGTTGTGCTCCAGAAACTTGAGCACCAGCGTATCCTTCCGCAGCGCTTCGATGATGTGGTCGATCACCGCCACCATCTTGTCCGGGAAGTTTTCGAGCTCTGTCTGCTTTTCCACCGCTTCGCACGCGTCGCTCAGCAGCTGGTAGCTCACCCGGCCCAGCAGCGCCTGCATCACCGCACCTTTATCCTGAAAATACAGATAAAAGGTGCCCTTGGCCACCTTGGCCCGGCTGGTGATGTCCTCCACGCTGGTTTTTGCGGCACCTCGCTCCAGAAACAGATCATAGGCTGCCTCCAGCAGCGCCCGGCGCTTCTCCTGCTTTTTGCCCTCCACGGTACCCATAGTCCCTGACGATTCCTCTTTTCCTCTTGTTTTCTCTCGCTCGTTCGTGCTGTATCAATATTTTAGCAGTCCCGGAAGGATAGCGCAAGGGCCAGTTCTTATACAATTTCAGGCAGTTGATAAGAAAACTGACCTTTGGTCATTTTTTATTCTTGACACCCGGTCCGACATGATTATAATAGATTTTGCTTAGAAATGACCGAGAGTCATTTTACTAAGATTCTTTAACCAAACCACTTTCTATGGAGGGTTCTCATGAAAAAGATCGCACAGGGCATCGTGCGGTTGCGCAAGCTGATCTTAACAGTAGCATTCCTGCTGTTGATCCCTTCCGCGATCGGCGCGATCGCCACCCGCATCAACTATGACATCCTCACCTACCTGCCGCAGGATCTGGATTCCATGATCGGCGAGGTAGCCCTTGAGGACGATTTCCATCTGGCCTCCACCGGTATGATCACGGTAGAGGGCCTGCCCACAAACGAGCTCATCGCCATGAAGAAGGATATCGAAGCCGTGCCCGGCGTCACCCAGACCTTCTGGCTCAGCGATGTGATCGACCCCAGCATCCCCACCGAGATGCTGCCCGCCGATGTGCAGCAGTTCATGTTCGGCAAGAACGATTCCACCATGCTGATCGTCCGCTTTGACGCTCCCAGCGCCAGCGACGAGACCATGGAAGCCGTCGCTCAGATCGAAAAGCTGCTGCGCAAGGACTGCTTCTTCGGCGGTATGAGCGTCATCCTGCAGGACACCAAGGCACTGGTCAATCAGGAAATGCCCATGTACATCCTGATCGCCGTGGGTGCCAGCCTGCTGGTGCTGTTCCTTTCGCTGGAAAGCACCATCACCCCGCTGCTGTTCATGCTGGGCCTTTTGTTCCCCATTGCGTACAACTTCGGCACCAACATCTTTCTGGGCCAGATTAGCTACATCACCGAAGCGCTGGCCACCGTGCTGCAGCTGGGTGTCACGATGGACTTCTCCATCTTCCTGCTGCACCGCTATCAGGAAGAGAAGGAGCTGCGCTCCTCTAACGAGGAGGCTATGACCAGCGCCATCTGCAAGACCATGACCTCCATCTCTGCTTCCAGCCTGACCACCATTGCAGGCTTCCTTGCACTGTGTGCCATGCGTTTGACGCTGGGCCGCGATATCGGCCTTGTCATGGCAAAGGGCGTTGCCCTCGGCGTCATCTGCACCGTGGTCATCCTGCCCTCCCTGATCCTTACCTTTGATAAATGGGTGGAAAAGTACAAGCACCGCACCGTGATCCCCAAGCTGAAAAAGCTCAGCTACTTTGTTTCCAACCACTCGGTGCCCATCGTGGTCGTCTTTATCCTCCTCCTCATCCCCTTTGCCATCGCGCAGAACAAGACCGAGGTGTACTACACCCTGTTTGACTCCCTGCCGCAGGACCTGACCGGCATCGTGGGCACCAACAAGCTGGGCGAGGACTTCGGCATGACCACCAGCCACTTTATTCTGGTGCATGACGACCTGACCGCCACTGAGGTGAGCGACCTGTGCGATGAACTCAAGGACGTGGACGGCATTACGCAGGTGGTGAGTCTGGATTCCATCACCGGCCCGGGCTTCCAGACCGAGCTGCTGCCCGACAGCATCATGGAGATCCTGCAGTCCGGCGGCTACAAGCTGATTTTGGCCAACAGCTCCTATAAGACCGGCACGGATGCCATCAACAACCAGCTGGACGAGATGATCGGCCTGATCAAGAACGTAGACCCTGAGGGCGTCATCACCGGCGAGGGTGCCATGACGAAAGACCTGATCGAAGTGGCAGATGTGGACTTCAAGAACGTCAACGTCTGGTCCATCATGGCTGTTCTGGTCATCATCGCCGTTTCCTTCAAGAGCATTTCCATCCCGGCGCTGCTGGTGGCCAGCATTGAAGCCGCCATCGCCATCAACATGGGCATCCCGTACTTCACCGGTACGCAGCTGCCCTTCATTGCAAGCATCGTCATCGGCACCATCCAGCTGGGTGCTACCGTGGACTACTCCATCCTGATGACCACCCGTTACCACGAGGAGCGTGCCTTTGGCCGCACCCCGAAGGAAGCCGCCCAGCAGTCGCTGGAGCACTGCAGCCAGTCCATCCTGACCAGCGGCCTGACCTTCTTTGCCGCCACCGTCGGTGTGGCTGCCATCAGTAAGATGGAGCTGCTGAAGAGCATCTGCCTGCTGATCTCCCGCGGCGCACTGATCAGCATGGTGGTCATTCTGGTGGTGCTGCCCGCAGCCCTGATGCTGTGCGACTGGATCATCCGCCACACCACCCTCAAGTGGATGATACCCGAATCCGCCAACGCCAAGAAGTCTGAAAAGGAGTAATTGCGTTATGAAAAAATCGCTTCGTTTCGCCAGTGCGGCGCTGGCTCTGACACTCGCCGCAGGCTGCGCCATGCCTGCATTTGCAGCTGGTAAGAGCAGCTTTTCCAAATCCGAGACTGTCTATGCTGTGATGAACGGCGACGGCTCCATCAAGAGCACCACCGTCAGCGAGCACCTGTACAGCGCCTCCGGCCTGTCCGGCGTCACCGACAAGACCACCCTGACCGACATCCAGAACACCGAGAGCGATGCCGAGTTCACCCAGAACGGCGAAGAGCTGGTCTGGAACACCGAGGACACCGATGTTTACTACAAGGGCAATACCGACAAGGCCCTGCCCATCGATGTGAAGGTGACCTACGCTCTGGACGGGCAGGAGGCTGCACTGGAAGACCTCATCGGCAAGAGCGGCCATCTGACCGTGACCGTTGCCCTGAAGAACAATGAGACCGGCACCGTGAACGTGAACGGCAAGGACCGCACCATCGTCACCCCGCTGATCACCGCTGTGGGCGTCATTCTGGGCGGGGATGCTTCCAACGTGACCGCAGAACACGGCATGGTCGAGAGCGCCGCCAAGAGCAGCGTTGCCGCCTTTGTCACCCTGCCGGGCGTGAAGGATTCCCTGTCCGGCCTGCTGCCCGATGAGGTGGACAGCATCGAAGACTATCTGCAGGACACCGTTACCGTTGAGGCGGATGTCACCGAGCTGACCTGCCCGCAGGTCATGGTGGCCTGTGCCACCAGCACGGCCGCTCTGGGTACGAGCAACGTGTTCGACCTGAGCAGCATCAACGACCTGACCGACGGCATCAACCAGCTGAACGATGCCATGAGCCAGCTCATGGACGGCGCTTCCCAGCTGGTGGACGGCACCTCTCAGCTGGCAAACGGTGTTCTGGCCCTGCTGGACGGTGCCAACACCCTGAACAACGGTGCTGCCGCGCTGGACGACGGCCTTGGCCAGCTGACCAACGGTCTGGACACCCTGAGCGCCAACAATGCAGCACTGAACGCCGGTGCGCAGCAGGTGGCGGACGGTGTGCTGGCTTCTGCCAACAAGACCCTGAAGGAAGGCGGCCTGATCGACGAGGACATGACATGGTCGAACTACGAGGCTGTGATCGACAACATCCTCACCATGAACGATAAGACCCTCGCTGCCGGACGCCGCAAGATCGTGCGCACCGTGTGGGAGCAGGCTCCCAGCTTCAAGGACAGCCAGCTGGATCTGGCTCTGTATCTGTCCGCGACCAAGACGAACCACGATCTGGAAGCAGCCCTCAAGCTGATGCAGAACTACGACCCCTCCATGCTGTGCGGTCTGGTGCAGCTGCTGACCAGCGAGGATGCCAAGAACACCGCCAAGGCTGAGTTGAAGTATCAGGTGGAGAACAGTCAGGATATGGCCGATGTCCGCGCCCTGAAGACCAGCCTTTCTCAGATCCAGTTTTTTGTTTCCAGCGTGAACCAGTACACCGCAGGCGTGCAGACCGCTGCGGACGGTGCCCACTCCGCAAAGGATGGCAGCGCACAGCTGGCTGCAGGCACCAAGACCCTGTATGACGGCGTGAACACCCTGAACACCGGTGCAGGTCAGTTGAATGACGGCGCAGGCCGACTGAACGACGGTCTGAACCAGTTCAACGAGGAAGGCATCTCCAAGCTGACCGGCGCGCTGGATCAGGATCAGCTCCATGGCCTGAAGACCGTGCTGGACGAGATGACCGACCGCCTGAACGACTACACCAGCTTTGCCGGTGCACCGGATGATGCCGAGAGCAGCGTCAAGTTCGTCTATAAGACCGCCGAGACGGCTGCCTCTGTGGACGTTGCTGCAGCCGAGACCGAGACCGTGAAGGAAGGCAACATCTTCACCCGTCTGTGGCAGCGCATCGTGAACCTGTTCAAGTTCTGATAAGCCATTTCCGAGAACTCATGATGAACCTCTTTTCATAGAGAAGCAGAAGCCCCCGGCTGCGAATTGCAGCCGGGGGCTTCTGCTTTGCGACCATTTTATGTCAGCTTCTTCCTTCCACACAGCGGCTCCGGCAGAGAGCCTGCGCAGACAGATGCTGTTTTCCTTTCCGGCCCCTTTCGTGAAAAAGCAGATCAGCCAGGCCCGCGGGCCTGGCTGATCTGCAATATCAAAAAATTTTCCGCTGATATATTCGGGTTGCGGCTCCCTGCAGCTGCCTCGTGCCTTGGACGGCACTCGCATCTTGCAGGCCGCGGCCCCAACAGCTCCTTCCTGTTTCTGCCGCTGGCAGCGGTCGTCGCTGTTGCAGAGCGAATGCGGCGGCCATTTTAAATCGTTTAATTGATCAGATTTACGAACACCGGGCAGAGCACGGCGGTCAGCACACCGGCCACGGCAATGGAAAGGCCGCTCATGGCACCTTCCACCTCGCCCATCTGCAGGGCCTTGCTGGTGCCCACGGCGTGGGCCGCAGTGCCGATGCCCACGCCCTTAGCAATGGGGTCGGTGATATGGAACAGCTTGCACACGGTCTCGGCCAGCAGGGCACCCACGATGCCGGTGACGATCACGATGGCACCGGTCAGTGCCGCAATGCCGCCCAGCTCTGCGGCCACATCCATGCTGATGGCGGTGGTCACGGACTTGGGCAGCAGGGTGGCATACTGCTCACGGGTCAGGTCCAGCGCAAGCGCCAGAGCCAGTGCACTGCCAAGGCTCACCAGCGTGCCCACCGAAATGCCCGCAATGATGGCGGCGGCATTCTCTTTCAGCAGGTCGATCTTCTCATACAGCGGGATGGCCAGCGCCACCGTGGCGGGCAGCAGCAGGTAATTCACCGGTGCTGCGCTGATCTTATAGTCCGCATACGGGATCTTGCACACCGAAAGAAACACGATGACAAAAATGCTGCCCAGCAGCAGCGGGTTGAAGATGGCCTTGCCGGTCAGCTTGTTGATGAGGGCGCCCAGCGCAAAAGCGGCCAGTGTGAGCAGCACGCCCCATGCGGCAGAGCCGGACAGAAAATCATTCAGCAGCTGCGTCATTGTCGGCCTCCTTGTTTTTGCGGCCGCTCAGGGCCTGCGTGGTCTTGCCTGCGCTTACCATCACCAGCACCGTCACCGGGATGATGGCAATAAGGATGGGCAGCAGCATTTCGCCCATTTCTGCCCACAGCTCCATCACACCGGCGGCAGCGGGCACGAACAGCAGCGGGAAGATGCCGGTGAGGTAGGTACCCACCTCTTTTACGTCCTCCAGCTTGATCAGCCGGAAGTTCAAAGCCAGCAGCAAAAGCACCAGTCCGTACACGCTGGCCGGCACCGGCAGGGGCAGCACACAGTGAAGGATCTCACCTAAAAAGCAAAACGCAAGAATGCGTGCAAACTGAAAAATGTATTTCGTAGCAAAACGCTCCTTCCTCGGGTAAAAGTGTAAAAAGTCACATCGAATGTAAAGTATACCGCAGTAGTTCCAAACCATCAACCGTGATTCTGGATAAGAAAAACTGCACATTTTTCCCAGAACTGTGCAAAAAAAGGCGCACCGCAGAAACGGTGCGTCAAAAGACTATTCATTATAGATGAAATGGCACTTTGGATAATTCGAACAGCCCCAAAATGTTTTTCCGGCTCCAGAACCCTGTCTGGCCACCCGAGGAACCAACCGTCCTCCGCATTGCGGACATGTCCATGTTCCATCTGGTTGGATAATGGGGTAGTGTTTTGCGCGAACCTCTTCTATATGTCTTGCTTTCTGTTCATCTGATGCGTCTGTAAACTTAACAAGAAGCGAATAAAGCTCATCAATTTTTTCATTTGACAGGTATCTTCCCATCTGTTGCGCATTTCCTGAAATATCCTGCAAAAGATATTCATAGTAGGTCACATGATGATTCCCGCTCGTCAGTCGGATGTTCTTTAATTCGCAGTTATCTCCGAACACTATATAAGAATAGTATGGAAATGTATCATCCTGAAGCAATTCCATCAGTGCATAAATGTGGATTTCATTTTGCCACAGCGGATTATAAAATTGTTTTTTCGCTGCAATGCCTCCTACACTTTGCAGGCATTGCGTCCAATACTCCTGTTCTTCATCTCCAAAAATCCAGCCACTGTAATTCTTGGACTCAATCACATAAACACCTGATTCATGAAGAAAAATCAAATCAATTTCTGTCGTTCCGCCATTATGCTTTGGAATATAGCAATTGGGCAGAAATGCTTTTCGGCCCTTAATGCGGGCTAAATCACGATATATGATATCTTCTCCAATTTCGCCTTTTTCCTCTGGACTCACGAAACCATTATATATAGACCTCATAGAAAATCAATTCTCAGATCACATAATCGTTCCCGGCCTGATCGGGCAGGGCCAGATCGGCCAGAGTGATATTGCCGAAGTAGTTGGAGATCAGGTCGTTCAGGCCCTTCCACATTTCATAGGTGCGGCAGTTGGCCATGCGGGAGCAGGAGGCCGCACCGGGGGTCAGGCAGGACACCGGGGCCAGACTTCCTTCGGTCAGCATCAGGATCTCACCTACGGTGTACTGGTCCGGGCTGCGGGTCAGGCGGTAGCCGCCGCCCTTGCCGCGCAGGCCCTCCAAAAAGCCGTTCTGCACCAGCACCTTGAGGATGTTTTCCAGATACTTCTCCGAGATCTCCTGACGGGCGGCGACTTCTTTGAGGGGAACATATTTTTCGGACTGATGTTCGGCAAGGTCGATCATCACGCGCAGTGCATAGCGCCCTTTGGTGGACACGATCATAATACGGTACTTCCTTTGTTGGTTATAAATTGAATTTTAACCTATTATACAACAGGGTAAATAATATTTCAATCCCACTTTTTTCAAAAAATCCATTGACAAGCGACCCAAGGGAGACTATAATACCATCAAACCCACAAACAATGTTGGTATAAAGGATTTAGAACCGGGTCATCCGGCAGGGCACATGTGCCCGTAACTGTATCAGGGAGGAAACTACAATGAGCAAGATTTATACTGCCGCAGATCAGCTGATCGGTCATACTCCGCTGCTGGAGCTGACCCACATCGAAAAGGAGCAGCAGCTGCCTGCCCATATCATTGCCAAGCTGGAATACTTCAATCCGGCCGGTTCCGTCAAGGACCGCATCGCCAAAAAGATGATCGATGATGCCGAGGAAAAGGGCCTGCTGAAGGAAGGCTCCGTCATCATCGAGCCCACCTCCGGCAACACCGGCATCGGTCTGGCGGCTGTGGCTGCAGCCAAGGGCTACCGCATCATCATCGTGATGCCCGAGACCATGAGCGTGGAGCGCCGCCAGCTGATGAAGGCCTATGGCGCAGAACTGGTACTCAGCGAAGGCGCAAAGGGTATGAAGGGTGCCATTGCCAAGGCAGACGAGCTGGCAAAGGAGATCCCCGATTCCTTCATCCCCGGCCAGTTCGTGAACCCGGCCAATCCGCAGGCACACATCGAGACCACCGGCCCCGAGATCTGGGAGGATACCGATGGCAGGGTGGACATCTTTGTGGCCGGCGTCGGCACCGGCGGCACCGTCACCGGCGTGGGCCAGTACCTGAAGAGCAAGAACCCGGACGTCAAGGTGGTTGCCGTGGAGCCTGCCTCTTCTCCCGTGCTGAGCAAGGGCGTTGCAGGTGCGCACAAGATCCAGGGCATCGGCGCAGGCTTTGTGCCGGACGTGCTGGACACCAAGGTGTATGACGAGGTCATCGCGGTGGAGAACGATGACGCCTTTGCCACCGGACGTCTGATCGGCCACAAGGAAGGCGTTCTGGTGGGCATTTCCTCCGGTGCTGCCGTATATGCTGCGCTGCAGCTGGCAAAGCGCCCGGAGAATGCCGGTAAGAACATCGTGGTCCTGCTGCCCGATACCGGCGACCGTTATCTTTCCACCCCGCTGTTTGCAGAGTGATGCTCCGGGACCGTCCCGGTCCTGCGTGGATGAGATAAAAGGGACGACTGCAAAACAGTCCCGATAAAAAAGAGATAGGCTTCCCCGGAAGGGGCCGCCTATCTCTTTTTTGTTGTAAGCTGATGTGTGATCTCCTGGCCGCGTTATAAGCCGGAGAACATTATGCCAGCAGCGACATGATGTTTGCGGTGATCAGGCCGCCTGCCGTGCCGATGACGTAACCCATCAGAGCCATCAGAACGCCAACGGGCACCAGAGCGCCGCTGTAGGCACCAGCCAGAATGGGAGCGGATGCGGAACCGCCGATGTTTGCCAGAGATGCCACGCCGCAGGTGAACATATCCAGATGGAAGATCTTTGCCAGCAGCACCAGAATGATGCCGTGGATGGCCAGGATCATAAAGCCTGCCAGGATCCATGCGGGTGCATCGGTCAGCTCCAGGAAGCTTGCGCGGGAGGCAAGCAATGCCACCACGGAGTACAGCAGCAGGTTGGACAGCTCGGTGCTGCCTGCCATGCGGCCCACGGGGGTGACAGCGCCGATCAGGCCGGACAGCGTGATGAGCAGGACGGTCCAGGTGGCCTTGTCCAGGAAGGGCATTGCGCTGTTCAGGGCTGCGCCGATATCCTGACCGAAGGCGGAGATCACCAGAGCCAGACCCAGCAGGAAGATCAGGTTGACAAAGGTAGCCTTGTCCTCGTTGGACTTTGCGTCCTCTTCCAGACGGCGGGACACTTCATCCAGCGTGGTGGTGTCGGCCTTGACCCACTTGTTGAACTTGGGAGCAAGGTTGATGGCCCACAGCAGGAACATGACCCAGATGGAGTAGTCAATGGAGTCCACCACCAGTGCGTAGGCCATGTCAGCTTCGCCGATGTCCAGCGCAGCCTGCACGGCGATCATGTTGCCGGAGCCGCCCATCCAGCTGCCGCACAGAGCGCCCAGTGCCTTCCATGCTTCGGAGCCAAGGGGCCCCTTCATGATGGCGAAGGTGGCAATGAAGGCCACCGAGATGGAGACGGAAGCGGCAAAGAAGCCGCCCAGCATCTTGGGACCCAGCTTGATGATCTTGCGGATGTCGCAGCGCAGCAGCATCAGGAAAATCATTGCATACAGCAGGTTGTTTTTCAGCACGGAGTAGGCAGGCTTGGTGGCCTCCATGTCCCATGCACCCAGCGTGCAGAGAATCATGGTAATGAGGTACAGCAGAACGATAGGTGGTGCATAGTCGAAGAATTTCGACTTCGTGTAGCGTTGCAGCCACACCAGCAGTGCGGCAATGAACACCAGCACGGCGATGTAGGTGAAACCGTTTGTGATCATGAACCCAATCCCCTTTCTTTTTGTGCAATTTTTTGCGGACAATTGTCTTTACAATATCGACAACTTCGTATACAATACTACCATAGATTTCATAATCTGGCAACATTTTTTTATCGAAAGGGGTAGGTTTTTGCATGAAAATTACGGAAGTACGTCTCGGATTGATCTCCGTGCCGCTGCGTGTGCCCTTCAAAACGGCGCTGCGCTCGGTCAGCAGCGTGGAGGATGTTATCGTGGAGATCCACACCGACACCGGCGCGGTGGGTTACGGTGAAGCACCTCCTACCGGCGTGATCACCGGCGACACCACGGGTGCCATCATCGGTGCCATCCGCGACCACATCGCAAAGACCATCATTGGCCGCGATGTGGACGACTTTGAGGACCTGATGATCGCCCTGAATGCCTGCATCCAGAAGAACACCAGTGCCAAGGCCGCTGTGGATATGGCCCTGTGGGACCTGTACGGCCAGCTGTACAAGATTCCCGTGTACAAGCTGATGGGCGGCGCAAAGAAGTCCATCGTCACGGACATCACCATCAGCGTCAACGACCCCGAGGAGATGGTGCGGGACGCGCAGAACGCCATCCAGCGCGGCTACGACTGCCTGAAGGTCAAGGTGGGCAAGGAGCCGGAAAAGGATATCGCCCGCCTGAGCGCCATCCGTGCCGCCGTGCCCAAGGAGACCTGCATCCGCATCGACGCCAATCAGGGCTGGACCCCGAAAGAGGCCGTGCGCATCCTGAACGGGATGCAGGAGCGGGGACTGGACCTCGAATTCGTGGAGCAGCCGGTCAAGGCTCACGATTTTGACGGCCTGAAGTACGTCACCGAGCGCTCCTATGTGCCGGTGCTGGCAGACGAGAGCGTGTTCTCCCCGCAGGACGCACTGACCATTATGCAGATGGGAGCCGCAGACCTTGTGAACATCAAACTGATGAAGTGCGGCGGCCTGTACAACGCCCTCAAGATCGCATCTGCCGCCGAGGTGTACGGTGTGGAGTGCATGATCGGCTGCATGCTGGAAGCCAAGATCAGCGTGAATGCCGCCGTGCATCTGGCCTGCGCAAAGCAGATCATCACCCGCGTGGATCTGGACGGCCCCGTGCTGTGCAGCGAGGACCCCATCCTCGGCGGTGCCGTGTTCAACGAAAAGGAGATCACGGTTTCCAACGAGCCGGGCCTCGGCATCAAGGGCATCGAGCCGGGCAAGATCAAGTATTTGGACTGATATGCCGTAAAAAATACGCCGTGCAGCAATGCACGGCGTATTTTTATATACGGATTTTACTCTTTGTAAGCCAGAATAGCCTTCAGGTACTCCCACACGCGGGCCACCGATGCAATGTCGGCGCGCTCATTGGGGGTGTGGACATGCAGCAGGTTCGGGCCAAAGGAGATGCAGTCCAGCCCGTCGATCTTGCCCGAGAGGATACCGCATTCCAGACCTGCATGAATGGCAACGATCTGGGGCTTTGCACCGTATTGTGCCTCGTACATAGCAACGCAGCGGTCGCGCAGGGCACTTTCGCGGGCGTAGGTCCAAGCGGGATAGTCGCCGTGGAACCGCACGGTGCCGCCCAGCAGCTCGGTCAAGGTCTGCAGCTTGCAGCTCAGCAGCTCCTTCGCCGAGGGCACCGAGCTGCGCAGGGAGAAGCGCAGGATGGCTTCGCTGTCGTCCAGTTCGGCAACGCCGAGGTTCAGCGAGGTCTCCACAAGGCCCGGCACATCCATGCTCATGGCCTGCACGCCCCATGGCATCAGGAGCAGGGCCTTGCGCAGCCGCTGGGCAGAAGCGCCGTCCAGTGCCTGATACTCGCCGCAGCCCTGTTCGGTGAGCTGCAGACAGATCTCCGGGTCGGCCGTGCCGTATTCGGCCTTCATCTGAGCGGCAAACTGGGCAACGGCAGCACGGACGCCCTCCGTGATGCCGGTGGGCAGCACCAGTGTGACACTGCTTTCCTTGGGGATGACGTTCTCCTTTGCACCGCCGGAAAGGGCCAGCACCGTGTAGTCCACGCCGTTTTCGGTCAGCAGGGTCAGCCAGCGGCCCAGCAGGGCGATGGCGTTGGCGCGGCCCTTGTGGATCTCGGTGCCGGAGTGCCCACCCACAAGGCCGGTCACGTCTGCCTTTACGGCAGTGCCGGTCACAGCTGCACGGGTGACGGGCAGATGGCATTCAACGCGGCGTCCGCCTGCACAGCCTGCGGTCAGCACCCCCTCTTCCTCCGAGTCGATGTTGATGAGCAGGCGGCCTTCCAGATCGGAAAGCTCCATGGCAGATGCACCCAGCAGGCCCACCTCCTCGCAGACGGTCAGCACGACCTCCAGCGCAGGGTGGGGGATGTCCTTTGCGTCCAGCACAGCCAGTGCGTAGGCCACGGCAATGCCGTCGTCGCCGCCCAGCGTAGTGCCCTCAGCGCGGACATAATCGCCGTCCACCACCAGCTGGATGGCATCCTTTTCCAGATCCAGCGGGCAGGCGGCGGTCTTGTCGCCCACCATGTCCAGATGACCCTGCAAGATCAGGGCAGGCTCATTCTCATAGCCCGGCGTGGCCGGTGCTTTGATGAGCACATTGCCCATTTCGTCCTGACGGCAGGCAAGGCCGTGCGCCTTTGCAAACTGCACGCAGTAGTCGCTCAGCGCCTTTTCGTGATGAGAGGTGTGCGGGATGCTGCAGATCTCTTCAAAATAATGAAAAACCGATGCCGGTTCCAGTTTGGTTAATACGCCCATAATGACCCACTCCTTATAATATAGTGAAAAAACTTCCTTTTTGTATTCTAGCAGATTCCGGGGCCGGACACAATCACTAAATTCTGAGTCGTAACGTGTGCCCTCAAAACCGGGGATGCTCCTGCGGCTTGCGCGGGGTACTCTTTTTTTGCCGCCTCACTTTACTTTCATAAGAAAATGTGCCATAATGGAGCCAGTATTTTTTGGTTCAAAAACTGCGCCCTGTACCGGGAAAGCAGGGCCGGAATCCAACAAGAAGAGGGGTATCCTTTATGAGCAAGACCATCATTCCTGCAAACTACACGCCTGCGCTGAACCTGTACGACACCCAGCGCGCCATCGGCACGGTCAAGCGCCTGTTTGCCGACACCCTGTGCGCCACGCTGAACCTGTACCGCGTGTCCGCTCCGCTGTTTCTGGAAGCGTCCACCGGCCTGAACGACGACCTGAACGGCGTGGAGCGCAAGGTCACCTTTGATATCAAGGACAGCGGCATTGAGGCACAGGTGGTGCAGTCGCTGGCAAAGTGGAAGCGCAAAGCTCTGAAGGACTACGACTTCCATGTGGGCAAGGGCCTGTACTGCGATATGAACGCCATCCGCCGGGATGAAGAGCTGGACAACCTGCACTCCGTCTATGTGGATCAGTGGGACTGGGAAAAGGCAATCCGTCTGGAAGACCGCAACGAAGCATACCTGAAGAGCGTGGTGCGCTCCATCGTGTCTGCCGTCTGCGCCACCGAAATGAATCTGCACGCCATGTTCCCCCAGCTGCAGGAGCTGCCGCTGCACAGCCCCAACGTCACCTTCATCACCACTCAGGAGCTGGAGGACAAGTATCCCGACCTGACCCCGAAGGAGCGCGAGAACGCCTTTGTGAAGGAGAACGGCACCACCTTCCTGATGAAGATCGGCGCTCCGCTCAAGAGCGGCAAGCCCCATGACGGCCGTGCCCCCGACTACGACGACTGGGATCTGAACGGCGACCTGCTGTTCTGGAACGACCCGCTGCAGTGCAGCTACGAGCTGAGCAGCATGGGCATCCGCGTCAGCCCCGAGAGCATGGACAGGCAGCTGACCATGGCCGGCTGCGATGACCGCCGTGCTCTGCCCTTCCACAAGGCCGTGCTGAACGGTGAGCTGCCCTACTCCATCGGCGGCGGCATCGGCCAGAGCCGTCTGTGCATGCTGCTGCTGGGCAGCGCCCACATCGGCGAGGTGCAGGCCAGCGTCTGGGACGCTGCCACCCGTGAAGCCTGCGCCAAGGCGGGCATTCCGCTGCTGTAAGCGTTCCGTTCACAGGACTGCCTGCTGAAAAACGATCGTATAAGACCCGGGACCTTTCAGGGCCGAAATGGCTCGAAAAGATCCCGGGTCTTTTTGCTTTGTATACGATTTCACTTCCCGGCAGACGCTCAATAGGACGTGAGCCCGAGGCTGACATCCAGAGCCTGATCCACCCGTTTCTGGTCTTCCGGCGTGATCTGCCCGGCCCGCTCCCGCAGGCGGTGCTTATCCAGCGTGCGGATCTGCTCCAGCAGCACCACGCTGTCCTTGGCAAGACCGGTGTCCGCCGCCCGGATGTTGATGTGGGTAGGCAGGCGGGCTTTGTCCAGCCGGGATGTAATGGCCGCTGCAATGACAGTGGGGCTGTGCCGGTTGCCGATCTCGTTCTGCACGATCAGCACCGGCCGTACGCCGCCCTGCTCGGACCCCACCACCGGCGAAAGATCCGCGTAAAAAACTTCTCCTCTGTGTACCTCCATGGAATCTCCCTCCCTGCATTTGGAGGATGCGCCCCGCTATGTGATGCGTCCGGCGCATCGTTCGTCTGCTCTCAGTATGAGCAGGAAGCACGGGGGATATTCCATTGTATGCACAGAAGCGGCTCAGGTTTCCGTTTCCAGTGTACAGAACGCCAGCGCCATGCCGCCTTCGTGGCTCAGGGAGAGCCGGGCGGTCAGGCTGCGGGCCTGCACCCATTCTGCCGTCCTTCCGCTGAAGCGATAGGCCGGTGCGCCGTTTTCCTGCCGGATGGCTTCGATCTCGCAAAGCGAAAAGGGCTCCCGCAGGCCGGTGCCTGCTGCCTTTAAAAAGGCTTCCTTGGCGGCAAAGTTGGCGGCAGCACTGGCCAGCCGGTGGGCTGCGCTGCGCCCGGCGGGGAGGGGAGCGTCCAGCCCGAGAGCGGCACGCTCGGCCTCGCCGTAGACCCGGCGGACAAAGGCCGCAGCATGTGCGCCGGTAAGGCTTTTTTCCAGATGTGCCAGCTCGCACAGGTCGCAGCCGATGCCATACAGCATAAAAAGGCCTCCTTCTGCCGCATTTGCGGCGCTGCAGGCCGTCAGCCTGCAAAATCTGAACCGGAAATTTTATGCAAACTGTGCAAATCCGGTCCGTTTATCTTGAAGTTTCCCCGCAATTCGTGTACAATGAACGTAGTTCTTCCTAAGGGGGTGTATTCCGTGAGTGGCGAGACTGCTATTTTTTCGATCCACGACAAAAAGGACTATGAGATCCATGAGATCGTGCAGCAGGTGTACGATGCTTTAAAGGAAAAAGGCTATAATCCGGTCAATCAGCTGGTGGGCTATATCCTGTCCGAAGACCCCACCTACATCACGACCTACAAGAATGCCCGTGCCCTGATCCGTAAGGTGGATCGGGACGATCTGCTGCAGGCCATGCTGCGCAGCTATCTGAACGTTTGATACCCCTTATCTGCTTCGGCCCCGCTGTCTTTTTAGATGGCGGGGCTTTTTCATAACAGGATGCAGATGCTGTTTACCGTTACAGCCCCTCCGGTGAAGATGGCCAGAGCAAAACGGAGGCCATGCCGATCGTTACGGCCGGAAAGGCAGCGTAAAGATCTGGTTTACCACCACCTCATACTCCCACGATTCCCGGGCCTTGCGCAGCTGCTTTTCCAGCTTTTCAGAATCCTCAAATTTGTGGATCAGGTAGAACCAGTGCCCTTTCATCCGGCTGACGGCGCACCCGGCACTGCCGAACAGCTCGGTGTAGCCGTGGTAAAGGTCATCGAGATAGCCCCGCAGCTCTTCCCGTGCGGCCGGCGCACCGCCGCGCGCCATCCGGAACAGGGCAGGGTCCGCAATGATACCGCGCCCCACCATGATGCCGGACAGCTGCGGATACTGCTCTTCCAGCGTGTGCAGGTCGGCGGCAGTGGTCACGTCGCCGTTGTAGCACACCGGCATCCTGCACCCGGGCAGGGCGGCAGAAAAGGCCGCACGGTCGGCCTGTCCGCGATACTGCTGACGCATCACGCGCGGGTGGATGGTCAGCTCACAGATGGGATACTGGTTATAAATGTCCAGAATGGCGGCAAACTCCTCCGGCTTGTCCACACCCAGCCGGGTCTTGACCGAGATGGGCCCCTCCGCATTGGCGAACACGGCAGCAAGGAAGGCGTCCAGCTTTGCAAGGTCCCGCAGCATCCCGGAACCCTTGCCCTTGGCCGTCACCGTGCCGGCTGGACAGCCGAGGTTCAGATTTACCTCAGTGTAGCCCAGTTTGCGCAGTTCGCCGATCATCCATGCGGCCAGCTCTCCGTCCTTTGCCAGCAGCTGCGGGATCACCGGTGCGCCGGGGTTGGCTGCGGGGGCCAGTTCGGCCATCTTCTTTTTGATGAGTACCCGGTTCTCCGGCGGGGAGAGAAATGGGGCATAGTAGCGGTCGGCGGCACCGGCGGGGCCGAACCATTTCTGGTGCGCCTGCCGCCACACCCGGTCGGTCAGGCCCTCCATAGGGGCAGCGTAGTAGTTCATGAGCAGATCTCCAAAATGTTTGATAGGGCTATTGTAGCATAAATGAAATAGGGCGGCAATGGGGGAGAAGTATCTGCCATGGAAATCAACTTTCCGAATAAAGGCTTCCCCCGGAAGGGACAGATTCTCCCCGCGCCGGGGAGAAATGTCACCGTAGGTGACAAAGAGGGGAGCAGCTGTCACCGCAGGTGACTAATGAGGGCGCAGGACAGCAGCATTTTGCCCTAAATACCCCTCATCCGGCGCTACGCGCCACCTTCCCCCCAAGGGGTGAAGGCTTTCGCTCCGGGTCAAGCTACAAAAATTGATTTCCGTGAGTATCTGCTCCCGGTGCAGAGCCCGCCGCTGCAAAAAAACAGGACCCCGGAACAGCAAGGTACTTTTCATCCCTGCGGTCCCGGGGTCCGTCTTATGAGCTTTTGCAGTGCAGAAGCTCTTTTTTGTTTTACAGCGATCAGCCGCCCAGATAGGCGCTGCGCACGCGCTCGTTGGTCAGCAGTTCGGCACCGGTGCCATCCATGACCACACGGCCCGTCTCAAGGACGTAGGCGCGGTCTGCCACGGAAAGGGCCATCTGCGCGTTCTGCTCCACCAGCAGGATGGTCATGCCTTCCTTGTGCACATTCTGGATGATGTCGAAGATCTCCTGCACCAGCAGCGGCGAAAGGCCCATGGAGGGCTCGTCCAGCATCAGCATGGAGGCGTTGCTCATCAGGGCGCGGCCCATAGCCAGCATCTGCTGTTCGCCGCCGGACATGGTGCCAGCCAGCTGCTTGCGGCGCTCCTTCAGGCGGGGGAACAGCTCAAACACCTTTTCCTTGTTGGGGGCAATGGTGGAGTTGGGCTGGGTGTAGGCACCCATATCCAGATTTTCTTCCACGGTCATGTGCAGGAACACATGGCGGCCTTCCGGCACGTGGGCAAGGCCCGCTTCCACGATCTTGTGGGCGCGCATGCCCTTGATGCTGCTGCCCTTGTACAGGATGTCGCCGGTCTTGGGCTTCAGCAGGCCGGAAATGGTCTTCAGGGTGGTGGACTTGCCGGCACCGTTGGCACCGATCAGGGTGACGATCTCGCCCTGATTCACCTCGAAGGAGATGTCCTTGACGGCGTGGATGTTGCCGTAGTAAACGTTGATGTTATCGACCTTCAGTAACGTATCAGCCATGTGTCAGCCCTCCTTCTTGCCCAGATAGGCCTCAATGACCTGCGGGTTGTTGCGGATCTCATCCGGCGTGCCCTTGGCGATGATGCGGCCGAAGTTCAGCACGGCGATGCCTTCGCAGATGCCCATGACCAGACTCATGTCATGCTCGATCAGCAGCACGGCGATGTTGAACTCGTCGCGGATGCGGCGGATGGTCTCGGTCAGCTCTGCGGTCTCAGAGGGGTTCATACCGGCAGCAGGCTCGTCCAGCAGCAGCAGCTTCGGGCTGGTGGCCAGTGCACGCATGATCTCCAGACGGCGCTGTGCGCCGTAGGGCAGGCTGCCGGCCTGAACATTGGCAAGGTCTGCCATGTGGAAGATATCCAGCAGCTCCAGAGCACGTTCGGTGCACTTCTTCTCTTCCTTCCAGTAGTTGGGCAGGCGGATCAGGGAGGAGGCCAGATTGTACTTCATGGATTCATGCAGGCCCACCTTGATGTTGTCGATGACGCTCAGTTCCTTGAACAGGCGGATGTTCTGGAAGGTGCGGGCCACGCCCATGCGGTTGACCTGATAGGTCTTTTTGCCGGCGGTGGGCATGCCATCGATCAGGATGGAGCCGCGGGTGGGCTGGTAGACGTTGGTCAGCAGGTTGAACACGGTGGTCTTGCCGGCACCGTTGGGGCCGATCAGACCGGTGATCTCGTTGCGGCCGATCATCAGGTTGAAGCCGTCCACGGCGGTCAGACCGCCGAAGTCGATGCCCAGCTCACGCACGTCCAGAATGGGCTTTTTGTCCTTGTCGCGGTCGGTCAGGAAGCCGCCGGAGGGCACACTGTGTAACTTGGTCTGGAACTCACTCATGGTCTGCACCCTCCTTTGCTTTCTTGCGGAACAGCTCGCCGTTCATGATCTTTTCCACGATGCGGCTCATGGAGAAGTCATAGCTGCCGAGCAGTCCGCCCGGGCGGAAGATCATCATCAGGATCAGCACCAGCGAGTAGACCACCATGCGGTAGCTCTCAAAGCTGCGGGTAGCCTCGGGCAGGATGGTCAGCACGGTCGCGGACAGGATGGAGCCCAGCATGGAGCCCATGCCGCCCAGAACCACCATGACCAGAATCTCGATGGACTTCATAAAGCCGAAGGTGGAGGGGTCCAGAACGCCCAGATAGCAGGCGTACAGACCGCCGGCCAGACCGGCGAAGGCAGCCGAGAAGGCAAAGGCCATGACCTTATAATAAGTAGTCTGGATGCCGCAGCTCTCGGCAGCGATCTCGTTGTCGCGGATGGCCAGCACGGCGCGGCCATGACGGCTCTTCATCATGGCGTGGATGGCAAAGCAGGTGATGACCACGCACAGGAACACGTTCCAGTAGTTGGAATATTTGGGAATGTTCTTCAGGCCCTTGGCACCGTAGAACAGCTTGAAGCCCAGCACATCATCGATGTTGTTCAGGGTGATGCGGATGATCTCGCCAAAGCCCAGCGTCAGGATGGCCAGATAGTCACCGGTCAGGCGCAGGGCGGGAATGCCGATCAGCACGCCGAACAGCGCAGCCACGATGCAGGCCAGAACCAGACCCACGACAAAAGCGACGCCGGAGGGCAGATTGCTGTACTTGGTGAACAAAGCGCAGGTGTAGGCACCCACAGCCATGAAACCGGCATGGCCCAGCGGCAGCTGGCCCAGATAACCGGTGGCGATGTTCAGCGAGACAGCCAGAATGATGTTGATGCCCACGGTGAGCAGCACCTTGTTCTGGTAGGTGGACAGCACGTTCTGGGTGAGGAAGGACAGGCCCACGAACAGCAGAGCCACCAGCACGGCGTTCATCAGGTAGCGCACGGGCATTTTGAGCGTTTTGCGTTTGGTATTCATCTTCATGCCCTCCTTACACCTTTTCCTGAACCTTGCGGCCAAGGAAGCCGGTGGGCTTGACCAGCAGCACGATGATCAGGATCGCAAATGTGACGGCATCCTTCCATGCGGAAAGGCCGATGGCGGAAACAAAGCACTCGCACAGGCCGATGGCGATGCCGCCGATCATGGCACCGGGAATGGAGCCGATGCCGCCCAGAACGGCTGCAACGAAGGCCTTCAGGCCCAGCATGGAGCCCATGGTGGGGGTTGCCTGCGGGTAAGAGCAGCAGTACAGCACCGAGCCGATGCCGGCCAGAGCGGAACCCACCGCAAAGGTAAAGGAAATGGTGCTGTTGACATTGATGCCCATCAGGCGGGCAGCGTCCATATCCTCAGAGACGGCGCGCATGGCCTTGCCGAGCTTGGTCTTCTGCACCAGAAAGGTCAGCACCAGCATGGACAGCACCGTGACCAGCAGGGTGATGATGGAGGTGAGGCCCAGCGGCACCGAGCCGATGCGGAAGGTCTGGTTGGTGTAGTAGGCCGGAATGACCTTTGCACCGGAGCCCAGGATCAGCTCGGCGGCGTACTCCAGGAAGAAGGACACGCCGATGGCAGTGATCAGCAGGGAGATACGGGGCGCGCTGCGCAGCGGGGTGTAGGCGATCTTTTCGATCACGACACCCAGCAGCGTGCAGGTGATGATGGTGGCGCACACAGCGGTGACCGGGCCAAGGCCCAGCTGGTTCATCACGAACCAGGACATGTATGCACCAACCATGATGACATCGCCATGGGCAAAGTTCAGCAGCAGGATGATGCCGTACACCATGCTGTAACCCAGTGCGATCAGTGCATAGATGCTGCCAAGGGACAGGCCGTTGATCAGCTGGCTAAAAAACACTGTCATGGACTGATACTTCCTTTCTTTGCGGCGGAGGACCCGCCTTTTGGGATACACTTTTTTACCAAAAAAGCGGAGACAGCCGAGCAAAACCTGTTCCGGCGGTCTCCGCAATGGGTCATTTATTTCTGATTGCTGCCTTCATGCCGCACACCGGTGCGCAGGATCAAAGCAGATCAGAACATTTCCTTCAGAACGGGGGTTGCACCGTCGAAGCACAGGATAGCGGTCTGCTTGACGGGGTTGTGGTGCTCATCAAAGGTGAAGGTGCCGGTGATGCCATCGATGGTGCCGCCTGCGATGGCGTCGATGACGGCCTGCTTGTAGTCGTCATCGCCAGCAGCCAGACCGGCATCCTCAGCAGCCTGAATGCCGTAGACAACGGTCATGGCAGCATCGTAGCCCAGAGGAGCGAAGCCGTTGGGGTACTCCTCGCCGTACTCGGCCTTGTAGGCGTTCTCAAAGTCGGGGTTGGAGCCCTTTGCGTAGTTTGCGCAGAAGTAGGCGTCCTTCAGCTGGTCGGCCGTTGCGTAGCCTTCCAGACCATCCCAGCCGTCGCCGCCCAGGAAGGGAACTGCCAGACCGACGCTCTCAGCCTGAGCCAGGATCTGACCGACTTCCTGATAGTAGTTGGGGCAGAACACCACTTCGGGAGCCTTGCCCAGAATGGTGGTCAGCTGGGTCTTGTAGTCCACATCGCCCTCGGAGTAGGTCTCCTGATCGACGATGGTGCCGCCCAGGCTCTCGAACTCGTTGACGAAGTTCTCTGCCAGACCCTCGTTGTAGTCAGCGCCCTTCTGGAAGATGACAGCTGCCTTGGTGTAGCCCAGCTTCTGGTAAGCGTAGTCAGCCATCTTGATGCCCTGGAACGGGTCGGTGAAGGTTGCGCGGAACACATTCTCGTTCACGGTGTCGGTCTCGGCATCGTAGGTGACAGCCTCGGCGGTAGCGGAAGCGGTGACCATGGGCATGTTGTAGTCTGCGCTCTCGGCAGCAAGTGCCAGAGTCGGGGTGGTGGTAACATCGCCCACCAGTGCGGTGATGCCCTGATCGCACATCTTGGTGAAGCAGGTGACAGCCTGCGTTGCATCGCCCTGCTCATCCATGGTGATGATCTCCAGCTGCTTGCCGTTGATGCCGCCCTTTTCGTTGACCTGCTTCAGGTACAGGGTAGCACCGTTGATGACAGCCAGACCGTAAACGGAAACATCGCCGGTCATGGGGCCCAGAACACCGACCTTGATGGTGTCGCCGGAAGCGGCAGCATCAGCACCGGAAGCAGCAGTGCTGCTGGAAGAACCGCCGCAGGCGGTCAGAACGCCGGCTGCAGCAACAACGCCAGCAGCGGCCAGAAAATTACGACGAGAAATCATCTTTTTCATAGTGAATTTCCTCCTTGGGAACATTCGTGATTCAATTATAAAAACGGAAGCAAGGCCCCTTCCCTCAAAGCGACCTTGCTTCGTTATCAATATTATAGACCCGCCGCCGCAAATGCGCAATTCACAAACCGTCCATACTTTTGGCTTCCATTTGTGGACTTTGTTGACAAAATGGCTAAAACCACACAGATGTTTTTGTGCACTATTTCAAGTTGTTCATTTCATTTGTGTGTCAGGTGAATCAAATTCACAAATTGCAAAAGGGTTACAGGGTCTCCATTTCGGCGTCTGCGGCAAACGCAGCCTCAGCACGCGCCCTAGCAGCTTCGCCCTCTGCTTCCGCTTTGGCCGGAGACTCTGCAAGGACCTTGCGGATGGCGGTAAAGTAGAACACCAGCGACAGACCGGTGCCGATGCACCAGCCCACAGGCCATGCCATCCAGATGCCGGTGGAGCCCAGCGCGGTGCTGCTGAGCACGATGGCAATGCCGACGCGCAGGATCAGATCGGAGAAGGTGGCGATCATAAAGCGCACCATCATGCCACAGCCGCGCAGGATGCCGTCGGTGACCAGCTTGACCGACACCACGAAGTAGAAGGGGGACAGGATGCGCAAAAACAGCATACCGGTGTCGATGGCCGGGCCCTGCGGGTCATTCATGAACAGCAGCAGCAGGAAGCGGCCGAAGAAGAAGTACAGGAGCACGATGGGCACGCAGATGATCCACACCAGATTGCGGCCTGCACCAAAGCCCTCGTGCACACGGTCCATCTTGCCGGCACCCATGTTCTGGGAGGTGTAGTTGGAAATGCCGTTGCCCAGAGTGGTGAAGGAGGTGATGACCATATTGTTCAGCTTGACCGCTGCGGAGTAACCGGCGATGACGCTGGCACCAAAGGTGTTGATGACGCTCTGCAGGATGATGTTGCCCACCGAGACGAAGCTCTGCTGCAGGATGCTGGGGATGGCGACCATGGCTACCTTGCCCAGCATGTTCCATGAGAAGAGCACCACCTTGTGTGTGGACTTGAAGGCACCGATGCGGCGGAACACCACCACCATGGCCAGCACGCAGCTCACGCCCTGGCACAGGAAGGTGGCCCATGCCACACCGGCTACGCCCATCTTGAAACCGGCCACGAACAGGATATCCACGCCGATGTTGGACAGGGACGAGACTGCCAGAAAATAGAAGGGTGTTTTGCTGTCGCCCAGAGCGGAGAAGATGCCGGTGGCGATGTTGTAGAAGAACATGAAGGGCAGGCCCAGCACGTAGATATCCAGATACAGCGAAGAATCTGCAAGGATCTCCTCCGGGGTGTTGATGAGCTCCAGCAGGCCGTGGCAGCCCACCAGACCGATCAGCATCAGCACCGCACACAGCACCGCAGAGCCGATCAGCGAGGTGTAGACCGAGGTCTTCATTTCGTCGTAATCCTTGGCGCCAAAATAGCGGGACACGATAACCGAGCAGCCGATGTTGCAGCCAAAAGCAAATGCAATGAAGATCAGGGTGATCTCATAGCTGTTGCCCACAGCAGCCAATGCGTTTTCGCCGATGAACTTGCCGGCAACAAGGCTGTCGGCAATGTTGTACAGCTGCTGGAAAATGATGCTGCCGAACATGGGCAGGCAGAACTGCCACAAAACCTGTGACGGCTTGCCTACCGTCAGATCCTTATTCATATGTAGATCCTCCTCTATCCTGTAAAAAACATGATCCGAACCAAAACAGAGTATAGAACGACCCTGCCAAAAAGTAAAGAAAAATTTTGGCGTATCTGCCATACGAAATTTACATGGTTAGTACAACGCATCCCTGCTTTGCAAAGGGGCAGACTATTCATACGCTTTTTCTCCCCTGCCCGGTGCCGCGGCCACGTTCTGACGGCCTGCAGACTTCTGTTTTGCGTCCGGTCAAAAGTTTATGCCTGCAAACATGCGCACCGGCTCTTGCACCGGGGCACAAAGCGTGGTAGGATATTCTTGGTTAGTTAGATATAACTATCCAAAAACAGGCAGCCACCCGTCTGCCCGCCCGGGCAGCACCGGGAAGGAAATGATATTCAGGAGGTTTTCGAGATGAACTATCTGGAAATTGAATCTGTTGTAGGCCGCGAGATCCTGGACTCCCGCGGCAACCCCACTGTGGAAGCGGAGATCACGCTGGCCGACGGCACCGTGGCACGCGGCTGTGCACCTTCCGGCGCATCCACCGGTGAGTTCGAGGCGCTGGAGCTGCGGGACGGCGATAAGGGCCGTTATCTGGGCAAGGGCGTGACCAAAGCTGTGGAGAACATCAACACGGTCATTGCGGACGCAGTGGTGGGCATGGATGCTTCCGACATCTACGCCATCGACGCCGCTATGATCCGGGCCGACGGCACCAAGGATAAATCCAATCTGGGCGCAAACGCCATTCTGGCCGTTTCCATTGCAGCCTGCCGCGCCGCAGCCGCTTCGCTGGAAATGCCCCTGTACCGCTTCCTCGGCGGCGTAAACGGCAACCGTCTGCCCGTGCCCATGATGAACATTCTGAACGGCGGCGCACACGCCACCAACACGGTGGATACGCAGGAGTTCATGATCATGCCGGTGGGTGCGCCTTCCTTCAAGGAAGCGCTGCGCTGGTGCGCTGAGGTGTTCCATGCGCTGGCTTCCATCCTGAAAGCCAAGGGTCTGGTTACCTCCGTGGGCGATGAGGGCGGTTTTGCGCCCAACCTGTCCAGCGACGAGGAGACCATTGAGACCATTCTGGCCGCCATCGAAAAGGCCGGTTACGTGCCCGGCAAGGACTTCATGCTGGCAATGGACGCTGCTTCCTCCGAGTGGAAGAGCCCCAAGGGCAAGGGCTTCTACAAGCTGCCCAAGGCAGGCACCGAGTTCACCTCCAGCGAGCTGATCGCACATTGGAAGAGTCTGGTGGAAAAGTACCCCATCATCTCCATCGAGGACGGTCTGGATGAAGAGGACTGGGAGGGCTGGCAGGAGATGACCCGCGAGCTGGGCGGCAAGGTCCAGCTGGTGGGCGACGACCTCTTTGTGACCAACACCGAGCGTCTGGCCAAGGGCATCGGGCTGGGCGCCGGCAATGCCATTTTGATCAAGCTGAACCAGATCGGTTCTGTTTCCGAGACGCTGGAGGCCATCAAGATGGCCCACAAGGCCGGTTATACCGCCATCAGCTCTCACCGTTCCGGCGAGACCGAGGACACCACCATTGCTGATCTGGCCGTTGCCCTGAACACCTGCCAGATCAAGACCGGCGCTCCCAGCCGTACCGAGCGTGTGGCAAAGTACAACCAGCTGCTGCGCATTGAAGAACAGCTGGGCGGCAGCGCGGTCTACCCCGGCATGGCAGCCTTCAACGTGAAGCGCTGAGCGGCCCATCGCGCCAACTGCTCCCATGGCACCTGTACTGCTTTTTCGGTGGTACGGGTGCTTTTTGTTTAAAGGCTGCCAATTTTTTCCTGCAATCTTCTGTGCGGCCCGGACGTATCTCTGGCAGAACGGCCCGGAAGACCGCTCCGAAGGTTTGTCCTTTGCGCGGGCGCTGGTCCGGAATCACACAAAGGAGAAGAACTTCATGTTATCTGCTATTTTACTGCTTTCCAAGCTGCTGGGCGAAGGCAGCCTGCTCAAGCTGCTGCTGTTTCTCTTGAAATTCGCAAAATAACTAGAAAAGTTCACACAAATGGGGTATTATAAGGATGGAAAGCTGTAGAGATTGCAGCGCGAAGGGAGGAAACCTTTATGAAAGTCAAAAAGTCTGTGGTGTTTGCGGCAGCATTGGCCTGCGGCATTCTGCTGGCGGTGCCGCTGGGTGCGGCGGCTGCATCCAACTATCGGATGGCCGAAAACGGCCCGGCAACCCGCGAGGAAAGTGCACGGCTGAACCGTACGTTTCTGTATCTGAACATTGAGTACAATGACCGCGCACCCCACGAGCAGCTGTCGCTGGATACGGCAGGGGACAGCGTGGTGAGCTGGCGCAGTGCAGACCCGTCCATCGTGACCGTAAGCCCGGACGGTGTAGTGACTGCCTGTGCGGAGGGCATCACCAACGTGTATGCCGATACGGCAAGCGGCACGACCCTGAGCTGTGCCGTGACGGTGACGAACAACATTGGCAGGGTGAGCCTGAGCGAGTCGCGCCTGTATCTGGAAGACATGGGCAGCAAGGCGGCTCTTACCGCCAGCGTGGCCGTGGAAAACCCGGCGGCAGTGCCCATCACATGGCGCAGCAGCAACCCGGCGGTGGCATCGGTGGATGTGAACGGTACGGTGACGGCTGTGAGCGAAGGCGAAGCCACCATTACGGCGTCCACCCCGGAAGGCCGGAACGCCACCTGCAAGGTGTACACCGGCGCTGTGGCTGTGCAGAAGCAGCAGAGCGGCGGTGCATTCCGCAATCTTTTTCAGTAAGCAATGAGAAAACGCGGCAGCGCGTTGAAAAACAGAAAAAAGGCCTCTGCGCAGGACGCGCAGGGGCCTTTTCTATGCTTGGGATTGATCCGGGATGCAGGCGCTTTGCCGCTTACTGAGCCTGACTCAGGCAGTCGTCCATAGCGGTAAAGATGGCCTGACTGGTCATAGTGGAACCGGAAACAGCATCCACGCCAGCGGTAGAACCGGTCTTGAGCAATGCAGCTGCCAGAGCTTCGGCAGCGGTGCCGCCCAGTTCGGGAGTCTCGCCGGAAGCGTCGATCTCCACACCGGTCACCCGGCCGCCGGTGACCGTGACCTTGACAGTCACATCACTCAGGCAGCCCTGCGCGCTGGACGTATAGATGCCATCGGTCAGGCTGGCGGCGTTGTCGGCGGCAGGCACGGTGCCGGTGTTCTGGATGTACAGGCTGAGCGCAACTGCCATGATAACGGTAACAACAGCCATGAGGATCACGTTCCGGGTCATTTTGTTTTTCATGAAAGGTGGATGCTCCTTTGATTACTTTGCGGGCTTGAAGCTGTCACGCAGGGTGACGATGCGGTTGTACACGCCCGGGTTCTTGCTGTCCGGGGTAAAGAAGCCGGTGCGCACGAACTGGAACTTATCGCCGGGCTTTGCGTCCTTCAGGCTTTCTTCCAGCTTGCAGCCCTTGCGTGCCACCACGCTTTCCGGGTTCAGGTAGTCCTTGTAGTCGCTGCCCTCGGGGATGGCGTTCATGTTGGCCTCGGTGAACAGCTTGTCGTACAGGCGCACCTCGGCGTCCACAGCATGGGCGGCACTCACCCAGTGGATGGTGCCCTTGACCTTGCGTCCGTCGGCGGGATTGCCGTTGCCGGTCTCAAGGTCGGCGGTGCAGTGGATGGCCGCAATGCTGCCGTCGGCATTCTTCTCCACGCTCTCGCACTTGACGATGTATGCGCCCATCAGACGCACCTCACCGCCCACGGTCAGGCGCTTGAACTTCGGAGGCGGGACCTCGGCAAAGTCCTCGTTCTCGATCCACAGCTCGCGGGTGAAGGCCACCTTGCGGGTGGTGGTGTCGTTGGCCTCGCGGTTGGGGTTGTTGGCCACATCAAAGTACTCGGTCTTGTCCTCCGGGTAGTTGTCCACGATCAGCTTTACGGGGTCCAGCACGGCAATGCGGCGCTGTGCGGTCAGGTCCAGCTCGCTGCGGATGCAGGCTTCCAGCTGGCGCATGTCGATGAGGTTGTCGGACTTGGAGATACCGGCCTCCCGCACGAAGGTGAAGATGGAGGTGGGGGTGTAGCCGCGGCGGCGCAGGCCGCACAGGGTGGGCATACGGGGGTCGTCCCAGCCGTCCACGATGCCCATTTCCACCAGCTCACGCAGGTAGCGCTTGCTCATGACGGTGTTGGTCATGTTCAGGCGTGCAAACTCGCGCTGCTTGGGGAAGGCAGTGCCGAAGATGTTCTCGATGACCCAGTTGTACAGCGGACGGTGGTTCTCGAACTCCAGACTGCACATGCTGTGGGTGATGCCCTCAATGGCGTCCTGAATGGGGTGTGCGAAGTCGTACATCGGGTAGATGCACCACTTACTGCCCTGACGGTGATGCTCGGCGTACTTGATGCGGTAGATGGCCGGGTCGCGCATATTCATGTTGGGGCTGGCCAGATCGATCTTGGCACGCAGGGTCTTTTCGCCCTCCTGGAACTCACCGGCACGCATCCGGCGGAACAGATCCAGATTCTCTTCCGGGGTGCGGTCACGCCACGGAGAAGGACGGCTGGGCTTGCCGGCGTCGGCACCGCGGTACTCGCGCATTTCGTCGCGGGTCAGGTCGTCCACGTAGGCCTTGCCCTCCATGATGAGCTTCTCGGCATACTCGTAGCATTTATCAAAGTAGTCGCTGCCGTAGAAGATGCCGCCGTTGGGGTCGGCACCCAGCCAGTGCAGATCCTCGATGATGCTGTTGACGTACTCCTCACCCTCGCGGGCGGGGTTGGTGTCGTCCAGACGCAGGTTGAACTTGCCGCCGTACTGGTTTGCAATGGACCAGTTGATGTAGATGGCCTTGGCACTGCCGATGTGCAGGTAGCCGTTGGGCTCGGGCGGGAAGCGGGTATGGATCTCGCGGATCTTGCCCTCGGCCAGATCGGCGTCGATGATGTCGGTCAGAAAGTTTTTATCTGCCATATGTTTTCCCCCTGTCAAAGGCACAAAGTGCCTACATATTCCATAATACTATATAATACACTATTCTGCCGATTTCTTCAAGAGAAAGCGATAAAAGGCTTCCCACGGAGAAAGAAATACCTATTTTCCACAACTTTTGCCCTATCCCTTGACACTGGCAGAGAAGGAGAGTATATTTTTGCATGGTGCAAGGCGGATTTTGCCGTGCTTATAATAGGAGGAACCCCATGAACAGTTTAAAAGAAGTGTTCAGCTGGAAAAATATGCTGAAGAATTTAAATTTCTTTTGTGAGCTGAACCTTGGCCTGATCCTGACTGCGGTCGGCATCGTATACTTTAAAAATCCCAACCATTTTGCATTTGGCGGCACCTCGGGCCTGTCCATTCTGCTGGCAGACCTGTTCCCCCGGATCAACGTGGGCGGCTTCATGTGGATCATCAACCTGATCCTGGTGGTGCTGGGCTTCGTTTTTCTGGGCATCAAGACCATGGGCTGGACGATCTACTCTTCCTTTGCGCTGTCCTTTTTCGTGTCGGTGTGCGAGTGGCTCTATCCCGTCAACGTTTCCATGAGCGGTGACGCCATGCTGGATCTGGTGTTCGCAGTGTTCCTGCCGGCGCTTGGTGCAGCCATCGTGTTCGACATTGGCGCATCCACCGGCGGTACGGATATTGTGGCCTTGATCCTGGCAAAATATACCTCTATGGAGATCGGCAAGGCCCTGATGGTCAGCGATATCCTCATCGTGCTGGCGGCGGCATGGCGGTTTGGCATGGGCACCGGCCTGTACTGTATCCTCGGCCTGATCGGCAAGAGCTTTGTGGTGGATGGTGCCATCGAGAACATCCGCCTGCGCAAGGTGTGCACCATCGTGACGGCCAACCCGCAGCCCATTCTGGACTTCATCATCAAGGAAATGAACCGCTCTGCTACCGTGGAAAAGGCCTACGGTGCCTACACCCACCACGAGCTCAGCGTTCTTGTCACGGTGCTGACCCGCCGTCAGGCACTGCAGCTGCGCAACTTCCTGCGCGAGAACGATCCCCATAGCTTTATCACCATCGTCAACTCCAGCGAGATCATCGGCAAGGGCTTCCGCTCCTTTAATTAAGGGAAGGCGCAGGATCTGTCCGTTTTTGCCCCATTGGTGCACAATGCCGTATTGACGAACGGCTAAAAAAACGATATACTATATCCCGGCGGTGCAACAGTGCCGCCGGATGCCGGGGTGTTGCGCAGTTGGTAGCGCGCCTGCTTTGGGAGCAGGAGGCCGCGAGTTCGAGTCTCGCCACTCCGATATGAATAAAACCCACGGTCGGACGTTGCAAAATTCGTCTTTCCGTGGGTTTTTCTTTGCCTCGTCAGATCTGACGAGTTTATTTGATGCAGCTGGAGCAGGGCGTATAGCCTGCTTCCACGGCTTCCTCGTAGCTGGAGAACAGGACCTGATTCTTCTCTGCCGGCAGGTTCGGGCAGCTGGGCAGATGGAACTTTTTGCTGTTCACATTGCCGATATAGCTCTGCTGGGCTGTGCTGGACGCCGCCGGGTCGGTGGGGTTCAGCGCAGAATCTGCTGCAAAGTGCTCGGTGCCCACGGTGTAGTTCTGGCCGTCGGAACCAATGGTGACGGTGCCCTGCAGGTCGGTGCGGTAGACATCCACCCCGGCGTCCCGCAGGATGCTCAGGGTCTCCTCGTGGGGGTGGCCGTACTTGTTGTTCACACCGCAGGAGATGACGCCCATTTCCGGCAGCACCGCATTCAGGAAGAGGTAGCTGGTGGAGGTGCTGGAACCGTGGTGGCCCACCTGCAGAACATCGGCCCTGAGGTTGGCACCGCTGTTCACAAGGTCGGTCTCCGCCGTCTTTTCCATGTCGCCGGTCAGCAGGAAGCTGGTGGAGCCGTAGTCGATGCGCAGCACGAGGGAGGTATCGTTGGTGTCACTGTACTGTGCCACCGGGCCAAGCATGGTCACGGTAGCGCCGCCCAGCGGCCACATGGTGCCCACGGCAGGCACTTCCACCTGCAGGCCCTGCTGCTGGGTGTACTTGACAAAATCCTGAAAGCACTTGGTGGAGGCATCGGTCACCGGGCTGTACACATGGTACGCCGGGAAGTAGGCCAGCGCCGCAGCCAGACCGCCCACATGATCCTCGTGGGCATGGGAGCAGAACACATATTCCAGCTGCTCCACCCCCTGACTCTGCAGGTAGGACACCACCAGACTGCCGTCGTCCACATTGCCGCCATCGTAGAGCATGAACTGTCCGTCACACTCCACCAGCACGCTCAGCGCCTGACCGACATCGATAAAATGCACCTCCAGCGGTGCATCCACCGTGTCCACCGCTGCAGCGGTAGAGGACGGGTTCGGCACCACATCGGCGCTTCCGCCCGGAACGGACGGCAGCCCGCTGCAGCCTGCAAGGCTCAGCACCAGTGCGGCGGCAGCGGCCAGCGCAGCAAGGCGCTGCCACAGGCTTTTTTTATGCGGGGTCACTTTTTCTTCTTTCCAGTTTTCCACGTTGCGTTCTCTTTCTGTTGATCGTTTTTGGGCTTGTGCACGGGTGCCGAATGGGGCGCAAAGCGTGCGCCGGGGCTGGGCGCACGGCCTGCCGGTGCAGCGCCGCGGCTCTGGCCGTGGGCAGGCTTGCCGTTATGGCCCTTCTGGTTCGGGCGTACCGTATAGGTGCCGTCATTGTGGATCGTCACATCGGCGGCTTCGGCCCGGCGGGCAGAGCGCTGCATGGCGCGGCGGCCTGCGGCGGGCACCAGCAGGGGGATCAGGTCCTCCCGGTGGGTCATCTTCAGCGCCTTGACTACCTTCTCGGCGTTGCGCGGCTCGTAGTACTGCAGCAGCGCCCGCTGCAGTGCCTTGCCCTCAGGGGTCTTTTCCACGAACACCGGTTTCAGGGTGTAGGGGTCAAGACCGGTGTAGAACATGCAGGTGCTCACGGTGCCGGGGGTGGGGTAGAAGTCCTGCACCTGCTCCGGGCGCATGTGGTTTTTGTAAAGATATTCCGCCAGATAGACCGCATCCTTGAGGGTGCTGCCCGGGTGGCTGGACATCAGGTAGGGAACAAGATACTGCTTTTTGCCCGCCTTTTTGCTGAGCTCATAGAACTTATCCTTGAACTTGTTGAAGGTCTCGATGGGCGGCTTGCCCATGTAGGCCAGCGTATTGGGCGCACAGTGCTCCGGAGCCACCTTCAGCTGGCCGGACACGTGGTACTCCACCAGCTCCTTGAAGAAGGTGTCGTCCGGGTCGGCCATCAGGTAGTCGAACCGGATGCCGCTGCGGATGAACACCTTTTTTACGCCCGGCAGCTCCCGCACCCGGCGCAGGATCTTCAGGTAGTCGCTGTGGTCCACGATCATGTGGGAACAGGTGGTGGGGGCAAGACAGTGCTTGCCGCCGGTGCACATGCCCCGCAGCATCTGCTCCCGGCAGGAGGGAAAGCGGAAGTTTGCGGTGGGGCCGCCCACATCGTGGATGTAGCCCTTGAAATCCGGCTCGTGGGTCATGCGCTCGGCTTCCGCCACGATGCTGTCCGCGCTGCGGCTGGTGACACGGCGGCCCTGATGCAGCTGGATGGCGCAGAAGTTGCAGCCGCCGAAGCAGCCGCGGTTCTGGATGATGGAGAACTGCACCTCCCGGATGGCGGGCACGCCGCCCATGCTCTCGTAGATGGGGTGATACCGGCGGGTGTAGGGCAGGGCATAGACCTTGTCCAGCTCCCCGCGCACCAGCGGCTTTGCGGGGATGTTCTGCACCAGATACTTCTCGCTCTGCTTCTGCACGATGATCTGGCCGCTGACCACGTCCTGATTGTCCATCTGGATGCGGCAGGCCTTGGCATACGCCGTCTTATCCGACGCCACCTTTTTAAAGCCTGCGCACTCCACGTAGCGTTCGGGCAGATGGTCGAAATCTGTCATGTAACAGGTGCCGTCCACGTCCGTGATGGTCTCCACCGGTTCCCCGGCGGCAAGGCGGCGGGCGATCTCCACGGTCTGGTGCTCGCCCATGCCAAAGCTGATGATGTCCGCGCCGGAGTCCTCGGCGATGCTGGGCAGCACGGTGTCCAGCCAGTAATCGTAGTGGGCAAAGCGGCGCAGGGACGCCTCCAGACCGCCCAGGATCACCGGCAGGTCGGGATAGGCCTGCTTGGCAAGGCGGGTGTACACAGTGGCGCTGCGGTCCGGGCGTGCGCCGCCCTTGCCGCCGGGGGAGTATTCGTCCTCGGCGCGGGGAATCTTTGCCACGGAATAGTGGCTGACCATGCTGTCCACGTTGCCGCCGCCGATGAAAAAGCCATACTTGGGCTTGCCGAACCGCTTGAAGTCCTCGCAGTCGGTGTAGCGGGGCTGGGCCAGCACGCCGATCTTATAGCCCTCGGCTTCCAGCAGACGGCTGATGATGGCGGTGCCAAAGCTGGGGTGGTCCACATAGGCGTCGCCGCCCACCACCACAAAGTCCAGCTGCTCCCACCCGCGGGCCTCCATATCGGCCCGGCTGATGGGAAGAAATTCGGTGTAGATCTTAGGGGAAGAGTTGTCCATAATGCTCCTTTTATTGTTAAACCCTCTCAGGCAACGCCTTGCGGCGTTGCCAGCTCCCCCGATGGGGGAGCTTTTTGCATCTTTTCATCCAGTTTTTCTTTGAAGGCAGACGATATCTTACCCACTCATAAAGCTCGCCCTTCGGGAGAGCTGGCGCGTCAGCGCCTGAGAGGGTCATTCCTCCGGCTGGTTCATCTGCTGTTCGATCCACTGCTGGCGGCTGATGAGCACTGCGCGGGGCTTGGCACCCTCGTAGGGGCCAATGACGCCTTTCTGCTCCATTTCGTCCATGATGCGGGCCGCGCGGGCGTAGCCCAGCTTGCAGCGGCGCTGCAGCAGGCTGGTGGAGGCCTGACCGGCATCGATGACCACCTCCACGGCCTGCTTGAACATGGGGTCGCTGTCCGGCTCTTCGTCCGCATCCGCGCCGCTGCTGCCCTTTTTGCCGTCCTGAATGGCGTGCTTTTCCATGGCTTCGATCATGGCTTCGTCATACTGCACGGTGCCGCTCTGCTTGATGAAGTCCAGCACACGGCTGATTTCCTCATCCCGCACAAAGGTGCCCTGAATACGGGTGGGCTTGGGTGCGCCCACCGGCATGAACAGCATATCGCCCATGCCCAGCAGTTTTTCGGCACCGGAGCCGTCCAGAATGGTGCGGCTGTCCACCTGACTGGACACCGCAAATGCGATGCGGCTGGGGATGTTGGCCTTGATCAGGCCGGTGATGACGTCCACGCTGGGGCGCTGGGTGGCCACGATCAGGTGCATGCCGGCCGCGCGGGCCTTCTGGGCGATGCGGCAGATGGAGTCTTCCACATCCTTGCCCACCACCATCATCAAATCGGCCAGCTCGTCGATGATAATGGCGATGTAAGGCATCTTTTCCAGCTCCGGCCGTTCTGCGGCCAGCTTGTTGAAGGACTTGATGTCGCGCACATTGTTTTCCGCAAACAGGCGGTAGCGGCGCTCCATCTCCTGCACGGCACTGCCCAGCGCACCGGCGGCCTTTTTCGGCTCGGTGACCACCGGCATCAGCAGATGGGGAATGCCGTTGTACTCGGCCAGCTCCACCACCTTGGGGTCGATCAGCAGCAGCTTCACGTCCTCCGGGCTGGAGCGGAACAGCAGGCTCATGATGATGCTGTTCACACACACCGATTTGCCGCTGCCGGTGCTGCCCGCGATCAGCAGATGGGGCATCTTGCACAGGTCTGCCACCTGCGCCACACCGGCAATGTCCTTGCCCAGCGCGATGCCCAACGGTGAGGTCATGCGTAGAAAGCTCTGGCTCTCGAACACGCTGCGGATATACACGGGGGTCTTTTTGTGGTTAGGCACCTCGATGCCGACGGCGGGCTTGCCGGGAATGGGCGCTTCCATGCGCACGTCCGCCACCGCAAGGTTCAGTGCGATATCGTCCGCCAGCGAGGTGATGCGGCTGATCTTGACGCCCGCCATGGGCTGCACCTCGTACCGGGTAACGGAGGGGCCCCGGGAGATGTCCAGAACACGGGTGCGCACGCCAAAGCTTTCCAACGTGTCCACCAGCTTCTGGGCATTGGCTTTCAGCTCTTCCTGCGCACCGGGGTCGGT
Organism: Faecalibacterium sp. HTF-F; assembly: GCF_023347535.1. NCBI lineage: Bacteria > Bacillati > Bacillota > Clostridia > Eubacteriales > Oscillospiraceae > Faecalibacterium > Faecalibacterium wellingii. Next base: position 425,660 of record NZ_CP094473.1, read on the forward strand.
CTCGTCCTGCGATTTTTCAAACAGCTCGATGGGCGGGTACTGGTACTGATAGGTGTCCACCGGTTCGGTCTCGTCCACAGGGGCCGCTGCCGCGGCCTGCTCGGAGGCGGCGGGCTTTTCCATTGCGGCTGCCACCAGCGTGCTGATGTCCTTTTCCTCCACCGGTTCAGCGGTAATGCTGATCCAGCCGTCCTCATCCGGTGCGCTGCGCATGGCCGCCGCGTTTTCTGCACTGACACGGGCGGGTGCCGTCGGCACAGCGGGCTGGATGGGTGCTGCAGGCATTTCCGGCGTGATGGCCGCTGCCGGAGCTTCCGGCGGGACGGTGGGCATCACCGGCGTATCAAAGCTATCTGCCGCAGGCTGCACCGGCTGTGCGGCCTTTGCAAAGAAGTCGGACGCATCCGTTTCCACCGCATCTGCCACGATGGGCTGCGGGGCAGGTTTGGGGGCCGGGCGCAGCGGGTTCTGCCCAAAGGTGCCGCCCGGGCCCACGATGAGCGGCTCGATGGGCTCGCTGCCGCCCTCCTTTACCTCAGTGTGGTCGGGGCCAAGGTCTACGTCAAAGGAAGCCCGGGGCCGGGATACCCGTACCTGCACCGGCGTGATGGCCGGGGCGGCAGGCTCCGGCTGGGCAAGCGGCTGGCCGGAAGTGTCTGCGGGCGGCTCCGGCTGCGGGGCTGCCTCCGGCTCCTCCGCTTCCATCTCTTCGGTCACCTTGTGGCCCCAATGCCGGATGCCGTTCAGCCAGTCCGGCACACCGATATGGAACGCAGGACCGGCCGGTTCGTCCTCCGGCTCCTCTTCCTCATATTCGTCTTCGGCTTCCTCCTCGTCCTCCTCGGCCTCTGCCGCACGGGCAGCCGCACGTTCCGCACGGCGCTCCGCGCTCTGCCGGGCAAGGGCTGCGCCCTTTGCGTGCACCCCGCCGAATGCGGCACACAGCCACTGCCAGACCTCTGCCGGGGTCAGGTCAAAAATGTACAGACTGACGCAGAGCGCCAGCACCGCCATGATCAGGTTTGCCGCCGGTCTGCCGCAGAGCAGCAGCAGATTGCCGCCCAGCAGTGCGCCCAGCGCGCCGCCGCCCAGCCATGCATTCACGCCGTTGGCATAGCAGGCAGCGGTCATCTGGAACGCAGACATGCCCTGCGGCTGGATGTCCGAAAAAACGATCACGGTCCCGCAGGCAAACACCAGCCCCAAAATCAGCTTGAAGATCGGGGGCAGAAGGTCTTCGCCCCGGGTATACTGCACAGCAAGGCAGCACACGGCTGCGCCCAGCACAAAGCTGCCGCAGCCGAAAAGTCCGAACAGCACATCGTGCAGGGCCTTCCATGCCGAATCTCCCTCCACAAAGGCCAGCACCACCAGCAAAAGGCCTGCGAACAGGGTGCCAAGCCCTGCCGGGAGCCGCTGTTCGGCGCGCTTTTTGCGCGATGATGCACGCCGTGTTGTTGTTTTACGTTTTCTTGTCGCCATTCTTCTCTGTTCCCCACACTTGTAGTAGACACACTATTTGATTTTATTATTGTACCACGCAGGGAAGAAAATGGCAAACCTATTGTTGTACAAATTTCTTCAGTCCGGCAGGCCAGCAGATAGCTTTCTTCGCGAACAGCCCGGGACTCCAGTCCCGCCCTACTGCCTGCGGCAGCAGGGTCCCACCCCCAGGACATTCGCTGGAGAAACTATCTGCCGTCCTGTCTTCTTACTCTTTTTCAATTTCTTTATACAGCCACGCCAGTGCATCCGAAAGCCCGCCCAGCTCGTCAATGAGCTTTTCCTTCACGGCCCGGCGTCCGTCCAGCACGGTGCCCATGTCCATCACCAGCTCGCCGGTGTGGAGCATCAGGTCGGTGTAGCGCTTTTCGGTCATGCCGCTGTGGGCCGCCACAAAGCCGGTGATGCGCTGCTGCATCTGCTCAAAGCTGCGCATGGTCTGCGGCACCCCCAGAATGACGCCGGAATGCCGCACCGGGTGCACGGTCATGGTGGCTGTGGGCACGATGAAGCTGCGCCGGGCGCTGACGGCAAGCGGGATGCCGATGGAGTGCCCGCCGCCCAGCACCAGTGTTGCGCTGGGCTTGGATACGCTGGCGATCAGCTCTGCCAGCGCAAGGCCCGCTTCCACATCCCCGCCCACCGTGTTCAGCAGCACCAGTAGGCCCTCGATGCGGGGGTCCTCCTGCGCGGCCACCAGCTGCGGGATGACATGCTCATACTTCGTGGTCTTCTGGCCCTGCGGCGCTTCCGAATGGCCTTCGATCTGGCCGATGACGGTCAGGCAGTGGATGACATGCCCGCCGCGGGCCAGCGTGACCGTGCCCAGATCCTCGATCTCTTCTTTTTCCAGCCGGCCTGCGTCGGTCTGCTGCGTTTCATCGTTCATATGCTTTCCTCCTGCGTTTTCTGTCAGCATTCCCCGGCCTGTGCCGGGCTATACAGACCCGCCGCAGCAAAAAAACGGTAACATTTCATAAAATTTTTTTGAGAATGATTTGACATTCTCCATCCGTGCTGTATACTTTAAATAATTGACTGTAATATCTGCAAACTGTAATATCTGCAATATGAACCCGTAAACGGATCGGGGTTTCTCTGCGCCGCATCTGTAAAGCAGGCAGCTGCGGCAAGTACTGCGATAGAGCGAAAGGAGAAAGTATTCTATGAACACCCCTGCAAAGGCTTCGCTTCCCGTTATCAAGCGTCTTCCCAAATATTACCGTTATCTGCGCTCTCTGCAGGAAGACGGCATCAACAGCATTTCCTCCCGCGAGCTGGCTGCTCAGATGGGCACCACCGCTTCGCAGGTACGGCAGGACTTCAACTGCATCGGCGATGTGAATGGCCGGCAGGGCATCGGCTACTCGGTGGAAAACCTGCTCTCTATTCTGGAAGGCCTGCTGTTCGGCAACGGCGACCGCCTGCCCACTATCCTGATCGGCTGCGGCCGTCTGGGCAAGGCAGTGAGCCGCTTTATCACCACCGACACCAACGGCTACCGCCTGATCGCCGCCTTTGATGTGGCACAGAGCGAGGTGGGCAAGGAGATCAGCGGCATCCAGATCCGCCATATCGACGAGCTGGAGTCTTTCTGTGCCGAGCATCACCCCAAGGTCGCAGTGCTCTGTGTGCCCCGGGACGGTGCGGAGCAGGTCAGCGGCCGTCTGGTGGATCTGGGCATCGAGGGCTTCTGGAATTTCTCCCACTATGACCTTTCGGTGTCGTACCCCGATGTGGTGGTGGAGAACGTCCATCTAGGCGACAGCCTGATGAGTCTGGGCTACCGCCTGCGCAATCAGGACTGAACGTACCTATTATAAGTAATAAGAGAACCCTCTCAGTCAAAGCCTGAGATGCCGCCGAACCCTCTCAGTCTCGCATACGCTCGACAGCTCCCCCAAAAGGGGAGCTTTATGAGTGGGGACGGGAAAGTTTCTGCTTCTCCGGCGAAGGACAGCCTGCCCGGAAGATGCAGAAAAGCTCCCCCTTCGAGGAAAGACTTCCCCCGCTCCGGGGGAAGATGTCGCGCAGTGACAAAAGGGGGAATCTGGCAAAGCCGTTAGGCTTTGGCTGAGAGGGTTCGTTCTGCAAGGAGAGTTTTTCAAATGGCAAAACTGTATTTTCGTTACGGCGCGATGAACAGCGGCAAGAGCACCGCCCTGATGCAGGTGGCCCACAACTACGAGGAGCAGGGGATGCGGGTGCTGATCCTCAAGCCGCAGGTGGATACCAAGGGTGGCGGTGAGCTGGTCAGCCGTCTGGGTGTCCGCCGCAAGGCCGATCTGCTGATCCCGCCGGAAACAGATGTGTTCGAGGCGGTGCGTCAGGCCAACAGCACCGCTGCCCTTGCCTGCGTGCTGTGCGACGAGAGCCAGTTCTTCACCCCGGAGCAGGCCGAGCAGCTGTTCATGGTCACGGTGGACCTGAACATCCCGGTGATCTGCTACGGCCTGCGGGCAGATTTCTCCCTCAAGGGCTTCCCCGGCTCCACCCGGCTGCTGGAGCTGGCCCACACCATCGAGGAAATGAAAACCATCTGCACCTGCGGCCGCAAGGCCATCTGTAACTGCCGCAAGGTGAACGGCAGATTCGTCTTTGAGGGCGAGCAGGTGGCCATCGATCTGGAAAACGATGTGCAGTACGTGAGCATGTGCCCCCAGTGCTATTTCAAGGCAAAGCGCGCGTTCTACGCCGAAAAAGCTGCTTCGCAGGCTGACTGAAACTTGTATACAAGGTCGCTGTGTCAAACGACACGGCGGCCTTTCTTTTTATCCCCGGCCTACGGGCGCAGTCCACGCAGCAGCGCAAAATATGTCGCTGTCGGTGCTTTTTCACCCCCAAAAAGGGCGAAGAAGCACCGATTTCCGTGTCTGCAGACCGGTGCCGGGGGACCGCCGCAAACAATTGATATATCAGAGTGAACATTTTTTGCACTATTGATATATCAGTTCAAAGGCTCCCATCTGGGCTTTTTAAGCTGTTGTTCGTCCACAATGTATGCAACGATTCTACGTTCTGAAACGGAATGTTTACAAAATTATTGCAAAATTCGACGTTCCTCCTATGATGCATCCCAGTTTTCTATGCAAAATAGCGAAGTATACATGTTGCACAGTTTTTCGAGCCAAGTTTATTCATTTCAGCGAAGGCGTCAATTCTTGCGCGAAAACAAGAGCAATATTTGTACGTTTTTTGTTTAGATATCTGCAATTTGCGTCTTTCTTTTTGGTTGTTGTTTTGTTATCATAATTGTATACAACGGGGTATGTGCAGAACCCCCGTTCGAGATGATGTTTTCTGTATTTAGGAGGAGAACGAAAATGAGCAAGGCAATTTCTCGTCGTGATTTCATGAAGGTCACCGGCGCTGTGGGCGCTGCCGGCCTTCTGGCTGCCTGCGGCGGTAACTCTGCTGCATCCAGCTCTGCTGCTTCCACCGCTCCCGCTGCTTCTGCAGACGAGAGCCTGGCACTGTCTGACGGCCCTGTTTCCATGACCATCAGCTGGTGGGGCGGCGACAGCCGTCACGAGGCTTACCAGAACGCCATCAAGGAGTTCCAGGCTGAGCACACCAACATCACCATCGAGCCCACCTTCGCCGCATGGTCCGGCTGGGAAGAGAAGATGGCAGCTGCCTTCATCGCAGGCAACGCACAGGATGTGTGCCAGGTGAACTGGAACTGGCTGTACAACTACTCTGCTGATGGCAGCAAGTTCGTGGACCTGAACACCGTTTCCAAGTTCCTGGATCTGACCCAGTGGGATGCCGCTGCCATGGACGCCTGCTACGTTGCAAACAGCCAGCAGTGCGTGCCCGTTTCCATGACCGGCCGTATCTTCTTCTGGAACATGACCACCTTCAACAAGGCTGGCATCACCGAAGTTCCCAAGTCTCTGGATGATCTGATGGCTGCCGGCAAGGCATTCAAGGAGAAGCTGGGCGACGATTACTACCCCATGCATCTGGGCGCATACGACCGTATGATCCTGATGGTCTTCTACCTCGAGTCCAAGTACGGCAAGGACTGGGCTGACCCCGTCACCTCTACCCTGAACTACACCGAGGACGAGATCGCTGAGGGCATCGACTTCATCAAGAGCCTGGTGGACGGCCACGTCATGATGAACCTGAAGACCTACTACTCCGCTAACTCCGATACCGCTACCCACCAGTCCAACGAGTGGATCACCGGTAAGATCGCAGGCATCTTCGAGTGGGATTCCGCTGCTTCCAAGTACTCCTCCGCTCTGGATGACGCCAACAAGGACGGCTTCACCGTTGGCGAAGAGATCAAGTTTGGCGACAACAATGGCGGCTTCTCCAAGGTCTCCATGGGTCTGGCTATCACCAAGACCAGCAAGTGCGTTGCTGAGGCTGCTACCCTGATCAACTTCCTGCTGAACGAGGAGAAGGGCGCTTCCATCATGGGTTCCGAGTGCGGCATCCCCGCTTCCAAGGCTGGTCTGGCTGCTGCTCAGGCTGCCGGCGCTGTCAAGGATCTGGTTGCTGAGGCAAATGCCAAGGTCATGGCCTTCACCACCAACAAGCTGGATCCCCTGTTTGAGAACAACGACCTGAAGGCTTCCGGCACCGGCATCTATCAGGAAGTGTTCGATACCGTTGACTACGACGGCGTTGCCGGCGCAGACGTTGTTGACACCCTGCTGGACGGCATGGAGTCTGTTGGCTACATCATCGGCTAAGTTCCATTTTTGAGTGCCGCCGTGTGCGGTCACGCACAGAAAAGGGCACCCTTTGACTGAACCTGAGGGGCACCTGCCGCCCGACCGGCAGATGCCCCTTTTTTGTCAGAGATATGTTACAAATTTTTGACAAAGTTGTATCCGGTCTGTTACCCCTTCGTCCGTCTCATGCTCCGAAATTCCTTAAAAAGGAGGATTTCCCAGATGAAAGAAAGCAATGCTCCCGCCGTCGGGCGCACCCCGTTCCAGAAGTGGCTGGACAAATATCAGGGTCTGTTTTATCTGATCCCCTGGATCATCGGCTTCGTCGTCTTTAAGGCAGTTCCCTTCGGTCAGTCGCTGTACTACAGCTTCACCGATATGAACTTCTTCGAGAGCGGCACCAAGTTCGTTGGTCTGGCCAACTACATCACGGCCTTTACCACCACCAAGATCACCAAGGCGCTGATCATCACCTTCAAGTACGCCTTCATCACCGTGCCGCTGAAGCTGGTCTTTGCGCTGTTCATCGCATACATCCTGAACTTCAAGATCGCATGCGTCAACCTGTTCCGTACTGTGTACTACATCCCCTCCATTCTGGGCGGCTCTGTTGCTATCGCCGTTCTGTGGAAGGCTGTGTTCAGTGTGGACGGCCTGCTCAACACCGTTCTGCGCGCTGTCACCTTTGGTCTGGTGCAGGGCCCCGAGTGGCTGTCTGACCCCAGCTACGCGCTGTGGATCATCTGCTTCTTGCGCATCTGGCAGTTCGGTTCTGCCATGGTGCTGTTCCTGGCTGCTCTGAAGGGCGTGCCTGCCGACCTGTACGAGGCTGCCACCATTGATGGTGCCGGCAAGTGGCGTCAGTTCTTCTCCATCACCGTTCCGATGATCACCCCCATCATCTTCTACAACCTGGTCACTCAGATCTGCCAGGCTTTCCAGGAGTTCAATGGCCCGTACATCATCACCAACGGCGGCCCCCGTGGTTCCACCACGCTGATCTCTCTGCTGGTTTACAACTACGCATTCAAGTCTTATGACATGGGTATGGCATCCGCTCTGGCATGGATCATGTTCATCATCGTCTGCATCCTGACGATCATTGCATTCACCAGCCAGAAGAAGTGGGTCTACTACTCTGACGAAAGGTAAGGTGACCAGTATGGGAATGAAAGCATCGAACAAAATCGCGACCTTCTTCAAGTATTTCGTCCTGATCCTGGTCGGCGTCATCATGATCTATCCTCTGCTGTGGATGATCAGCGCTACCTTTAAGGACAACAGCGAGATCTTTGCAGGCATCAGCCTGTGGATCAAGCACCCCACTCTGGATGGCTACCGCGGCGCTCTGAACAACTTTGGCGGTTCCATCAACATCCTGCAGGCCATGCTGAACACCTACAGCTACGTTATCCCCAAGGTGATCTGCACGGTGGTCTCCGCCTGTGTGGCTGCCTACGGCTTTGGCCGCTTCGATTTCCCCGGTCGTAAGCTGATGTTCAACATCATGCTGGCCACCCTGTTCCTGCCGCAGGTCGTTCTGAACGTGCCGCAGTACCTGCTGTACAACAAGTTCGGCTGGCTGGACAGCCCCTTCTATCTGGCCATCTGGGTGCACTGCGCATTTGCGACCGAGACCTACTTCGTCTACCAGCTGGTGCAGTTCATGCGCAATGTCCCCCGTGATCTGGACGAAGCTGCCGCCATCGACGGCTGCTCCTCCTTCCAGACCCTGTACAAGGTCATCGTGCCCATGCTGGGCCCCGCTCTGGTGTCCTGCGCACTGTTCCAGTTCATGTGGAGCTGCAACGACTTCATGGGCCCGCTGCTTTACGTCAGCACCCCCGGCAAGTATCCCATGTCCCTGTTCGTCAAGCTGTCCATGGACGGTGATACCGGTTTCGCCTGGAACAAGATCCTTGCTCTGTCGCTGATCTCCATCCTGCCGCAGCTGATCGTTTTCTTCTGCGCACAGGACCAGTTCGTTGAAGGTATCTCTGCCGGTGCCGTCAAGGGCTAAGCCCCGCGCACAAGCATAAGATCTCTGATACAAACACCCCCTGTGCCGTTCCCGTAGATGGCACAGGGGGTGTTTTTAATGATGTATCGCCTGCGGCGAATATGATGTGCTGCGCAATGATGTGTTCCCGCAGCGGAATTATCATTTCTTATGTCCTTTGCGGTACTGCAGCGGGCCGGTGCCCATCACCTCGCGGAACACCCGGCGGAAATGGGCGGCGCTGGCAAAGCCGGTCTGCTCCGCCACCGCGCTGATGGAAAGCTCTGTGGTCTCCAGCAGCTTCTGGGCCGCTTCGATGCGGCGGTTGTTGATGTAATCCACGATGGACTGGCCTGTCACCCGCCGGAACAACCGGCTCAGGTAGTAGGGCGAAAGATAAAACTGCGCCGCTACCTCGGTGAGGGAAAACTTCTGCCGGTAGTTGGCCGCAAGGTAGGCACAGATCTGCTCCACCGTCTCGTTGCGGGGGCGTGCCACGGCGCTGCTCTCTGCAATGCACTCCTGCTCCACGTAGTGCAGGATCAGCAGCAGATACAGCGGGCCGGGATAATCCTGTTCGTCCATTGCACTGCTCATCATTTCCAGCAGGGTGCGTATCCGGCTGGTCCACTGCACCGGTGCATACAGCACGGTGCGCCCGCCGGGCGCAAACAGACGCGAAAAGTCACGCCCTGCCGTGGTTTTCAGGTCGTGCAGCATCCCCAGCGGAAAATGGCACCCCACGATCTGGGGCACGGCGCTGCCGGTCTGCAGAAAGCTGCAGCCGCCCGGGCCCAGCAGCACAGCGCTGCCGGGGTTTACCAGTACGCTCTGACCGCCCGATTCCAGCATCACGCTGCCTTCGGACACCAGCAGCAGATAACAGGTGTCCTCGTCGGGCAGCAGCTCGTGGCGGTTCGCATTCAGGCGCAGGGTGGCAGCGGCCACCTTGCCGGTGATCTTTTCACGTTCTGATCTCATAATACACTTCTCATCATCTTCCGAGGGAAAACCCTCTCCGTCATCGCTGCGCGATGCCACCTCTCCCAAAGGGCGAGGTTTTATGCATTTGACCGTTCCGCTCCATAAAAGCTCCCCCCTTTCGGGGGAGCTGGCAAACCCAAAGGGTTTGACTGAGAGGGTTCTTTTTCATCATACCATGCCCAAGGCATTTGGGCAAGACAAAACCATCAGGAGGTTCTCTCATGAATCTGTCGCTTATCCGTTCCATGACGCGCAGCGCTGTTTTCGAGCTGGAAAACGACCTGTGCTACCGTCCGGCCCATCCGTTCATCGTCACCCTGAACGGCAGGACCGTCTACGAAGCCTGCCAGACCAACGTGTTCTCCCTGTTCTCCCTGCTGCCCGGCACGGAATACACGGTGGGCGTGCAGGCTGAGGGCGAGAGCCTGACCTGCACCTTTACCACCGAGGCCGAGACCTTCTTTGTGGATGCATCCCGCTACGGTCTGGTGGCCGACGGCACCACGGACAACACCCTCAAGCTGCAGGCGGCTCTTTCTACCTGCCCCAAGGGCGGCACGGTGTATGTGCCGGCGGGCCGTTACCGCACCTGCAGCCTGTTCATGAAGAGCTGCACCACCCTGTACCTTGAAAAGGGCGCTGTGCTGCTGGGCGACAACGATCGCACCCACTATCCCATCCTGCCCGGTGTGATCCCCAGCGAGAACGAGGTGGACGAATACTACCTGACCGGCTGGGAGGGCAACCCCCTGAGCAGCTTTGCCGGCCTTTTGAACATCACGCAGGTGCATGACGTCGTTGTGACCGGCGAGGGCACGCTGGACTGTGACGCGGAAAACGGCGACTGGTGGGTGACGCCCAAGATCAAGCGCATCGCATGGCGTCCCCGTGCCGTGGCCATGGTGGACAGCGAGAACATCTGCCTGCACGGCATCACGGTGCAGAACAGCTACTCCTGGACCATCCACCCCATCTTCGTCAAGCACCTTGACCTGCTGAACTTCAACATCAACAACCCCTACAACGCCCCCAACACCGACGGCATCGACCCCGAAAGCTGCGAGTACATCCGCATCATCGGCGTGAACATCCATGTGGGTGACGACTGCATCGCCATGAAGGCCAGCAAGGTGTTCCTTGGCATGAAGCTGAAAAAGAGCTGCGAGCACACCGTCATCCGCAACTGCCTGCTGGACAAGGGCCACGGCGGCATCGTCATCGGCAGCGAAATGAGCGGCGGCGTCAAGGATATGGTGGTCACCCAGTGTCTGATGGACCACACCGACCGCGGCCTGCGGGTCAAGACCCGCCGCGGCCGCGGCAACACCGCCGTCATTGACGGGCTGGTGTTCCGCAATGTGGAAATGCGCGGCGTCAAGGCCCCCTTTGTTATCAACATGTTCTATTTCTGCGACCCGGACGGCCACGGCCCCTATGTGCAGTGCCGCGACGCCATGCCCGTGGACGAGTACACCCCCAAGCTGGGCAGCCTGACCATGGAGGACATCGTGGCCACCGACGCCCAGTTCGCCGGCTGCTACTTTGACGGCCTGCCGGAGCAGCCCATTGAGCGCGTTACCATGAAGAATGTCACCATTACCTTTGACCCCAACGCCAAGGAAGGTCAGGCCGCCATGGCAGATAACCGCCCGCTGGTGAAGAAGCTGGCCATCTATGCCGAAAACGTCAGGGAGATCGACCTGCACAACGTCAAGATCGAGGGCTACGAGGGCGAGCGCCTGCATTTTGCCAACGTCGGCCATTTTGAGGAGGACTGAAACCATGACCCATGAAGAGATCCTGTCCATGCTGGGCGACTATGTGGACTATCTGATCGCCAATTCCAGCGCCGAAGCACCCATGTGGAACATCGAAAAGGTGCGCAGCGGCAAGCCCAACAAGTGGAACTACATCGACGGCTGCATGATCACCGCCTGCCTAAGCCTGTACAAGACCACCGGCGACGAGAAGTACCTGCGCTTTTCCAAGAACTTCATCGACTGGTTCGTGCAGGAGGATGGCTCCATCAAGACCTACGACCCCAAGGAGTACAATCTGGACAACGTAAATCAGGGCAAGAACCTGTTCACCCTGTACGATATCTTTGGCGATGAGAAGTACCGCAGGGCCATTGACACCATCCGCAGTCAGCTGGCCACCCAGCCCCGCACCAAAGAGGGCAACTTCTGGCACAAGGACATCTATCCGTGGCAGGTGTGGCTGGACGGCACCTACATGGCCCAGCCCTTCTACATGGAATACGAGACCCGCTTCAACAAGATGCAGGGCTGCATCGACAGCTACAAGCAGTTCATGAACATCAAAAAGCACATGCGGGACGAAAAGACCGGTCTGTACTACCACGGCTACGATGAGAGCCGTCAGATGTACTGGGCCGACCCCGTCACCGGCTGCAGCCCCAACTTCTGGCTGCGCGCCATGGGCTGGTTCATGGTGGCGATGGTAGACGTGCTGGAGCGGATGGACGAGCAGCTGTACAACGAGTACCGCGGCATCATGGCAATGCTCAAGCAGACCATCGAGGATGTGCACAAGTTCCAGGACGATGAAACCGGCATGTTCTGGCAGGTGATGGACCACCCCGGTGTGGAGGGCAACTACCTCGAGACCAGCGGCACCGCCCTGTTCGCTTACGCCGTGCTCAAGGGCGTGCGTCTGGGCTACCTGCCCAAACGCATGGCGGCATGGGCCGAAAAGGCCTTCTACGGTACCTGCGACAAGTACCTCTCCAAGAACCCGGACGGCAGCCTGCAGCTGGACGGCATCTGTCTGGTGGCGGGTCTTGGCGGCAAGGATCACCGCGACGGCTCTCTGGCTTACTATTTCAGCGAGCCGGTGGTCTGCAACGACGCCAAGGGCGTGGGCCCGCTGGTGCTGGCCTACACCGAAATGATCGCCAGAAAGTAAGCACTCGCCCATCCTGCCTGCGGCTTCAAGTTTTCAACAGCAAGGCCCCGCTCCTGTGGAGAACAGGAACGGGGCCTTGTTTGCTGCCGAAAAGTATGTTAAACTGAGAGTGCCGCTTCGGCGGTGTTAAGGTGTTGTCTGCATAAAAGGTGGTCTAGCTCCCTCCGGCAAGCTTCCGAGAGGATGTGAAAGCCTTATTGTTGTTCCTCCCGGACGCAAACGCGAAAGGGGGGATGCCTCATGAAGTTGGAAGACGTTCTTCAGCTGCTCGTCGTCATCGGCGGGACAGTCGGAATTACATTTCAGATCACATGGGCAATCTTCAAGGAGATCCATAACAATAAGAAATGACCGCCCCAGCCTTCCAAACAGTGAACGGTCATTTTCTTATTGACTTACTAGCCAGAGGGAGCTGACCATTGCGGGCAGCACCTTTTCTATTTTCAGTATAGTGATTTTCGGCCCGCCTGTCAAGCGGGCTTTTTGTATCGCAGAGCAAAACAGGTTCAGCTGTTCTTCTCCCGCTCCTCCTGCAATACAGCCGTCACCTTCTGCATGATGTCCACAGCACGGCGCAGCTCGTCGTCGCCCAGCTCCGTGCGCAGGCGGGCATAGCAGCGCTTCATAAAATCGCGTTCTTCGGCCATCAGCTCCACCGCCTTGCTGGACAGCTCCACGTAGGTGCGGCCCGCCTCGCGGTCGGTCTTCCACGCCACAAGGCCCTTGTCCTGCAGTTTTTCCACCGCCTTGGACAGCTCGGTGATCTTCAGCCCCATCACTGCAGCCAGATCTGCCAGATAGATTGTTTGCTCCGGGTGCTGGTCGGCCTCCATCTTGATATAGTACAAAATCAGATAGTCGGCCCGCTGGATGGTATTGAACACCCTGTCTGCATCAAAATTGTGCAGAAAGAACCATTCTTCCGGGTGATGTTTCAGTTCCATATCGTTTCCTCCTTCAGAAGCGGTTTTTTGTCCTCGATCCTGCTTGCAAAAGCAGCATCTTACCGTTCATTGCGGCGGATATATTCGTGGTCGCCGCCAAGGCTCTTGTAGGCCGGACGGATGATCTTGTTGGCACTGAGCAGCTCCTCAATGCGGTGAGCGCTCCAGCCCGTCACACGTGCCACGGCAAACAGCGGGGTGTACAGCTCCATGGGGATGCCCAGCATATCGTAGACAAAGCCGCTGTAGAAGTCCACGTTGGGACTGACGCCCTTGAAGATCCTGCGCTCTTCCGCGATCAGCTGCGGGGCCATCGTTTCGATCTTGTTGTAGAGGGCAAGGTCTTTGTCCCGGCCTTTTTCGTGGGCCAGCTGCTCCACATAGCCCTTGAACACCACCTCGCGGGGATCGCTGAGGGAGTAGACTGCGTGGCCCATGCCGTAGATCAGGCCCTTGCGGTCAAAGGCCTCACCGTGCAGCAGTTTTTTCAGGTAGGCTTCCAGTTCCTCGTCGTCCTCAGTGTCGTGCAGATTTTCGCGGATGTTCTGCATCATCTGCATCACCATCAGGTTGGCGCCGCCGTGGCGCGGGCCCTTGAGGGAGCACAGCGCTGCCGCCATGGCAGAGTAGGTATCGGTGCCGGAGGATGTGACCACACGGGTGGTAAAGGTGGAGTTGTTGCCGCCGCCGTGCTCTGCATGCAGCAGCAGGGCTACATCCAGCACCCGCGCTTCCAGCTCGGTGTACTTCATATCCGGGCGCAGCATCCGCAGGAAGTTCTCTGCGGTGGAAAGGGTCGGGTCCGGACGGTGGATGTACATGCTTCCGTCCTTTTCGTAGTGGTTGTAGGCGTGGTAGCCGTACACGGCCAGCATGGGGAAAATGCCCGTCAGCTGGATGCTCTGGCGCAGTACATTGGAGATATCCAGATCGTTGGCCATGGGGTCATAGGAGGCCAGCGTGAGTACGCTGCGGGCCATGGAGTTCATGATATCATGGCTGGGGGCCTTCATGATGACATCCCGGGTAAAGTTTGTGGGCATGGTGCGGCACTCGCCCAGCACCCGGCAGAACTCCTCCAGCTTTTCCTGCGTGGGCAGTTCACCGAACAGCAGCAGGTAGGCCGCCTCTTCAAAGGCGAAACGGCTGCCGGACGACCCCCGGATCAGGTCCTTGACATCATAGCCGCGGTAAAGCAGCTGGCCGTCCGCCGGCTTTTTTACGCCGTTCACATACTGAAAGGCGCGGATATCGGAAATATTCGTCAGACCCGCCAGCACGCCCTTGCCGTTTTCGTCGCGCAGGCCCGCTTTGACGCCAAATTCCCGGTAGAGATCTTTGGCGATGCGGTCATGCTCGGCACACAGCGGCTGCTGCTGGTCGAAATATCCCATCACGTTCTGCAGATGATCCATAGGTGTGTTGCTCCTTTCCTACTGCCCGAAAAACCGTATTGATTCGGGACGGCATTCACTTACATTCAGAATACTCTTCCAGATTACAAAAAGGATATTTCGGTGTCAAGGTACTGTTTGTAAATAAAAAAAGAACAAAACCGGAAAGCAGAAAAGTTGCCGGATGCGTGTTTGCCCTTTTGAAGAGAGTCAGAACGCAGCGGAGGCCGGTTTAAATCGCTTTCTTTCTCTGTGCGGGATTGCGAAAATCCCACAGGTGCGGTATACTTAAAACCACTTTATTTTAAAAAAGCAGGGAGGTGCGGTGGATGATCGGTGCTCCAAGGCCGCTGCCGCTGGCAAAACCGGCAGCCATTGATACGGCACAGGCCGCACGATATTTTGGTGCCCGCGGTGAGCCGGACGAAAAAACCATGGCGCTGCTGGAAACATGCGCCCTGCCGCTGCTGGCGGCGGCAACGCCCCGGGCGGTCTGGCTGGAAGCGGACACGGCTGCCCTTGCCGAAGCAGGCATCCTGCGGGGCGGGGACGTGATGCGCCATCTGGAAGGATGTCCGCAGGCGGTGCTGCTGGCTGTGACGCTGGGCCCCGGCGTGGATGCACAGATCCGCCGCGCCGGTGTGGGCGATATTGCGGCGGGCGTAGCCTCCGACGCGCTGGGCAGCGCGCTGGCTGAGCAGGCCGCAGACGCGGCAGAAGCGGAGCTGCGCCAGTGGGCCGCAAAAGAGGGAAAGTATCTTACCGGGCGGTTCTCGCCCGGCTACGGTGACTGGGATATCGCGGTGCAGCCGCTGGTGGCAAACGCGCTGGACACGGTGCGCCGTGCAGGCCTGTGCGTCACCGACACCAATCTGATGACCCCGCGCAAGAGCGTGACGGCCATTCTGGGGGTCAGCGGCCACCCGGTAAAGGGAAAACTGGCCGGGTGCGGCCACTGCGTGCTGCGCACCCGTTGCGAATACAGAAAGAGGGGAAAGACCTGTGCAAGCGAGTGAACTTTTCAAACAGAGCAATACCGTCCTGCTGGACGGCGGCATGGGCACCATGCTGCAGGCTTCGGGCCTGAAGCTGGGCGCAAAGCCGGAGGAACTGAACATCACCAACCCGGAGCTGATCGAGAGCATCCATGCAAAATATGCCGCTGCGGGCAGCCGCATTGTCAACGCCAACACCTTTGGCGCATCGGCCCACAAGCTGGCGGGCAGCGCCTACAGTCTGGAAGAGATCATTGCGGCGGGCATCGCCAACTGCAAGCGCGCCTGTGCACCCTACGGTGCCCTGACCGCGCTGGACGTGGGCCCGCTGGGCGAGCTGCTGGAACCCAGCGGAACGCTGGCCTTTGAGGATGCGGTGAGCGAGTATGCCCGCATCGTCCGGGCAGGCGCTGCCGCCGGAGCCGACCTTATTTTCTTCGAGACCTTTACCGACCTTTACGAGCTGAAAGCCGCTCTGCTGGCCGCAAAGGAAAACAGCAGCCTGCCCATTCTGGCCAGCATGAGCTTTGAAGCCGGCGGGCGCACCTTTACGGGCTGCACGGTGGAAAGCTTCGGCGTGACCGCCCGTGGTCTGGGTGCCAACGCGGTGGGTATCAACTGCTCACTGGGTCCCAAGGAAATCTTCCCCATGGCAAAGCGTCTGGCGGAGGCTGTGCCCGGCGATTTTCCGGTGTTCGTCAAGCCCAATGCGGGCCTGCCCCGGGCCGACGGCAGCGGCTACGATATCACCCCGCAGCTCTTCGCCATGGAAATGAAGCCCTACCGGGAGCTGCATCTGTTTGCGGCGGGCGGCTGCTGCGGCACCACGCCGGAGTTCATCAAGCTGCTGAACAGCGTTTTTGCAGGCTGCGTACCCGGCCGTCCGGCCCACAAAATGCCCTCGGTGCTTTGCACGCCGGTGAACTTTGTCAATGTGGACGGCATCACGGTGGTGGGTGAGCGCATCAACCCCACGGGCAAAAAGCGCTTCCAGCAGGCACTGCGGGAAGAGGATATGAACTATGTTCTGGAGCAGGCGGTCAGTCAGGTGGAAGCCGGGGCTCAGGTGCTGGACGTGAACGTGGGCGCACCCGGGGTGGACGAGCCTGCCCTGATGCCCAAGGTGGTCAAGGCCCTGCAGAGCGTCACCAGCCTGCCGCTGCAGCTGGATTCCTCCAATGTGGAGGCGCTGGAAAACGGTCTGCGCGTGTACAACGGCAAGCCCATCGTTAACTCCACCAACGGCGAGCAGGAAAAGCTGGACGCCATTCTGCCCCTGTGCAAAAAGTACGGTGCGGCCATCGTGGGCCTTGCCATCGATGAGCGGGGCATCCTGCCTGCCGCCGAGGACCGTGTGGCCATTGCCCGCCGCATCACGGAGGCAGCTCTTGCCGCCGGCATCCCGCGGGAGGACATCTACATCGACTGCCTGACCCTGACCGCCAGCGCCCAGCAGAAGGACGTTCTGGCCACCGTGCAGGCACTGGAAGCCTGCAAGAAGGAGCTGGGGGTGCGCACCATTCTGGGTGTGTCCAACATCAGCTTCGGCCTGCCCTGCCGCCCCTATCTGAACACCACCTTCCTCACCATGGCCATGTACGCCGGGCTGGACCTTGCCATCATGAACCCCTCCAGCGAGGAGATGATGGCGGCGGTGTATGCTTACAACGTGCTGACCAACCGCGATCCGCAGAGCACCAAGTACATTGAGCGGTATGCTGACCGTGTGCCTGCGTCCGCAGCCATCCGGCAGGCCGCGCAGGCGGTGCCTACGGCTTCGGCATCCGGTGAGAGCGCAGAGCTTACCGGCCCTTATGCGGGCCTGATGAAGGCGGTGGAAAAGGGCCTGAAGGGTGATGCTGCCGCCCAGACCAAGGCACTGCTGGCCGAAAAGCAGCCGCTGGAAGTGGTGGACGAAGCACTGATCCCGGCGCTGGACATCGTGGGCGCAAAGTACGAGAAGGGCACGCTGTTCCTGCCGCAGCTGCTGCAGGCCGCAAGTGCAGCCCAGAGCGCCTTTGAGGAGATCAAGAATGTCATTGCCCAGAAGGGCGAGGGCAGCGCCAGCAAGGGCCGCATCGTGCTGGCCACCGTCAAGGGCGACGTGCACGACATCGGCAAGAACATCGTCAAGGTCATTCTGGAAAACTACGGCTTTGAAGTGATCGACCTGGGCCGTGATGTGCCGGTGGAGACGGTGGTGAACACCGTGCGGGAAAAGAATGTGCACCTGGTGGGCCTTTCTGCCCTGATGACCACCACCCTCAAGAGCATGGAGGAGACCATCGCCGCCCTGCACGAAGCGGGCCTGGACTGCAAGATCATGGTGGGCGGTGCCGTGCTGACCCCGGAATATGCCGAGAAGATCGGCGCGGACTGGTACGCCAAGGACGCCAAACGCAGCGCCGACATCGCCAAGGAATTTTTCGGGGCGCAGTAAGCGCTATGTGGGCAGGCCAGCAGGGAGCTTTCTCCGCGAACAGCCCGGGACTCCAGTCCCGCCCCAACGCTTACGCGCTGGGGCCCCACCCCCAGGACATTCGCGGAGAAACTCCCTGCTGTCCTGTCAGGGAAAACTTCCGGCCCACCGCCCCGGTAAGCTGGGGCCCTTTGAAAACACCTGAAAATCTATTTGCAAATTGTTCAAAAACTCCACAAAGAAATGCCACGATTGTCTGGTAGTATAAGGGTGCAGTCAGGGAGATGCAAAGACACCTCCCAAAAGCCGACAAGGGCTTTCATCTGCGGGGGCCGGTGCTTTGGGCACGACCCAGCAGATCCTTATTAAAATACTGTCCCCCGTCCCATGCCAGGCAATAGCCCGGGCGGCGGACAGACTACCAAATCCCTCCTGATCCACCGCAAAGTTCGGGAGTTCTCATACCGCAGCCAGCACCGCTTTATCCTCCTTTCCACGGTGCTGGCTGCTTTTGTTTTTACCTGAATGCAAGAGAACGATTGGGAATAGCCGCCGCGTGCGCTTTGGCTGTTTTAGCGGAAATTCTATTGTAATTAGTTGAGCCTCGGAAAAATCTGCGGATTTTTCCGAGGCTCTTTTTCACGGATAGGGTCGAAGCGATATACTTCATCTGAATGCAAAAAGCAAAGCGAGAACGAGTGCGAGACGAAATTGGTTTATACAGTTCGTTTTACTTCGCTGCGTTTCGCCCATTTGTTGCTGATCTTATCTGCCAGCAGGGAGCCGCAGGCCCCCACTGCAAGGCCCAGTGCCACGCCGCCCAGAATGTCGGTGGGGAAATGTACATACAGGTACATCCGCGTGAAGCCGATGAACCCGGCCAGCACAAGAGCCGGGACGCCGAGCCTGCGGTTCTGCAGCCAGAGCGCAAAGGCAGCGGCAAAGGCGGAGGATGTGTGTCCGGAAGGGAAGGACCAGCCATGCGGCCGGGCCACCAGCGTGAGCATCTCCGGCCGGAGGTCACAGGGGCGCGGGCGTGCGAACAGCGGCTTTAAGGCGCAGTGGCCCGCCAGCATGTAAAGGCCCAGCGCCAGCGCCATGGCCAGCCCGGCCCGGCGGGTGCGCCGGAACGCCAGCAGCACCGCCGTGAAGGCAATCCAGATCTCGCCGCGGGCACCGGCCTGATCGAAAAACACCGCCAGTGCATCCAGCACCGGACAGCGCAGAGCCTGCAAGGCATCCAGAAGGGTAAATTCAAAGGACATGGATAAAGCCTCCCTGCTTGTTGTTCTTGCCCTTATGGTAACATGGAACCGGGCAGAGAATAAGAACAAGGCTTGTACAAAGAATAAACAAATCTTAAACCGGCAGAAAAGATGTCGGAAACAGCACAAAACTGGAATATAGCGGAACAATACTACAAATTGTAAATAGAAAAGAAGCCCTGCGGTGCTGGACGCGGGGCTTTTTGCATCCTTTACTGCATCTGGTCGAGGGTGGGGTAGCTGTCGATGGCACCGTGCTGCTGCACGCTGATGCCGCAGAACTGGTTGGAAAAGGCAAGGTATTCGCAAAGACGGGCACGGCTCAGTTTTTCCAGCTTGTTCCGCGTTACGCCGTCACGTTCCAGCTGCCACAGAAAGGAGCCGACGAAGCCGTCGCCCGCACCGGTGGTGTCCACAGCCCGGACTTTCCGGCAGGGGGTAAAGCCATGGGCGGTGCGGGTGTAGGCGTGGGCACCGCTGCTGCCGCAGGTGTAGACCACCAGCTGCACATCACCCACGAACAGCTGCGGCAGGGCGGCTTCGATGTCCGCCGTGCCGGTGAGAAATTCCAGCTCTTCATCCGAAATTTTGAGGATGTTGGAAAGCGGCAGGAACTGCAGCACCGTCCCGCGCAGCATGTCGCGGTCCGGCCAGAGGGGAAAGCGCAGGTTCGGGTCAAAGCTGACGATGCTGCCGGCCTCCCGGGCGGCGGAAATGGCCGCAAGGTGGGCGTAGCGCATGGGGCTGTCCACCAGCGAGACACTGCAGAAGTGCAGGGCAAAGGCATCGGCGAACCATGCCGGGTCGATCTGCTCCGGAGAATAGAGCAGATCGGCGGAGGGTTTACGGTAGAAGCTGAAGGTGCGGCTGCCGTCCTCTTCCAGACTGACGAAGGCAAGGGCTGTACTGGCCTTGTCGGTAAAGGCCAGATGGGAGAGGTCGATGCCGCAGTCTGCCAGCTCCCGGGCGATCTTATGGCCGAAGGGGTCATCGCCCAGCTGGCTCAGAAAGGCGCTTTTGCCGCCCAGCCGGGCGAAGGCTGCGCACACATTGGCCGGTGCGCCGCCAGTGCGCGGGCTGAACGAGGGCACCTCGTCAAAAGAGCAGCCTGCTCTGGACGGGATCATATCAATGAGTGCTTCGCCAATGGAAAACAGTGTGCTGCCGGACATAGAGAACCTCCCAAATTAAGATGCTGGTAATAAAAGGCTTCCCCCGGCGTAGGGGATGGCTTTGTGACCGCTCCCAGTGTAAGGGCCAGAGCCCGGGCTGTCAATGCTTTTTTTGCACGGTACAGGGCGTTTTTGTGTTGACTTGCATTTTGGGGTGTGCTAAAATATGCCGGTATGCGTAAAAAATGCCATGAAAGGGAACTTGGATGAACCTGACAAAGCAATTCTTCAAATATGTATCGCAGAACATTTTCGGTCTGCTGGGCACCTCGTGCTACATTCTGGCCGATACCTATTTTATCTCGCAGGCGGCGGGCACCGACGGCGTCACCCTGCTCAACCTCTGCCTGCCCATCTACAACTTCATCTTTGCCATTGGTGCCATGGTCGGGATTGGCGCGGCTACCCGCTACGCCATCCTCAGGGCACAGGGCGATGAACGCTGTCAGCGGTATTTTTCCAACGCCATCTTCTGCGCCTGCGCGCTCAGCGTGCCGTTTTTGCTGGCGGGCATTTTTGCACCGGGCAGCCTGCTGCGGCTGATGGGCGGCGACGCGGAGATCGTGGCGCTGGGCATTCCGTATGCCCGCATTTTCCTTATGTTCACGCCATTTTTCATGTGCAACTACATCGTGTCGGCCTTTGTGCGCAACGACGGCGACCCCTCCCTTGCCATGGTGGCTACCCTGAGCAGCAGCCTGTTCAATGTGGTGTTCGACTACATCTTTATGTTTCCCATGGGTCTGGGGCTGGCCGGTGCGGCGCTGGCCACCGCCGTGTCTCCCATCATCAGCATTTCCATCTGCAGCCGGCACTTCTTTAAAAAGGAGAACGGCGTGGAGTTCGTGCGCCGGATGCCCTCGGTGAAGCTGCTGGGGCAGAGCTGCCAGCTGGGCATTTCCGGCTTTGTGGGCGAGATGAGCTCCGGCGTTACCACCACCGTGTTCAACCTTCTGTTGCTGGGGCTGGCGGGCAATGTGGCCGTGGCGGCCTATGGTGTGGTGGCGAACTTTGCGCTGGTGGCAACGGCCATCTTCAACGGCGTAGCACAGGGTGCACAGCCGCTGGTGAGCGAGTGCTACGGCAAAGGCGACCGGTCCGGGACCAGAAAGCTGCTGCTCCTCGGCAGCGGCACAGCGCTGGTGCTGGCCGCTGTGCTGTACAGCGTGGTCTTTGGTGCCACCGATGCGCTGGTGGGCATATTCAACAGCGAGAACTCCGTCCGGATGGCCCAGTTTGCCCACATGGGGATGCGGCTGTACTTCATCGGCTACTTCTTTGCCGGGTTCAACATCGTGGCGGCGGGCTACCTGAGCGCTACCGACCGCCCGGCAGAGGCGTCCATCACCTCCATCTGCCGCGGCATGGCGGCCATCGTGGTCTGCTCGCTGGTGCTGAGCCGCCTGTTCGGCATGAACGGCGTATGGGCGGCGTTCCCGGTGTCGGAGCTGCTGACGGCCCTGCTGACCCTGTTCCTGCTGCTGCGGCGAACAAAGACAGAATAAGGCACGAATGCCCCACAATGTAAAAATAAGCCAGTATTTTCTTGAAATGGAAATAAAAAACGGGTATAATACACAGAAAGGTGGATGATCGAGGAGCTTAATCATGAAATGAAGGAACTGCTATGAATCCTTATTATACAGCCAATACCATCTTTGTGGTGTTGTCCATGATGATCATGCTGACGGCGGTCAGCTTCAATACAACGCTGGATCAGCAGCGCAAGAATATCACCCGGGTCCTGTTTCTGGTCATCAGCACGGCGGCACTGTGCGAGTGGCTGGGCAATGTGCTGGACGGCGCCCCGGCAGAATCTATCGGGCTGCATAAGCTGGTAAAATATGTCGAGCTGTGCAGTGCGCCGTATCTGGGCCTTTTGTGCGGCAAAAGCCTCAGCAGCCGCGTTTTGTGGGAAAAGAGCATCAGCTGCCTGCTGGCATTCCATGTGATGCTGGAGACCGTGACCCTGTTCACAGGGCAGATCTGGTATGTGGATGCGCAGAACATCTACCACCACGGCCCGCTGTACATTGTGTACATTGCATTCTATTGCTTCAGCGCCGTATATTATCTGGTGCAGGAGCTGCAGACCTTCCGGCGCTACCAGCAGAGCGGCAGCGTTATGGTGCTGCTGGTCACGGTCTTTCTGGCCAACGGCATCGCGGTGACCCTGTACGATAACAATGTTGAGATCATCTGGCTGGTGGTGGCCATCTCGGCCATTATGCTGTACAAATTCTACGGCGACATTTTGCAGCAGGTGGACGGCCTGACCGAGCTGGGCAACCGGTGGAGCTTTGAGGATCACCTCAAGCGGTACCGTGGTACCGGTGTGATCCTGTTTTTTGATGTGGATCACTTCAAGATGATCAACGACACCTTTGGCCACGCGGTCGGCGACAAATGCCTGTGCACGGTGGCGCAGGGCCTGCGCGAGGTGTACGGCGACAGCGGCCGCTGCTTCCGGATGGGCGGCGACGAGTTCTGCGTGGTGCTGCGCCGGGATCTGGACAGGGTGGAACAGCTGAACGCCGAATTTGACGCATGGCACAAGGAACATATCGGGAGCGACCAGCCCGTGATGAGCATTTCCGTCGGGTGGAAAGCCTTTGACACCGGCACGGAAAGCGTGAAAGAAGCCTTCCGCCGCGCCGACGAGGCCATGTATCACGCCAAAAATGCGTGCAAAGAGGCCCACATGAAGGAAACAGATGCAGCTTCTCAGATATAAAGCTCCTGCTCGCGCAGGGATTCTTCCGGGGAAAGCCCGGACTGCGCGGCATGACCGGCCATTGCCCGCCACTGTGCGGGAGATTGGCCGGTTTCTTTTTTGAACACGCGGCACAGGTAGTTGGCCCCGGAAAAGCCGCACAGGCTGGCGACCACGTCCAGCGTGTATTCCCGGTGGAGCAGCAGCCGCTGGGCGGCCTCGATGCGCACGGTGGTCAGATACCGGCCCGGCGGCACCCCGATGGCAGCGGTAAAGGTGCGCACCAGATGGCTCTTGGACACGCCCAGCCGCTCGCTCAGCTCTTCCACGCCGTACAGGCCCGCGTAGTTGGCGCGGATGTCCTCGATGGCGGCCTGTACCAGCGGCGGCAGGGCAGGGGCGGCGCTGTCGGCGTCAGAAAGCTCACACAGCAGCGCGTAGGCCAGCTGGCTGCGCGCCCGGCTGTGGGAGGATTTTTCCTCGGCCAGACGGCCCATCAGCTCGGCGGCAGCAGGGCAGGAGCCGCCCTTGGCAAGGAAGGGCAGTTCCCGCAGCCCGGTGAGAAACTGAGAAGCGGCCTGCCCGGTGAGCTGGACGCAGAGCAGGTGACAGGTGCTTTCCGGCACGAGAGACAGCGGCGCGCGGCTCAGGATCAGGTGCCCGGCGGGCACCGACTGCGGCGGCAGGATCAGCGCGGCCCCCGCCGGCGAGGGCCCGGCCCCGGGGACGGAGGCGGTGCATTTGCCGCTGGACACAAGGCAGACCCACAGCCCTTCGCCCGACAGGGTGAGGGGCGCGGAAAGCTGGAGATCCTGCACCGAAGAGGGCGCGGCGACAACGTTCCAGTCAAACAGCAATATCTGACACCTCTAATCAATAAAATGCTATTTTATATCACAAAATTATCTGCTATTATAGTACCAACGAAACAACACGCCGTCAAGTGCGTGAAATACAAAATATCAAACGGAGGATAACGCTTATGGCTTCCATCAGCTGCCAGCACATCTACAAGATCTACCCGGGCGCAACTGCCCCGTCCGTTACCGACTTCAACCTGGAGATCCAGGATAAGGAGTTCATCATCTTCGTCGGCCCCTCTGGCTGCGGCAAGTCCACCACCCTGCGTATGATCGCCGGTCTGGAGGAGATCTCCAAGGGCGAAATGTACATCGGCGGCCGTCTGATCAACGACGTTCCCCCGAAGGATCGTGATATCGCCATGGTGTTCCAGAGCTACGCTCTGTACCCCCACATGACCGTTTACAAGAACATCGCTTTCGGTCTGGAGCTGCGCAAGACCCCGAAGGACGAGATCGACAAGCGCGTGCACGAGGCTGCCAAGATCCTGGAGATCGAGCACCTGCTGGACCGCAAGCCCAAGGCTCTGTCCGGTGGTCAGCGTCAGCGTGTTGCTCTGGGCCGTGCAATGGTTCGTAACCCGGCAGTCTTCCTGCTGGACGAGCCCCTGTCCAACCTGGATGCCAAGCTGCGTACCTCCATGCGCACCGAGATCATCAAGCTGCACAAGAAGCTGGCTACCACCTTCATCTACGTTACCCACGACCAGACCGAGGCTATGACCATGGGCGACCGTATCGTTGTTATGAAGGACGGCATCATCCAGCAGGTCGATACCCCGCAGAACCTGTACGATATGCCCTGCAACATGTTCGTTGCTGGCTTCATCGGCAGCCCCCAGATGAACTTCCTGGACGGCACCCTGATCAAGAAGGGCGACCTGTACGGTGTTGACCTGGGCGGCGACGTGATCCCCCTGCCCAAGGAGAAGACCGCAGACGGCAAGCTGGATGCTTACGTCGGCAAGAAGATCAAGATGGGCATCCGTCCCGAGGATATCGACGACGAGCCCGAGTTTATGGCAAAGCACGCTGACTGCCAGCTGGATACTCAGGTGGACGTCTCCGAAATGATGGGCGCTGAGATCTACCTGTATCTGGAGTACAAGGGCAACAAGATGACCGCTCGTGTGGCTCCCACCTCCAAGGCTCGCAACGGAGACACCGTCCGCGTTGCATTCGATCCCCACAAGGTCCACCTGTTCGACGTCGAGACCGAGCTGACCATCCTGAACTAAACATTTTAGCGACGATCATTTTTGATCCTCCTATCATAAGAGAAACCGCCGAAGGAAAGAAACCTTCGGCGGTTTTTCGTTTGGGGACCCTCTCAGTCATCGCTGCGCGATGCCAGATTCCCCCTTTTGTCACCTGCGGTGACATCTTCCCCCGGCCGGGGGAAGTCTTTCCTATCAGGGGGGAGCTTAACTCCCTCAGTCAAAACCTGACGGTTTTGCCAGCTCCCTCTGGGAGGGAGCCTTTGGCATGGCGGCAAAGTTTCAGACTGAAGCGCAAAGCTTGCAATCTCGTTAAAAGCTCCCCCTTCGGGGGAGCTGGCGCGTAAGCGCCTGAGAGGGTTCGCCCTACCCGTGAAAATGGGCTCCCGGAACATCTGCCGACGCTCCGGGAGCCCAAACTATAAACTATTTTTTTCATCATTTTGCCTGGGTATCTTCCAGCACCAGCTCGATAAAAGCCTTCATCTGAGGGGTGAGCCATTTGTCCCGGTGGTAGAACAGCTGGCGGTGCATCTCCACGGCACAGTCCGGCACGCTCAGCCGGGCAAGGTGCCCTGCGGCCAGCGCCGGACGCACGATGTACTCCGGCAAAAAGGAAAGCCCCATGCCCTGCTCCACCATCTGGCACAGCAGGGCGGCGCTGCCCAGCTCCAGATACGGGTGCACGGCAAGCCCGCGGGCCGCAAGGCACTGGTCCAGCGCGTCCCGGTAGCTCATGCCCCGCTCGGTGAGCAGAAACTCCTGCTGCGTCAGCTCTTCCAGCGAGACCTCTGCCTGCCCGGCCAGCGGATGGCCGGAGGGCGCGATGAAGCACACCGGTTCCGGCACGTCGGCGGCAAGAACGAGGTTCGGCTGCAAAAGGGGCTGATCCAGCGTGTAGGCCAGATCGACCTGATTGGTGCCCAGCATCTGCAGCATCCCGTCTGCCGTGGTGGTGCACAGCACCAGCTCCACCTGCGGGCACAGGGCATGGTAGCGCTTGAGCAGCCCGGGCAGAAAGGTGGAGCAGACTGAATCCGCCAGCGCGATGCGCAGGCTGCCGCTGATCTGCTTTGCGGGCTGCAGCGCGGCCTGTGCCTGCTGGGCCGTGGCAAGCAGGGTGCGGGCGTAGCCCAGAAAGGTCTGGCCTGCATCGGTGAGCCGCACCGTCTTGCCCACCCGGTCGAACAGCGGGGCCCCCAGCTCGGCCTCCAGCTGGGCGATCTGGGAGGATACCGCAGACTGGGAATAGCCCAGATGCCGGGCCGTGCGGGAAAAGCTGTGCAGTTCTGCAATGTGCAAAAAGGTGTTGATGTTCCGCAGTTCCATAGACAGGCCCCCTCAACGGCGGCAGACGCCGGTCACGGTCAGAAGCTCCCCGTCCACGGTGAAGTGGACTTCCAGCGGGCCGAACTCCATGCCGTACACCCGCTGCGGGTCGTGCTGGTAGGAGGGGCGCGGGTCGTTTGCCAGTACACCGGTCAGGGCGGCGCGGTCGGCCTGCGGCACCTGTTCCAGCAGCTCCGGCGGGAACGCTACCTGCAGATGGTGGGACTGAGTCTGCCCCGTGAAACCCTCGGCGGCGTCCGGGTGGCAGTCGGCATAGGGGATATAAGGCTTGATGTCGTAGATGGGGGTGCCGTCCATCAGGTCGGCCCCGCGTACGATGAGCACCGGGCCCACGTCCGGCCGGTGCTCAATGGCTTCCAGCCGCACGCTGGAAAGGCCCAGCGGGTTAGGCCGGAAGGGCGACCGGGTGGCGAACACGCCCATGCGGGTGTTGCCGCCCAGACGGGGCGGGCGCACGGTGGGAGACCAGCTGTCCCGCACTGCACCGGAAAACTGCCACACCAGCCAGATGTGGCTGAAATCTTCCAGCCCGCGCACCGCGTCGACGCTGCGGTATTCCGGTGTGAACACCACCTCGCCGCGCAGCTCCTCTACAAGGCCGCTCTGGCGTGGGATGCCGAACTTGGTGGGAAAGGCCGTGTGGATATGTGCAATGACCTTCAGGGTCATCTCTTCGGGTGCAGTTGGCATGGCGAACTCCTTTTAATAGATCTTTTTCAGGGGGCATTCCGGCGGGATGCCGTACTGTGCCCGGAATGCGTCCAGTTCCTGAGGCGTGCGAATGAGCTGAACGTCCTCAAAATGGCCATCCGGGGAGATGAAACCGGCCACCTGCTCCCCGGTGCAGATGCTGCACCGCAGTGCGGGCTGCTGGGTGGCGGGGTCGTAAGAATGGGCAGGCTTTTTGCGGGAGAAAAACATGAGAAGCCTCCTTCTTTTATGAAACGTGCCTGAAAGACTGCAGGCGGCTCACAGCCCCCGGCAGAGGCCGACGGCCCGGCCCTCGATGTGCAGTTCTTCCAGCTGCGGGCCGGTGTAGACCATCGGCGGGCAGACGGCAGCGTTGTCGGCAATGAGCATCACGGTGCTCCCCTGACGATGGAAGTGCTTGAGGGTGGCCTCGCTGCCGATGCGCACCGCTGCGATCTGGCCCTGCTCCACCTCCGGCTGGCAGCGGATGCATACGATATCCCCATCGCAGATGGTGGGAGACATGCTGTTGCCGTGGCAGGTCAGGGCAAAGTCGGCGCGCCACGCGGCGGGAACACCGATATAGCGTTCAACGTTCTGTTCTGCGGTGATGGGCGTGCCGCAGGCGATGGAGCCGATCAGCGGGACCCGCACCATGGCAGGCAGCGGCTCAAAACCCGGCGGCGGACAGGGGGCATCCAGCCCCAGCAGGTAGGCGGGAGTGGTCTCCAGCGCGGCAGCAAGCTCCTCGAGCTTGGCCTGCGGCAGGTCGTTGACGCCCTTTTCCAGCTTTGTGATGGAGGATTTGGAACGGTAGCCCATGCGCTGGGCAAGCTCCTCCTGCGAGAGGCCCAGCTCTTTGCGGCGCAGGCGCAGGCGGGTGGATAATTCAGACATGGAAAACCTCTCTTGTAAACGTATGGTTGTTTGTTGAAGTGAAGGTCTGCTGCCCTCAGTATACCAGATAATTGCATTAAAATCAACTTTTTTCGGTGGATTTGGAAAAATGTGTTGACAATAAATCAATACAGGAATATACTACAACCAAAGATTGTTACCCGCCGATGCAAATACAAAAAGGAGAGAGGAACATGGCAAATACAGAGATGATCCGGGAGTACATTCGTGCCAGCGGCTACAAGCTGCAGTATGTGGCACGGGCAATGCAGATCAGCCCCAACGCGCTGGGACAAAAACTGCAGGGCCACACGCAGTTCAAGCTGAACGAAGCGGAACGGCTCAGCGCAGTGTTGGGCCTGAGCATGTACGAGCGGGACCTTTGCTTTTTTGAAGAGCAGAACCGCCGCGAGGCGCTGGCGCGCCGTGCGGATGAAAAAAGGAGGGGAGAGTGTGACAAACGAGCAGAGAAATAAAACGCGGCTGGCGCTGTATCGGTACGGGATGCGGCAGAGGGCGCGCAATCCGGTGGAACACAGCTGGTGCGCCGCGATCGAAGAGAGCCTGACCTATTACCGCCAGCACGACCCGCTGCGCGCCGACCTGTTTGAGCTGCGCTATGTCCAGCACCGCACAGAGGATGATGTCATGGACCGGCTGCACATCGGGCGCACGACCTATAAAAAAGCCCAGCAGGACCTGCTGAGCACCGTAGCGGTGTACGCGGCCGAGCGCGGCGTGTTCTACCGTGAAACAGACAGCTGAAGAATACGAATGCCCCCGGAGCATGCCAGCAGGCAGCATCCGAGGGCATTTTAAGTTGAGATACCGGTTCCATGCGCAGGGCGCACCGCCGGAACGGCTTTTTGCCTTGACGCGCCCTGCTTGCGAAATGGATTTCAGTGCTTTTTGCCGTGGTCCGGGTTTTCGCAGCGGCTGTGACAGGATGCACAGTTGCCGCCGCAGCCTTCGCCCTTCCAGCCGCCCTGCTTGGAGATCCATACAACGGCCAGTGCAAACAGGATGACCAGAACGATCAGCGTGATGATTCCACGAAGTGTCAACATTTTTTCGTACCTCTTTTCCGGAAGGAAAGGTTTCCGAATCCAGTATACACGATTTTGCCCCGAAGGGCAACGGAAAGTAAAAAGAAAAAGTGTGATTTTTTTAAAATTAGGGCTTGCATTTTGGCAAAGGCCGTGCTATAATAATCACGTTCCAGTTCGGAGCGCACGAAACAAAATATGGAGGATTAGCTCAGCTGGTTAGAGCACCTGCATCACACGCAGGGGGTCTGGGGTTCGAGTCCCTAATTCTCCACCAAACGTAGGTCACTGGTATTTGTCCAGTGGCCTTTTCGTTTTATTCACGAATTTAGGCAGCAAAGGAAGTTAAGCGTAAAAAACAGGTGACCGCCAGCCATCTGATTTAACATGTAGGAAATATATAACGCTTCGTTCAACAAGTGTATATAAATGAAGGATAGCGATGCCATATGGACACAGATACCCGAAATCAAATGATCCTTATCAAAGGCAAGGACCAGACAGATTGTGTTGCAAGCTTCCGATTCTGCAATGGAATGTGTGAAGTAATCTATGTTAGCACCCCCAATAAGACCTATCGTTTTCAAGACAGAAATGTCAAGGTGCTTTCACTGCAAAAAACAATTGACCCAGATAGTGTTATTGTAATCGCAAAGGGGAAGAAACTTAATACAGTCCAAGCGATTTTAGATTTTGGAGCGTATTATCGAATTCTTTTTGACGAAAAACTTCCACTGTCTTTTCCAAAAGATGATGTGGAACTTCAGCCAAACTGTTTGGCAGATACCAAAAATAAAGAAGTCTTCCGCTATTTTACAGAAACAGCTGAAGCCGTTAGTTTAGTAACAGAAAACGGACTCAATATTTTACGTTTGCAGTATAGTAAAATTTCCAAGGTCAGTGATGACACTGTGCTAGCGAATTATCTTGACCCACAGAAGAGCCAAACCATGTCGGAGAGTCCCTCAACGATAATTTATCCCTTTGGACTTAATCAAAGCCAAAAAAAGGCAGTAGAGCAGGCTCTCTCGTCCAAAATCAGCATTATTCAAGGCCCTCCCGGAACAGGTAAGACGCAAACGATTCTAAATATTATTGCAAATGTTGTTCGAGACAAGAAAACCGTTGCAGTTGTTTCCAACAACAATTCAGCAACTCATAATATTGCAGAAAAGCTAGAAAAGAAAGGCATTTCGTTCTTAACAGCATTTTTGGGAAGTCTGTCAAACAAACAGAAATTTCTTGCAGATCAGTCAGGTATTTATCCGAATATGGAGGAGTGGGAACTGCCGCCGGACGAACGGCAGCAGTTGGAACAAGAAATTACAGCACTTTCACAAGAATTAAATCTAATGCTCACTGCAAAAAATCGTATTGCGAGAATTGAGCAGGAGCTTTTACAGTTGAATCCGGAAGAGCACTATTTTAAGGAATATTATTCTACCTATCACGAAGAGCCAATAGTCAATTTAGATTGCTTCTCATCTCAAAAAATATTGGAGCTCTGGCTGGAATTTGAACATTTTATAGAGCAGAAAAAGCGGCTGGGTCTTTTACAAAAACTGTCCATTATATTTCGGTTTAATCGTGATGCAATCAAACTATTTGTAAACACACCCGAGTTGGTAATTCCTTATTTGCAGAACCTGTTCTATCTTACCAAAAGACGGGAGTTGGAAAACGAAAGGCAGAAACTTACACTCAAGCTGCGGCAATATGCTTTTGACGAGAAAATGAATGAATTGACGCAAAAATCATTTCAACTATTCAAAGCAGAACTGGCAGCGAAATATGAATGGAAAACTAACCGCAGACGATTTGAAAGCAATGACTTTCGCCGAAATTCAGACGAATTTACGCATGAGTACCCTGTGATTCTCAGCACAACGTATTCGATAAAGGGGACACTAAGTTTAGACTATGTTTACGATTACCTCATCATAGATGAAGCATCCCAAGTCGATTTAACTACGGCTGTTCTGGCATTTTCCTGTGCACGAAACATTGTGATTGTAGGGGACTTGAATCAATTGCCCAATGTCTTGTCTGAGGCAGATATTCAACGAAGTGAAACGATATGGCAGACCTATTCTCTGGCTGAACGCTATCACTTTTCCACACACAGCCTGCTCTCTTCTGCATTGGAGACATGGCCAACTGCCCCGGTCACGCTGCTTCGGGAACATTATCGCTGTCATCCTAAGATCATCAACTTCTGCAACCAGAAATTCTATGCTGGTCAACTGATTATAATGACGGAGGACAATGATGAACCAGATGTGTTGACTATGTATCGAACAGCCGCCGGAAACCACGCACGTGGGCACATCAACCAACGTCAGATTGATGTCATTCAGCAAGAAATTCTCCCGCAACTCCGTCGGCAGAATTATCAAAGCATCGGGATTATCACGCCATATCGAGATCAAGCCGCTGCCATTCGGAAACAACTTGGAGGCTACTATGAAGTAGATACAGTCCATAAATTCCAAGGACGTGAACAGGATGCTATTATTTTGACCTCCGTTGACAATATAATTACGGATTTTGTGGATGACCCACATATGCTAAACGTGGCAGTTTCTCGGGCAATCCACTCGCTTACCGTTGTCACATCACAAGACCCTCGCAATGACCGTACAAACTACGGTGATTTGACACGGTACATCGAATACAACAACTTTGCCGTTATTCAAAGTCAGGTCTACTCCGTGTTTGATTTGTTATATCAAGGATATGCTGAACAGCGCAAAGCATATTTGAGAAAACGCAAACGAATATCTGAGTATGACTCGGAGAACCTTATGTACTCTGTGATTCAAGAGATTTTATCAGATAAATTGTTTTCCTCCATTGGCTGCGCTGTACATGTTTCGCTCGCAACATTAATCAGAGATTACAGCCAGTTGACGAAGGAAGAGACTCGGTATGCCCGGAATTTGTCAACTCATGTTGACTTTCTGATGTTTTATAAAATGGATAAGCTACCTATTTTGGCAATCGAAGTGGATGGAACAAGTTTTCATCGGCCAGGAAGCCAACAATCCATACGGGATGAAAAAAAGAATCGAATCCTCGAAAAATGCGGCATCCCGTTGCTGCGGCTTCGTACAGATGGCAGTAATGAGAAGGAGAAGATTCGTGCTGCTTTAAAAGAATGTGAAACACCAGCGGCAGATCATTGATACCTTTGTCAACTCGGTCTACGTCTTTGATGACCGGGTCGTGCTCAATTTCAACTTCACGGACGATGCCAAAACGGTCACCCGTGAAGAGGTTTTAGGTTCGAGTGCTGTGGACAATTCTCCACCATGTAAAAGCCACTAACAGAAGTTAGTGGCTTTTCTTTTTGTGTTATACGCGGACTTATGTTGGTGTATAGAGAATTAGGGACTCGAACAGCACGGCCGCGCCGCAGGCGGGGCAATCAAAGCCCTAGCAGCAGCAACGACGACCGCAGCCTGCGGCTGAAACAGGGAGGAGTTGTTGGGGCCGCGTTCTGATTTTTCAAAGCCCTGCCAAGGGGCTGAAGAAAAATCAGCAAACGCAACCCGTTGCTTTGATTCGTGCGCGGATTCCAACGGTCAGGAATGTCTACCGGGGATGATGCTCAAAAGTCCAGCTGGTCAGAGAATGGTTTGAAATCTTTAAGCCCTCTTTCAGTCGTTTGTAGCAGATCTGTAACAAAATTCGGAGAGGAACGGCAAAATGGCTCCGTAAACCCGATTTTTGCAGATTTTTGGGTATAAAATTTTATCATCGAATTTTGTGCAGAATGACGGTGGTGCTTTTCATTCGGATTCTGATGCCGTATAATAAAGAAAAGATCATGGATAAAAGGAGAAATCGCTGTGCGCTACACCATCCGGCATTTTGATTTGCCACTGCTTACCTTTGAAGCAAACATGGACAGTGCAGATACGGACCTCCATATTATAAAGGTCTACGAAGAAAACCGTTCCTTTTTACCTTTGAACCTGACTGTATCAGAAGATGGTGTAGAACGCTGGCTGCGGCATCGCACAATTCCGAAGAACCGAGCGTATGTAGATGCTCTGCTCTCTAAGGTGGGGCTTTCTTTGAATCGACCGCTGGGAATTATTGCAGCCAATAAAGGTCTTTCACTCAATGATTGCTTTTGGGTAGATGCAGAGGGTTCCGGTGACACCTTTGAAAAAGTAAATCTTTACGATAACCGATTCAGTCAGGTGCTGGCCGCAATTGCCTTTACAGGATATGGCAGCAGCATACGAACTTCGCTTGCGTCCTGCCCGGAGTTCTCGACTAACGGGATGCTGCCAAAATGCTGGCGCAGACAAAACGGAAAAATCTACCTTTATAAAGGGGGTACGTCAGGGTTCAGCAATCTGGGGTTTGAACCGTACTCGGAACTGTACGCCTATCAAGTTGCGCAGGCAATGGGTGTAAATGCAATTCGCTACACCCTGACAAAAGATCTGAAAAAGACGCTTTGTTCCAAGTGTGAGCTGTTCACCAGCAAAGAGTATTCTTATATTCCCATCGGACAGCTTGTGTCCAAAGGTGGAATAAAAGCAATTTTTGCGTATTATCAGACACTAGGCCAGACCTTTGTGGATGCACTGGAAGATATGCTGGTCTTTGATGCGATCATCTGCAATACAGACCGCCACTATGGAAACTTTGGCGTGTTGGTGGATAATAAGACCAACACGATTGCGGCACCCGCACCGCTGTTTGACCACGGAAACTCGCTGTTCAGTTTGGGCGGAACGGATCTTTGGGACAACCAGAAAGCGTTTGATGAATATGCCCGCACACTGCTTCCGCTTGCATACGATGATTTTTTTGCAGCTGCAAAGAGTGCAATGAAACCTCGTCACCGTGCAATGCTCCATAAGCTGCTGGATTTCCATTTTGACCGCAGAGCGACACGTTATAATCTGCCGCCAAATCGCTTGAAGATGATCGAAAAAGAGGTACAGCGCAGAGCAAGAGTGCTTTTAGGGTAAAAAGTGGGGCGTTGGCATCGGCCACAATGGCTACGCTAACCGGTATAAAATCGAATGCGACGGTTTGACCATTCTGGATTTGAACGCTCCCGGTTACACGATGCTGCATTGGCTGATAATTCTTTTGGAGAACCGCGAATTCGATACTTCTGCCCCGCTGGCCGCAGAAGCCAAAGAATACCTGATGAACACTTTTCACCTCGACTATAAGTCTGCAGATATCATCATTGGCTACAGGGCAGATGACAGCTATTTTTCCTTTGCATCTGATTTTATCAACGGTGCAATCTCTTACCGCCAGTTGTGCAATGCCATGCGCTTGGGCAAACTGGGGCAGCAGTTCGTGCTGAAAAGCAAAGCGGCCTTTGAACAGCTGGAATTTCTCGGCTATGAGACCGCAGACTCTAAAGAATGGTATAAGAAAAAGGCCTTCCGTGACCAGACAGCCCGCCGCCAATATTTTGACGTGGAGCGCAACCGCCGTCAGAGGGGAGACCTTTATATTACCACGATTCTCGACGAGGAGATGAAGCCCAATGATCCACGCTTACGATAAAAGCTATCTTTCTGCTGCACAGAAAAATCTTGCCCGGATGTTGGATTATCTTGTCAACGATCTGCATTATCCGTTGGAGACGGCATGGCAGTGGTTTCTTATCAGTAAGATGGCTTTTCGGTTTGAACAGGGGGATTGTTCTGTGTTGGTGGGCTTGTCCGGTGTAGAACTTGCCCGCGCTGTACTGGAGCAGGCGGGCGAAGTCGTACCTATGCAGAAACCCTCGTATGCCTACGACCGCAGCCCGGAATACTGGACAGGCTGGGCTCTTGCCTATTACCAGTGGCTGACCAGTTTGTGCTTTGCGGAGATTGAACAGGCAGTGTCTATCACGAAAGTGCGGCTGCTGTATACGCCCTACCACGAGATGGATGTACGGCAGTTTGCAGACAAGATGAACGAGTTGTACCGTGTGGCAAAGCCGGAAACAAACCTGAAAGCCATGCGCACATTGGCCGGATTGAGCCAGTCGGAACTAGCAGGACAGGCTGATGTGTCTGTGCGTACCATCCAGCAGTACGAACAGCGACAGAAGGACATCAACAAAGCACAAGCAGAAACGCTGCTTCGCCTTGCGCGTGCGCTGAATTGCGACGTGGAGGATCTGATGGAGAAAGTTCCACCGCTGAATTTTAAATAAGAATGAAGCGATGAGACCTGACACAGATTGTGCAAACAAAAAAAGAAAGCTGCCATCCATGAGAGAAAAATTCTCACAGATCGGCAGCTTTTCTCTTTGAAGTTGTTATGCCTTCGTTGTGGTCAGAACTTCATCATTGACCAGCTGATTGGCCTTATCAAAGGCTTCGATCATCTGGGTCGCTTTCGGATGGAGATGGATCACAAGATATGGTACTACCTGATCTCCAGCGATAAGATATTTCCTCGGAAGCCTTGCCAGCATCCAGACCTTCTTGCCGCCCTGCAAAGAACCGGCAGTTTCGTAAGTAACACCTTCACCCAGCAGGTCATCGGTGAACTGAAATGCTTCTTCGTTCTGCACAATGCGGTAGCGGTCGGATACCACACCCAGAACAACATCATCGGTGCTGCGGACATTTGCGCGATAGCCGGGGATCATAGCACCCGTGCCGGAATAGATATTGCGGCTCTCCACCTGCCAATCCAGACCAGCCAGCTCCAAGGCTTCACGGCTTGCAGGGGCATCCATGATGATACGGCCAAGGCCGTGCCAAGGGGTCTCACGGACAGAGAACATCGTTTCAACATTTGCGGGCATACAGGTTATCGAGAACTTCTTCATCCTCCCAGCTTTCTGCAGTTTTGCCCCAGAGGGTCACATAGAACATCTGCAGCATCCGCTGCTCTACCGGCGGCAGGGCTGCAAAGTCGGTGTTATCCAATTTCGGCAGAAGCCCCAGCAAAAAACGGATCCACCTGCGGGAATCCACGACTGCAAAGCGTGCAAGGGCTTTGGTCATAGGTTCTTCCAAAGGTTCTGCAAAATCGGATGCCGCCCCTGCGCGGACGCACAGTCTGCTGAAGCAGACCTTTTTGCTGTAAATCGCACGCGGGTCAAGATGATAGTATGATGCCACAATAAAAAGAGACTGATGCAGTGCAACAGTCTCTCGATAGCAATGAGGCTTATATAACGGGTGTTTTTTTATAAAAATCCGTAGCAGCGCCTCCCATTCCAAGAGTGGTTTTGATGCCAACTCCGCCATGGGATGCAAAAGAGAGCAACGCATTCCAAAGTTCCAGAAGCGGCGGCGCAAGGCGCGCCTCGATGGTCACATTGCCTTGAAAGGCTGGAATGCGCGTTTCTTTCAGCAGATAACGTGTGGTATGGAGATTATAATCCACAATATGAAGCCCTTGCTGTAAAGCCTGCAGTGCATCAGAATCGATAAGGGCATATTCTGGAAAGGCAGCGTTCCAATGCGCAATCAGACTTTGCAAAAGCAGAGTTTCCTGCGGGAAAATAGCATAGCGGCCGGACTGCTTGAAGGCGCAAGGCGACAGAAAAGCAATTTTGGCACGGGTTTCGCTGCGGGAGCGCCCAGAACGGATCAGCTCTTCAGCGGAGATTGCCGGAAAGGTGCGGACCTCTGAAACCGGGAGTGTCAATTCATGCAGAGGGATTTCCTTTGCAGATTCCAAAACGGGGAAAACTACCTGTCGAGCAGCGTCATTCAGCAGGTTGACCGTCCAGATCAAAGACTGTTTTTCCGGCGAAAAACATAGAAAATGCGCAAGGGGGTGTTCCCCTTGCAGATGCATCTGCTCTCCAAATTCAGAAGAAATCTGTGACATCAGCCAGCCATACAGACGATAGGACCACGACTGGGGAATCCGCACATCATTGGGCGGAGATAAAACCAGTTGAATCTGCTGGATCATAAGATACTCACCCCGCAATATCCATAGGGATAAAGCCGACCACGAAAACGAGCATATTTCATGGTGTGCGGGGAAATGCCATTTTCGGCATCACGCTCATGCTTGTGGTTGCGGAACATTTGCTTCATTTGTTCTGCCGTCCAGCGCAGTCCCTCTTCTTCACCCAGATAGGGGTACGCCAGCGACTTGGCAAAAAAGCCGGAGCCGCCGCCCAGGATCAGGTGTGGCTGCTGCGGCAGGTTGACGGCACCGCTCGGCGGGGTGAAGTGCCTGCTATACGTCTGCTCGTAATAAGTATCAAACTGCTGAATGGCCTCCAGAAGGGACTCTTTGGTAATGCGCCCCTTCAGCACCGACTGATCCAGCGTCAGCTTGAAGCGGACCTTAGTGCCGGACGCGGCGCATTCCCGACACATGGGGATGCCGCGATTACTGCCCTTCGCAAAGGAACCGTTCACAAGTGCATCAAATTTTCCGACAAGGACCATCTGCGCATCCGGGATGGGGGCACTGTCGGAGACCTGAATGCCACGGAAAATGCTGTTGACGGCGTCCGAAGCGATGCTTCCATGCAGATGCAGCTGGTTGACATATTTCTCTTCCGGAAAGGCGGCTCGGCGGTTTTGTTCAAGGCTGTGTCCGGTGCTGCGGTCAGCCAATACCGCACTCAGCAGCCATGCGGTACGCAGCGCACCCTTGATGCTGCTGCCGGGAATGTAGGCATGACCTTGCGCATCACGCTGGAAAGCATGGATCTCTTTCAGCGAGTGCTCCGCATCCAGGGCGTCCCCCACCTCGATCTGATAGCGCGTCAGCGTTTTCAGTTCTGCATCGGAAATGCCGCAGTCTTTGGTCAGAAAGGCCCAGAGATTGGACTGCTCGCTAAGCATAAACTGTCCGTACTTGTCCACCAGATCGTGCTCGACCAGAAAACTGAAAAATTTTTGCTCGTCCAGAAAGGAGACTTTGCCATTGCGGGTGTTGTACATGTACTCTTTTTTGGTATAGCTGCTGCCGTTGCCAACAAACAGAGGTGCCCATACATTCAGAGTAAGGTCAAAGATCTGCAGATGATCCTGCTGAATCATAATGTCACCCCCATAAAGATTGGCTTGGAATAGCGGTATACCGGATGCACATCCGACAAACCAACATCATACAAAGCACCCTGATAACGATTTTGCAGGACAGATCCTGCCGAAAGGGCATACTGCGTTTTTTTCTTCAGTGGAGTTTCCACACGATCGGATGCCATGAAGCCGCTGCGGCGCACCAGCTGG
The DNA here is from genome assembly GCF_023347535.1 of Faecalibacterium sp. HTF-F. NCBI lineage: Bacteria > Bacillati > Bacillota > Clostridia > Eubacteriales > Oscillospiraceae > Faecalibacterium > Faecalibacterium wellingii. The sequence goes on from NZ_CP094473.1 coordinate 463,915, forward strand.
AAGGAGGCACCCTCTAATGCATGATCCAGTTCATCTGTCTGCGGCAGGCTGGTACTCAGCAGCAGATAAGGAGCATGCTCGGAAGAAAGTGCATGATACATCCACTCCGTCTGATCGTCAAAAGGTTCGTTCAGATAAATCTTGTCTACAACATGGAACTTTCCATAACCAGAGCTGACTTTGCCGCCGATGCCGGTAGCGCCCAGCCAATCCAGCAGATACTCCAGATCTTCATCCTGACCATCTTCGGTAAATCCGCAGATGAAATACAGTCCGCAGTCCGGCGCAAAACGGAACAGTCCAACCTGATACGGCATGGTATCCCCCTGCATGGGAACGGCTGCCTTGGTCTGCTCATAGTGGGTGCCAAAACTTTCCGGTTGCTCGTCAGGGGTAAAATGACCTTCATGCAGGCTTCTGGCGTAGCGGTCAAATTCCAACACAGGGATCCAGGCTAGCTTTTTTACCTTTTTACGCAGGGTGGTTTCTACCTCCTCGGTGGATTCTGACGCGGCAATGGGCTTTGGCAGGTAAAACGTTTCGCCATACCAGGGCATTGTATCGCTGAGCAGGAATTTTCCCTGCCGGACCTGCGCACAAAGCTGTTCTAAGGCTTCTTCTCCGTGCTGGACGAGGGTCTCATGGCAGAGGGCAGAAAACAGGGTATCTGCCCGCAGGGTTTCTTCGGAGGTATAAAGCGACAATGCAGAGTCGGCCCCTCCAAAATGAACAGCTGTGTCAAATTGAAGCTTAAACAGAAAATAGTTCATAACTATCCACCTCATCAAAGAGGGATTTCAGGCGGCTGAGATCCGCCTGCGCGCCATAGCCTTCCAGCGCAAAGTTTTTCAGGCTGACACGGCCGCTGCCGCGGGAACCATGGCCGCCCAGATAATCCATCTGCAGCAGCTTCATGCCTTTGGCCAGAAGAGAAAGATCTTCCTCGACCTGTGCCGGGTCGGTCACATCGTAAATGATGCTGACACCGAACTTTGCACCGGCGATCACACGTTCGATCTGGCGGGGATTGGCCACAGAGTTGGCACGGGAAATTGCGTTTTCGGTCTTGACCTCGGTCACACCCACATTGGAAAGCTCTTTTACATTGGACAAAAAGGCATCCGCAAACTGCAGGCGGGAACGGCGCACCGGCTCCGAGGAACCGAACAGACGCAGAATGCGCTCGTCGTCCTTGTCGAAAGCAGGCATGTGTTCGATATCCTGACAGGTGCTGCGGGCCAGCAGGGTGCGCAGTTTGCCTTTCAGACTGCTGCCGGGTACGATGGGATAACCGGTATAGGGGTCACGCACCACCGGGCTGTCCACAGCACCAATGGCAGAAAAGGCAGAGGAACCGCCGATGTGCATACCGGTGCGCACTTCCAGATCGCACCGGATCAGAATTTTTCCATACATATGATTACCCCTCCTTGCCGCTAAAGTAGCAGTGGAAAGCGACCAGCGCTTCCATGTAGTGTGCAAAGCGGATCAGGTCCGCACGGTCATCGGAAATGCCTTTGAGGTATTCCAGCAGGTTTGTCTGCTTTACAAAGGTCTTTACAGTATCATCACGATTGTCACGTCCACACTCGTAAGCCACCCGGACCCGCATCAGGTTGAGCTTGACCACACTTTCGGGTCGCAGTTTCTCCTCGGTGCGGATGTTTTCCTCGTTATAGATATCTGTCACAAGGCTCAGCAGGTTGCGAATCTTGCTAGTGGTCACTTTTTTGGGCTGGCTCATGAGGCTGCGCATAATACGCTCGGCTTCGTCTACATAATCTTCCGGCACCTTTTTCGGCGTGATCTCCGGCGGCAGCTCTTTCTGCTGCCCATAGCTGCTACGGCTGTTATAGCTGCCGGAACTGCTGCGGTTTCCGTTGTAGCTGTTGCTATATCCGCTCCGGTTGTTGTTATAGCCACCGCCGCCATAGCTGCGGCCATTATCATTCAATCCTGCCATCTGTGTCGCCACCCTTTCTGTTCTGATAGACATAAATATAAATTGCGGTGATGAGCTGGTGACGCTGTACGGCATCCAATGCCCAATCCATCATGCTGTGAGAGAATTGCTCGTAAAGTTTATAACCTGGTGCATTCTTTTTGGGGGAAAGCCGCGCCAGCAGGTAAGCGTACCGTGCAAGGTTGATGCGGTCGTTTTCTGCTTCCCGCAGCAGTGCCAGAAGATTGTAGAGCATGGCGTTTCCATGCTCAGCGTTATCCTTGCCGAAGAAGCTTTGCAGGCAGCCGACCTTTTCGGTCAGGACCTTTGTACGGAATACATCCCACGCATAGATATGTCCCTGCTCCGGCTGCACCAGCAGATTGCCCTTTGCATCCCGGACTGCTTTGCGCTCCGGCGTAAACAGTGCCACTGCATTTTTGCCGGGCAGATGCTTGGCCGATTCTTCCAGCGCGGCAGTTTCCTCGGCGGAAAGCCGGATGGGGTAATGGTCATCAAAGATGCCGATGCCTGCGCTGAGGGTCAGTGCTCCGCAGGAAAATGCGGTGAAATTACGCTGGATGCGCTGTGCTGCTTCCAGAACATCGTTCCATGCGCCCACAAGGAATACATCATCGCCGCCGGCATAGACGATGCTTACATGCAAGCCCTCTAGAATGCCGTTGATGTAGCACTTGAAAAACAGCGACATCTGCCGGGAGAACGCCGAGGCGCGGGACAGGGTAACATAGTGCATCCGTTTGACAGGGTCTTTCTCGTTTTCCTGTTCAAAACCGGAGATGAAGGCATGGCCGAGGTTGTCCACATCCATACGGCAGACCGCAATGCGGCGCACGCCCTCGGACTGCCCTGCCAGTTCTTCCATGCTGTTGCTGGCGGCGTAATCGCCCACATACAGGTTGGTGCTGTAAGTAAGGCCGGTGAACGGTGCATTTTTGGTATATACACGCGCGACAGGCTCGCCGGAAGCCAGCCGTTTGCGGGCAGAGAACTGATCCGTCAGGGACAGATATTCGCTGCCGCCGTCCAGTGCAGGCAGCGTACAGTCATCGGCAGCCGAGGGCTGACGGCTTACCACCAGAACGCGCTTGTTCTGGATCTTAATGGAAAGATCTACGAACAGTTTGCACCAAGGGCAGAGATCATCCTTCAGGTTGGCACTGGTGCCGCACACCTTGCATTCCCGGCCATCCGGGTAAGCGGCGGTGCTGTTCAGCAGCCGCAGATCCTCTGCGGTATAGCGGTGGAATTTGTGCTGTTCCAGCAGCCGGTTCACCCGGCGGAACAGCTCTTTGTAGGGGCTTTTTTCAGCCGGGGTATTGGTCAGGTCGTTGCCGGAGCAGGGTGTCCATGCGTTGGCCAGAAACAGCTGGGTGCCGAACTGCTGCTGCAGCCAGCGGTTGAACTGCCGGTTCCACCGGGTCAGGGTATCGGCCACAGCGGCAGTGTTGGGCAGCAGCACATAGCAGTGTCCGCCGCCGCTGTAGATCAGGTTGGCGCGGGACACGCCGCACCCGGCCAGAAGCTCGTCCAGATAGTGCTCCATGAGCAGCTCCAGAAAGAACGACCGGCTGCGCAGGGAGCGCAGGGCGTTTTCGGTATGGACGGTATAAAGAAACTTCTGGATGCGGGAAAAATCAGCGGTATAGAGCAGAAAAGCGTCCTTCTGGCAAAAATCCTTCTCCTGCTCAAAAAGTGCCTTGCGCAGGTCGGTGATGTTGTTTGCCTGCACATATTCGCTGATGCACGCCGCAATGGCTGCGGTGGTCTTGGCGTGGTCAAACAGAGAGACATCCGGGCTTTCGCCGGTAAAGGTGCTGGACGGAAAACAGCTGAACTGCGTTTCCAGCAGACCCAGCAGCGAGTTGATCCACTCCGGCTGCGGCTGCAGATCCGGCAGACACTCGCTCAGCTTGCGCACGGCATCTGCATAAACGGAAGCGGAAAGCGGCTGCTGCGGCCGTGGCAGCTTCAGGCTGCCGTCCTGCGGCTGCGCAGGCATCATCCAACCGGGGTGGGAACCGTTCAGGTGGGTGAACACCGAGTCCAGCGGAAGATCCCGCCGGAAGGAACTGCTTTCGCCTTCGACCTCCCGGCGGTCTGCGGCGGCAGAAAGATCATCTGCCAGATAAACGATATAGGCCGGGGAATCGGCTGGCAGCGCCTTTGCTGCACCGCGCAGCGCGGCGGCGTGGTGGTAGCGCACACAGTCCAGCGCCGGGGCCCAGTCTGCGCCGGACAAAACGCCGTGCAAAAATTGGTAGCCCTGTTCACTGTGGCTGCCGCGCTGCCCACCGGCACGGTACACCGCTTTGCCGGTGTCGTGCAGCAGCCCGCCATAGGTGGACTGCAGGGTGAGAACGTTCAAAATACCATCTCCTTTACGGATTGTGGAAGAATTGCACAATAAACGGAAAGCGTATTTGTTAATTTTGTAAGAGATGCTTGGAATTGGCTTTATTATAACATATTTTGTTGCTATGTAAAAGCCGCGGCAGAGAAAATATCACAGCAGCTGCAATCGTTCCGTTCATAGAGGGACAGCCCACGGAAAACAAGAAGTTAAGGTTTGCAAAAGAAAAACTCCGCATCGTTTGGTGCGGAGTTTTTTGTCCCCTTACGGGGATGGTACTAGGTGGGAAGAAAGCCAAAAGCCCGGTAGCAGGTTTTCGCCCCCTTACGGGGATGGTACGCGTCCAATGCCGATCTACAGCGTGCCGGGCATGTTTTCGCCCCCTTACGGGGATTGCATCCGAATGACAACGCCTAAATATCCAGTTATGGAGCTTTCGCCCCCTTACGGGGATGGTACAGCTGCAGAGATCAACGCTGAGTATCAGGCTTCGTTTTCGCCCCCTTACGGGGATGGTACTAGACTGTTTAATCCTCACTCATTAGTGGTTAAGTTTTCGCCCCCTTACGGGGATGGTACAAAGAGAGGAACTGAGAATGAAATTCGCAACTAGTTTTCGCCCCCTTACGGGGATGGTACTGAAGGTTGCCGCAAGAACCTGGAAAAGGCTCAGTTTTCGCCCCCTTACGGGGATGGTACGCGGTATCCCGTGGACGCAAAAAAGGTACTCGAGTTTTCGCCCCCTTACGGGGATGGTACGTCTATGCGAGAGTTGGTGGCCCGCACTGGTCTGCTTTCGCCCCCTTACGGGGATGGTACCACGCTGTATGAGTTCAGCGAGAAGTGCAAGAAGTTTTCGCCCCCTTACGGGGATGGTACCGCAACACCTTCGCATCCAACATGAAGAATTTCGTTTTCGCCCCCTTACGGGGATGGTACGAAAGGAATCGTTATGTTTAACTTCACTAAGAAGTTTTCGCCCCCTTACGGGGATGGTACAAAAACGGATTCAGATACTACAATGTAGACTGGGTTTTCGCCCCCTTACGGGGATGGTACGCGGGTTAGTCAAGCGGCTAAGACGCTGGGTTTGTTTTCGCCCCCTTACGGGGATGGTACAAGGCAATTAGTAAGACCACACCGAATGCACAAGTTTTCGCCCCCTTACGGGGATGGTACTATTATATGGTGAAGTACTATGACTATGCGGAAGTTTTCGCCCCCTTACGGGGATGGTACTTCTACAGTTTTCATGATGCAATCACGAACGGCGTTTTCGCCCCCTTACGGGGATGGTACTGCATGACGATGCGGACTTCTACCTCAAAGATAGTTTTCGCCCCCTTACGGGGATGGTACTACTTTACTATGGCTAAAACTTTGTATGAGTTCGTTTTCGCCCCCTTACGGGGATGGTACACTAAATATATCACAGAAGATCGTAAAATGGAAGAGCTGAATGCCTGAAAACTATTCACTTTATTGGAATAAAGTGAAACCGCGCGAAAAGGACAACGATAAATCCTGAATCATTATTGTGCCGTGGAGGATAGAAAGAAAACCCTCTTTCAGGGCGAGCCATAGCGGCGGAAGCCTGCAAAGGCGAAGATGCTGCGCTTCAGGGTGCTGCCGTCCGGGTAGGTGGTCTCCTGACTCTTGCGGCGGGAGCAGGCGGCCAGCGTGGGGATGCCCGCGGCTTCCAGACGCTGGACTACCCGGTACACAAAGGTGCACTCGCCCTGACAGAGCACGGCGTCCGGGTCAAGGTGCAGGATGTGGTCGGCGTATACCGTGGCAAGGGAGTCCAGTGCGGCCTCGTCGGCGGCGGGGTCGATGGCGGGAAACGCAAGATCGACCACCGTGCCGTAGCGCTGCGCCGCCGCCTGCTGCTCGGCGCTCCACAGGGCGTAGGGGTGGTTGGAAAAGTTGATGAACATAGCGTGTACCTCCTGGTTCTTTATAAAAGACTCCCGTCCGCACAAAACGGACGGGAGTGCTGGCGCGGGGCTCACCGCTCGTCGATGCGGTGGCCAACGTTGTTGCCGGCCAGAGCGCCGGTAACGCCGCCAACGATGGCGCAGGGGATGGTGCCGGCAATGGCACCGACAGGGCCGCCCACGGCGATGCCGATGGAGGCACCCTTCACGGCGCCTGCGACGGCACCGGCTGCGGCACAGCCCAGAGTAGAGATCAGCTCAAACATGTTTTTCACCTCCTTTCACCTACCAGAAGCCCATGGCAGGGGCGCAGTTAAGGCGTAAAAAAATAAATCTGCATAAATTTTTTAAGCCATTGTAGCAGCGGTCTTTTTATGATATGATGCAGATAATGGATCTTATAAAAAGGAGTGTTGCCCTGTGCTGAAGACTTATATCACCACCGTGCCTTTGCAGGGAAAGCTGGACCCTATGCTGTACCAGCGGGAGCGGGCAGAGGCCCCCACGGCTACCTGTTTTCCCATCGTGCAGGTGATGCGGGATACCCTTGAACCCGGGGACACGGTGCAGCTGCTGGCCATCCGGCAGGAAAATGCCGATACCGCCCGCAATTATCAGCGCCTGCTGGAAGAGCTGGCACAGCTGGGCATTGCGGAACATCAGGTGCGGCAGATCGACCTGCCGGAGGATCAGTGTCCGGAAACACTGATCGGCCTGTGCCGGGATCTGGTGGATGCCCTGCCGCAGGTCACCCGGGTGTATGCCTGCATCACTTACGGATCCAAGAGCATCCCGGTGGTCACGCTGACGGCATTGACCTGCGCTGAAGCTACCCATACGGAGCTGGAAGTAGGCGGTGTGTATTATGGCGAGGTCAAGCGGGAAAACGGGCAGGTGCTCAGCGCGCGGCTTTACGATATGGCGGCACTGTATCAGCTTTCCGGGCTGGTAGGTACCATGCGCGACAGCAGGACCGCCGAACAAGTGTTCCATCAGCTGATCTGGATGAACGAGCACCGGGAGGACTGAGCAGCGATGAATGATGTGAAAACATGGGCGGACATTGATGCTTCGCCGCTGCTGCAGCTGCCGCCGGAACAGCGCAAAAAGCTGCACGATGCCAATGATGAACGGTTCCGCACGTTCTGGGCGGAATGCTTTCTGACCGCACAGACTCCCGGAAGGGGAGAGGATGCATGGAACAGCGTGGATTTCTGCAAGGCGTTTCTGGATGCGTTTGATCTTTGGGAACCGAAACCCGGGCAGACCTTCAGTATGTATCTGCGCACCGCTGTCCGTCATGCACAGGCACACGACCAGCAGCAGGAAGAAATGGCTGTGACGGGGTTCGGACGCGAGACGAACCGAAAAATCAAAAAAGCGCTGGAGTACATGGAAAAGAACGGAATTACAGAGAGTGTGCTCTGCCGTGACCCGGAAAAGGAACAGGTGATCGCCGATATTGTTGGGGTGGGTGTAAAGACCCTGCGGGAAGCACTGCGCAGTAAGCAGTCGGTGCTCAGTCTGGACGACACTGGCGGAGAGGATTCGGCGCTGGGTGACCGGGTGGTTTCCCAAGAAAAAAGCGTGGAAGAAAAGGTGGAGCAGAGCAGTGAAATGCTGGCATGGCTGCACCGCGGCATAGGGCTGATGAACCTGCAGCAGAAGGAAAAATACGGCAAGACAGCTGGCCCGTTGTGGAGCAGCGTGCTGATGGGCTTTCTGCGCAACAATGACGCGCTGCCTCCGGCAGAGGATGCACCCGCGCGGCTGGCAAACTGCGATGATCTGCGTCCGCTGGAACAGGACAACTGCCTGTGGGATATCCTGCTGCTGCACCGGTATGTGGAATTTACCGTTCAGCCGCCCTATGCGCCCGAAGCGCTGGAATGCGCCGCGCTCCACGCCCTGCTGGACCCGGAGCGCAACCCGGCGCAGGATAAGACCGTGGCAGAGTTTCTCGGTGTGAGCCGGGCGGCGGTGTCGCAGCGGCGCAAAACATGGCAGCAAAAACTGGTGCAGATGAAAACGGAACAGGAGGATGGATAAGATGGGACGCGATGTTTTACTTTTATATATGAGCCCGAAAAACCCGAACTACAAGACCCAGACCAACGAGGGCGCGGTGCGGTATCTGATAAAGGAAAAGGAGACCCCGGACTGCATTCTGGCACTGTGCAGCGAGACGGTGCGCAAAAAAGCTGTGGTGGAAATGCCGGACGGCAGCACCTGCACCACGCTGGAATATTTCCGCGATGCGTTGCGCAGGGTGGGCATCCCGGCAGAGCGGCTGGTGGTGATCGAAGTGCCGGACAGCATGGATGACGAGAAAAAGCAGTTTCAGGCCATCTCGCAGCTGCTGGACAAGATCGAAAAAGAGGACACCCTTTCCATCGACCTTTCCGGCGGTATGCGGGACACTGCCATGTTGCTGGTGACCGCTGCCCGCTGTATGCGGGACCTGCGCGGTGTGCAGACCCGCCGGGTGATCTATGCGGAGCTGCGCGGGGAAGAGCCTGTCGCGCACGACCGCACCCAGCTGTATGATCTGTTCGACTTTGTTACCGCCATGGACGAGTTCTTCTCCACCGGCACCGCGCAAAAGCTGAAGAGCTATCTGTGGAGCGAGGGCGAAAAAGACCCGGTGCTGCACACGCTGCTGACCCGCATCAACCAGTTCTCGGATGACCTGGCGCTGTGCCGGGTGCGCAAGCTGAACGACGATTTGAACCAGATCGCTCAGGCGCTGAAAGAACCGCCCAAGAAGAGCCAGAACCTGACCGACCTGTTCTTCCGGCTGCTGAAAGACCGTTTCAACACCGAGTTTGCAGAGCTGCTTTCCTCCGGCGAAAAGGCGCTGCCTGCACTGGTGAGCTGGTGCGCCAAGTACGGGATGTACCAGCAGGCGCTGACCCTGCTGTGCGAGCAGATGCCGGAATATGTCTGCCAGCATCTCTTTGTGCAGCCCACTGAAAGAGGCTGGGACTATCTGGCAGATCAGAAGCAGAACGAGGGCAAGCCGTGGGTGTACCCGCTGTTCCATTTCCATTTTTGCTGGTTGGCATTGTTGCAGAATGGAAAATTGAAAGAAATTTGCACAACCGATTTGCGCCTGATCAAAAGTAAAGATGATGCGGGCGGCAATATGCTGCTTGGCGTAGCAAATGCCGCAGAAATGCACGATTATCTGGATATGGTGCTTGCCTCTGACCAACTGGCCATCGACCCTGCCATCCGCCCGCAGCTGGAGCAGGCTGCCCTGCTCTACCAGCGCGTGGTGAAGTACCGCAACCAGATCAATCACGCCAGCGACAGTGACTTGGGCCTGTTGAGCGATCGCGTTCTGCCGCTGGATACCGAGAGCATTGAAGAGACCCTGCGAAAGATCACCGTCTACCTGCATGAGATCCGCCCCTTGAAGCGGAACATCCCGCAGGGCGTCAAGGCGTTGCCTGTCACAAAGACGATTCCGTCAGGCGCAGCTCCCAACCTGTAAAATAGAATATAGGAAAAAGCAAAGCACCTCCGCTGCTGGCAAACGCCAGTGGCAGAGGTGCTTTTTTGTCCCCTTGGGGGGATAAGTTGCAATGAGCATACGTCAAAATCTGGAACGAGTTTTTCCGCGATGAGTTTCCGTCCCCTTGCGGGGATAAAGTGCAATATAGTGTAAGGTTCATCCACCCACTAATAAAAAGAGGTTTCCGTCCCCTTGCGGGGAGAACCCTCTCAGTCACGGCTTACGCCGTGCCAGATTCCCCCTTTTGTCACCTGCGGTGACATCTTCCCCCCGGCCGGGGGAAGTCGGCCCTCTCAGGGGGAGCTTAATGCCAGGTAACGGCAGCTGTAAAAGCTCTCCCTTCGGGAGAGCTGGCGCGCAGCGCCTGAGAGGGTTTTGCAGGGATAAATTGCAATTTATAACACCTACTATCATAACGGTAAATTATTCACGTTTCCGTCCCCTTACGGAGTATAAATTTACTATACCACACATTGATTCAAAAGAAAAGAACCATACACCGGAGAAGCGCGGATGGAGTAGAAATGATAAGCCATCAGCCGATTCCCTTTGGTGATAAGCGGATGTTCCACTATTTCCGGGAGGAAAGCATCGTGTGCAGTCGATGGCGGGCATGAGTATCTCCGTAGATGCGGAAACCCGGAAGACTGGGAAGAATTATCTGAAACGAAGGATATAGATGATTGAAAATTAAGCTGAACACGATCTTTGAAGCAGAAGTTCAGCGGCGAGAAAAATGCTCTTGACCTCTATATTAAAGGCCAAGAGCTTTTTGCAAAGATGATGCTGTAAAGAAGTAAAACAGTGAAAGCAATAAGAACAGGTGGTCAATTACTTTGCATTTTTTGCATACAGATCTGCGGCGAGAGATAGACGGTCTGGCACAGATCCATACAAAAACAGGCTGTTGGATTCCTGTTCCAACAGCCTGTTTCTGTTGCGTAGCACATTCATATTCCGCACAAGCGGAATCCATCATTTCTCATATCCTAAGGTCGCTGCCATGACGGCCTTGATGGTGTGCATCCGGTTCTCGGCCTCGTCGAACACGATGCTCTGGGGGCCTTCAAACACTTCATCGGTCACTTCCATGGCGTCGCGGCCAAAGCGCTCGCCCATCTCCTTGCCCACGGTGGTCTTGTGGTCGTGGAAGGCGGGCAGGCAGTGCATAAACACGGCGTGGGGGCCTGCAATGTCCATCAGCTGCTGATTGATCTGGTACGCAGACAGGTCGTTGATCCGCTCGGCCCAGACCTCCACCGGCTCGCCCATGGATACCCACACATCGGTGTACAGCACATCGGCACCCTTGGCGGCTTTAGCAGGGTCCTCCTCAAAGGTGAGGGTGGCACCGGTCTGGGCGGCAATGGCCTGACACTGTGCCACAAGGGCCGGGTCCGGCTGGTACTTTTTGGGTGCGCAGGCGGTGAAGTGCAGGCCCATCTTGGCGCAGCCCACCATCAGGCTGTTGCCCATGTTGTAGCGGGCATCGCCAAAGTAAACGAAGTGGATGCCCTTCAGGCGACCAAAATGCTCCCGGATGGTGAGGAAGTCGGCCAGGATCTGGGTGGGATGGAACTCATTGGTCAGGCCGTTCCATACCGGGACCCCCGCGTAGCGGGCCAGATCTTCCACGATCTGCTGGCCGTAGCCCCGGTACTCGATGCCGTCAAACATGCGGCCCAGCACCCGGGCGGTGTCGGCAATGGACTCCTTTTTGCCGATCTGGCTGCCGGAGGGATCAAGGTAGGTCACTTCCATGCCCAGATCGTGTGCGGCTACCTCAAAGCTGCAGCGGGTGCGGGTGGAGGTCTTTTCAAAAATCAGGGCAATGTTTTTGCCCGCAAGCTGGTCATTGTGGCGGATGCCGGCCTTCTTTTTTGCCTTCAGGTCGGCGGCAAGGTCCAGCAGTTCCTCCATCTCGGCAGGGGTGTAGTCCAATAGCTTCAAAAAGCTGCGGTTCTTCAGACTCATTGTATATTTTCCTCTCTATGCAAGTGCTATTGTATATTTATTCGAGCTGTATTTCTATTATAATGATATCCTGTAAAAATTGCAATACCCTGTCGGATATGTTATACTGATCGTGCTGCCCTTCTGGCATCCTGTACGGGTTGCGGCTCCCTGCATCTGCTTCGTGCCTTGGGCGGCACTCGCATCTTGCAGGCCGCGGCCCCAACAGCTCCTCCCTGTTTCCACCGCTGGCGGCGGTCGTCGCCGTTGCACAGCGCAGGTAGCTGCAACCTACCTGTGCAAGTGGCTTGAGAGTCACAGAAAGGGCAAGTAAGCACAAAGAACCCCCGCGGAGCTGCAACTCTGCGGGGGTTCGCTTTTTGTGAGCCGGTGATCTAACCTTACCAACTTTCTATCTTTAATATATGCAATCCGGTGCAAAAGTCAAGATGCTATGAAAAAATTCACACTTTACAGCTCCAGCTCGGCCCGGCGTCCGGTGGGGGTATAGGCAGTCAGCTTCACACCGGCCTTTTTGAACATGAACCGCGCCGCCACGCTGGAATCGCTGTCGTGGTATTTATCGCCGTAGTACACCACCTCGGCAATGCCGGACTGGATGATGGCCTTGGTGCACTCGTTGCAGGGGAACAGGGTCACGTACACCCGCGCTCCCTTCAGGTTGTTGTGGGCGCTGTTGAGGATGGCGTTCAGCTCTGCATGGCAGACATACATATACTTGGTGTCCAGCGGGTCGCCCTCCCGCTCCCACGGCATCTCGTCGTCGCTGCAGCCGATGGGCATACCGTTGTAGCCCAGCGACAGGATCTTGTTTTCCGGGCTGACGATGCACGCGCCCACCTGACTGTTGGGGTCCTTGGAGCGCATGGCCGTGAGCAGCGCAATGCCCATGAAATATTCATCCCAGTTGATGTAATCGGTACGTTTCATCGCGGAAAAACCTCCTGTTCCGGCAGCGGGCCCGCCGCTTGACAAACCCGGTAAAATACACTATACTACGAATAGAAAGAGCGCTGCCCGGCAAAACGGCTCCGCTCCTCATGGATCAGATGACCAAAAGATCAAGTGACCGCGGCTTGGGGAAGCGTTGGCGGTCACTTTTTCTTTTTGTCGTTGTCATGGTGTTTTTCTCTCTGCTCGAGTTTCCATGTGATTTCAAAAGTCACATGTACGATGGTGACGATAAGCGTCAGCAGCATCAGAATCTCGGAGATCGACATCCAACATCCCTCCTTCCGCCGAAAGCATCCGGAGAGATCACTTCAAAAAGCTGCCCTCCTGACACCTGCTTCACTCTGGGGTGAACATGCAGAACCAGTGAGGACACAGAGCCGCCTTGCGTTTTGGGTCAACGCCCTTGCCGCCAAAGCGGCATCTACAGCATACCATAAAATTATACGCTTTGCAACGAAAACACCCCCGGCATCGCACCTGTGTGCGGCACCGGGGGCTTGCTTTTTTTGCGGGGAAAGCTCCCCCAATGTCAACTTGCACAAAACACTGCCCTGAAGTTTGGCAGGCATTTGACCGGCTTTTTTCAAACGATATATTTAAAAATCGTTTTGAGTGTGGTATTATCTTTGTAAAATATGCCACAAAAGCGGAGAGAATGCTCCGTGCGGCGGAAATGAGGGAAAAACCGATATGAAATACGCAAGCAACAACATCCGCAATATCCTGATTGCCGGTCATGCCGGCAGCGGCAAGACCACGCTCACCGAGGCGCTGGTCTATTTTTCGGGCGCTGCCGAGCGTATGGGCCGGGTCGAGGACGGCACCACGATTTCGGACTTTGACCCCGAGGAAGCAAAGCGCAAGGCCAGCCTGTCGGCGTCTGTAGTGCCGGTGGAGTACGAGGGCATCAAGTACAACCTGATCGACGCCCCGGGCCTGTTCGACTTCGAGGCCGGCGAGTATGAGGGCATCCGTGCCGCCGAGAGCGTGCTGGTGGTGGTGTCCGGCCGCAGCGGCGTCACCGTGGGTGCCGAGAAGGCGTTCCAGCTGGCCCGCAAGAATGGCAAGGCTACGATGGTTTTCGTCTCCAAGTGCGATCTGGAAAACGCCAACTACTTCAAGATCCTTGAGGATATGAAGATCAAGTTCGGCTCCACCGTCTGCCCCTGCGTGGTGCCCGCCAAGCTGGACGACGGCACCCCCGTGTACATCAACCTGTTCAGCCAGAAGGCCTTCAAGTACGAGGGCGGCAAGCAGATCCAGGTGGACCTGCCGGACATCGGCCACCGTTTCCAGGGCCTGATCGAGGCCATGAGCGAAGCCATTGCGGAAACGGACGATGAGCTGATGGAAAAGTTCTTCGGCGGCGAGGCCTTTACCACCGAGGAGATCGTGGAAGGCATGCGCAAGGGCGTCAAGGACGGCCTGATCACCCCCGTGTTCTGCGGCAGCGCCGTGAACCAGCAGGCGCTGGATATGCTGCTGTTCAACATGCACAAGCTGCTGCCCAGCCCGGAGCACGAAGCCAGCACGCTGGCCGAGGATGCCGACGGCGAGCCGGTGGAACTGCACTGCACCGTGGACGAGCCCACCGCCGCCTACGTCTTCAAGACCGTGGCCGACCCCTTTGTGGGCAAGCTGAGCTACCTGCGGGTGGTCAGCGGCAAGGTGACCGCCGGTGAACCGCTGACCAATGCCCGCACCGGTGACGTGGAAAAGATCACCAAGCCCCTCACCGTCATCGGCAAGAAGCAGGTGGACTCGGACGGCATCATCGCCGGTGATATCGGCGCAGTGGCAAAGCTGGTGAGCGCCAAGACCGGCGACACCCTGTGCGACGCCGACCGTGTGGTGAAGCTGCCGGCCCCCGTGTTCCCGCAGCCCAGCCTGTTCATGGCCGTCACTGTGGCCAAGAAGGGCGACGAGGGCAAGATCTCCAGCGCACTGGCCCGCCTGATGGAAGAGGACCCCACCCTGAGCTACCAGAACAACGCCGAGACCCATCAGCAGGTCATCGGCGGTCTGGGCGAGCAGCATCTGGACGTGGTGAAGGCCAAGCTGAAGAACAAGTTCGGCGTGGAGATCGGTCTGGAAGCACCCCGCATCGCCTACCGCGAGTCCATCCGCAAGGCCTGCCAGAAGCAGGGCCGCCACAAGAAGCAGACCGGCGGCCACGGCCAGTTCGGTGACGTTATCATCAACTTCGAGCCCTGCGACAGCGAGCAGGTGGTGTTTGAGGAGAAGGTGTTCGGCGGCAGCGTGCCCAAGAACTTCTTCCCCGCCGTGGAAAAGGGCGTGCGCCTTGCCGCCGAAAAGGGTGTGCTGGCAGGCTACCCCGTGGTGGGCCTGAAGGCCACCCTGCTGGACGGCAGCTATCACCCGGTGGACAGCTCTGAAATGGCCTTTATCATGGCCGCAAAGCTGGCCTACAAGGCCGCCATGCCCGAGGCCGGGCCGATCATTCTGGAGCCCATCCACACCCTGAAGGCTCATGTGCCGAACGACAACACCGGCGACATCATGGGCGACGTGACCAAGCGCCGGGGCCGCGTGCTGGGCATGGAGCCGGACGAGGACGGCATGCAGACCATCATTGCGGAAGTGCCGCTGGCAGAGCTGGCCAACTTTACCACCTTTATCCGGCAGACGACCCAGGGCCGCGGCTGGTTCACCACCGAGTTCGCCCGCTACGAGACCCTGCCCGAGATGCTGGTGCCCGCCGTGGTGGAGCAGGCCAGGAAGCTGGGCAATCTGGACGAGGCCGCCGACGACTGAGCCGGTCGGACACTCCCCTCCGGTGAAGCGGAAGCCATTGCCGCGCAGCGGCACATCCTTGCGCAGGCACATCATTTGTTCCGCAGGAACAACCTCATTGCGCAGCACATCATTTTAGACATCACCCCGGCCCCCGTTGACACTTTTCCCTCTGTCAGCGGGGGTTTTTTGTTGCGGAAAAAAGCGAGAAGTTCCTGCAGCCGCTGTCCGCTCTGCCTTTTCCCGCCATTCGCGCATATTTCGCTCCCATTCGCGCAGATTTGATTCCATTTTACTCCCGAGTATGGTACAATAAAAGAAACACTCCCCATTTGCGACCCGCTACAAAGGAGGAAAGCAGCATGAAACGACACAAACTCATCCAGCGCCTAACGGCGGCGCTGGTGGCCGGTGCCATGGCTCTCAGCTTCTGCGCGCCGGCGCTGGCAGAAGCCCCCAGCGCCGCAGCGGACCCCGCCGCGCCCGCGGCCACAGCGTCCACCGCCGAGAACAGCACCGCGGACACCATTGTCTTTGACCAGCTCTATCTTGGCACGCAGGAGGACTGGGCCAAGACCATTGCGGACGGCTCCAGCGGCGATGTCGCCCTGCAGTACACCGCCGCAGACCGCACCCTCACCGTCACCGGCACCTACTTCAGGGCGCTCACCATCTCCGCGCCCGGCGTGAACGTGGTGCTGACCGGCACCACCGGCCCGGCCGTGAAGGGCGACTTGACCATCACGGACAGCGCCAGCGTCGCCGTCACCAGCAGTGCCGCCGGAGCACAGGCTGTCACCGGCAGCACGGACATCACCAGCGACGGCGCTGTGAGCATCACCGGCGCCGACCGTGCCGTGGGCGGCGAAAACCTCACCGTGAATGCGGGCGGCGACGTGACCATCGTCGGCGGCTGTGAAGGCGCGTCCATCTGGCACAGCGCCAGCATCACCACCACCGGCAGCGTGACCCTGACCACCAACAACAGCGGCGGCTGGGCACAGGGCACCGCTGGCACCGGCGTCCTCACCGTGGACGCGGGCGGCGATGTGACCATTACCGGCGGCACGGCCAGCCAGCCCACCATCAACGACGCGACCGTCCGCTGCGGCGGCGAGTTCGAGCTGCGCAACCCTGCAGGCGGTTTGGTGCTGTGTGATAAGACCAGCGACGGCAAGTCCGGCAACCTGCACTACTATAACACCGGTGCCACCGAGCTCGTATTCCGCGCATCTTCCATGGGTGCCACCTGCGATGTGTTCCAGCCGGGCGACAGCACCGTGTTCGGCACGCTTGGCGATCCCAGCTGGATCACAGCAAAACACGAGCAAGACTATCAGCTCACCCTGACCGGCTGCGCGCCGGCAGATTCCGCCCAGGGCCGAACGGTGTTCTATCCGGGCGAAGAAGTGCATCTGGTCTTGAAGCGCCCGACGAACGGCACCACCTTTACGGGCTGGACCGTCACCAAAGAGGACGGCATCGCCGTGCTGTTTGAGCAGGAGGACGACAGCATCCGCTTCACGATGCCCGCCTGCGCTGTGACGGCCGCCGCCAACTGGGAGCAGGCCACAGGCCAGGCTCTGTGGCTCAGCACGGAACAGGATTGGATCATCGTCAGCAAGGCTTCGCTGGAAGCTTACCCCATAAGCGGCATCACCTATGAAGACGGTGCTTTTGTCGTGGACGGCTTCATCGTGGACGACATAAAAGCAGCCAAGACCCTCCGCGTTCTGGGCCTTGCCCCCACCGAAGACGAGCGCCCGGACGTGGTGCTGAAGAACCTGACCGTCGATACGCTCATCGTGGACGGCGTGCGGGACGTGACCCTTGACGCCTGCCGCATCGGGGAGCTGGACGGTTACGACCATTTTGATACTAACTACTCGCTGCAGATCACCAATGCCCGCGACGTGGTGCTGGCAAACACATCCAGCCGTTATTCCGACATCTCCGGTGTGCGGAACGTGACGGCCAAGGCCGACGACACGCTCTGCGACCGGCTCAACATCGACTGCACCGGCGACATTGCACTTTCCACCGCCGCCGACACTCTCGGTGTGGCCTGTTATCTTCGGGCGGGCGGCAGCATCCGGCTCACCGGTGCCCCGTGGAAAACGTTGATGGTGCACAGCGCCCAGAATGCGACCGTGGACGCGAACGCACTGCCCCAGCACGCCTCTTTCACCTGCAGCGGCATCGTGGATGTCAGCCAGCGCGACGGCGGTGCCATCGTGGAACGGGATTCCGGCTCTCCGTGGTACCTTCTGGAATACTACCCGGAGACCGAGCAGCCCTACGTCGTCACCCTGAACGGGGAGACCGGCGAGGTGCGGAGCGATTCTTACCAGCTGAACAACTTGGACGACCTGCGCGCGGTGCAGCACCTGCTCATCACCCCGGCGTCGTTGCTGCCGGATGATGTGGACTCGGACGCAGTCGGGCAGTTCATCACCGACGCCAGCGGCGTGCTGGTCAGCGCAGCCCTCGCGGGGGCCGCCGTGTGGGGCGGCTATGAGGTGACGACCCGCGTCATGCTGAAAAACCTGCTGCCGGAAGGGGCGGCCATCCCCGCCACCCGCGGCGAACTGGCCCAGCTGCTGTGGAACGCCGCAGGCCGCCCGGAAGCCGGTGCCGTCGTGACCGTGTACCCGGACATCACGGACGCCGACCAGCAGGCTGCGGCCCGCTGGTGCACCGAGCAGGGCCTGCTCACCGCCCGCAGCGACGGCACCTTTGCCCCCGACGGCCGGGTGCCCAAGTGGCGGGTCATCGAGGTGTGGAACCACGCCTTTGCAAAATAACGCTCCCTCATCAAAGGCCAGCGCTTCTGCGCTGGCCTTTTTGCTGCACTGCACCGCCCTTCTCTCCCCTTTTTCCTCCCCAGCACCGCCTTTTTTGTTGACAAAGGCCCGGCTTGCTATTATAATAATGTAGTCAAAATGGCATTATTGTGCGGCTTTGCGGCTGTGCAAAACAAATAGACAAGGAGAGATTCTCAAAATGGCACAAGAGATCAAGATGTCCGCCGCCGGTCTGAAGGCAATGCAGGAGGAACTGGAATACCTCAAAACGGTCCGCCGCAAGGAGCTGGCTGAAGAGATCAAGGAAGCACGCAGCCACGGCGACCTGTCCGAGAACAGCGAGTACGACGAGGCCAAGAACACCCAGGGTCTGGTGGAGAACCGCATCACCGAGCTGGAGCAGATGATCAAGAACGCTGTCGTCATTGATGAGAGCGAGCTGAGTGTGGACAGCGTGTCTGTGGGCACCCATGTGGTCATCCGGATGACCGGTGAGGACGAGACCGAAGAATACGATATCGTGGGCCGCACCGAGGCCGACCCCCTGAACGGCAAGATCAGCGACGAGAGCCCCGTGGGCCACGCCCTGCTGAACAAGGCCGTGGGTGCCAAGGCCGAAGTTCTGCTGCCCACCGGCCACACGGTGGAGTACACTGTGCTGCGCATTTCCCACGCAGCAAACTAAGTAGGAGTAATCATGGAAGAGCAAAAGAAGAACCCCGCACAGGGCCTGTCCGAGAGCGAGCAGGTGCAGGTGCGCCGCCAGAAGCTGGCCGACCTGCAGGCCGCAGGCCGCGACCCCTTTACCCTGACCAAGTATCCGCAGGACGCCTACTCTGCCGACCTGAAGGAAGAGTTTGCTGCCCTGCCCAACGAGACCGACAGCGGCAAGACCGTGGCGCTGGCGGGCCGCATGATGTCCAAGCGCGTGATGGGCAAGGCAAGCTTTGCCCACCTGCGGGACGATAAGGGCGACATCCAGCTGTACGTCCGCCGCGATGAGCTGGGCGAGGAGTCCTACGCCGCCTTCAAGAAGCTGGACGTGGGCGACATCATCGGCGTGAAGGGCGAGGTGTTCCGCACCAAGACCGGCGAGCTGAGCGTCCGCGCCACCGAGCTGACCCTGCTGGCCAAGAGCCTGCGCCCCCTGCCCGAGAAGTTCCACGGCCTGACCGACACCGAGATGCGTTACCGTCAGCGCTACGTGGACCTGATCGCCAACCCCGAGGTGAAGGACACCTTCGTGAAGCGCAGCCAGATCCTGAAGGAGATCCGCGCCTATCTGGACGAGAAGGGCTTCCTGGAGGTGGACACCCCCATCCTGACCCCCTTCGAGATCGGCGCCTCCGCACGCCCCTTCTACACCCATCACAACAGCCTGAACATGGACATGGTGCTGCGCATCGAGACCGAGCTGTACCTCAAGCGCCTGATCGTGGGCGGCATGGACCGCGTGTATGAGGTGGGCCGCATCTTCCGCAACGAGGGCATGGACCCCAAGCACAACCCGGAGTTCACCAGCATCGAGCTGTATCAGGCCTTCACCGACTTCCACGGCATGATGGATCTGGTGGAGGAGCTGTACAAGCGCCTTGCCCAGAAGATCTGCGGCAGCATGGTCATCCCCTATCAGGGCAAGCAGATCGACATGGGCCACTGGGAGCGCCTGACCATGGTGGAAGCTGTGAAGAAGTATTCCGGCGTGGACTTCAACGACTGGAAGTCTGACGAGGACGCCATCGCCGCCGCCAAGGAGCACCACGTGGAGCTGCCCGAGGTGCCCACCAAGGGTGCCATTCTGGCCGAGTTCTTCGACGCCTTTGTGGAGGACAAGCTGATCCAGCCCACCTTCATCTACGACTACCCCGTGGAGATCAGCCCGCTGGCAAAGCGCAAGCCGGACGACCCCGCCTTCACCGAGCGCTTTGAGTATTTCATCGACTGCACCGAGTACGGCAACGCCTTCAGCGAACTGAACGACCCCATCGACCAGAAGGGCCGCTTCGAGCGTCAGGTAGCCGAGCGCAAGGCCATCGAGCCCGACTGCAAGGCACAGGTGGACTACGACTACGTGAACGCACTGGAGTACGGCCTGCCCCCCACGGGCGGTCTGGGCTTCGGCGTGGACCGTCTGGTGATGCTGCTCACCGACAGCGCCTCCATCCGCGATGTGCTGCTGTTCCCCACGATGAAGCCGATTGAGCAGTAAAACACAAAATTAAAACGCAGATACGATAAATTTTCAAACGAAATTCGGGCGATATCTGCGGTACTACACCCGGGCTACACCAATTTTGGGACGTTTTCCCGAAAAGGAGCCTTACAAAGCGGTGTGGTGTAAGAATTGAATAGGTGGATTGGTGTAGTAGACAAACTACCCACAATATGATGAAAAGCAGGTACACTGTAGAAATGCGGTGTACCTGCTTTTATTTGCACAAATGCATTGACATTTATCTATGCATTTGCTATACTGCTCACATAGACGAATATCAATGCGAGGTGTTTTCATGAACGCTATAGATGTGGCTTTGATCTGCAAGGCTTTGGGGGATGCGAACCGGCTGGAAATTGTGAAGATGCTGTCGGATGGAGAAAAGTGCGGCTGCAAGCTGTTGGAACGGTTTGAAATTACGCAGCCGACGCTTTCGCACCATATGAAGATTTTGGTGGAATGTGGACTGGTGAACGCCCGCAAGGATGGCAAGTGGCAGCACTACTCCCTGAACTGCGAAACCCTGACCCAGTTCAAAGAATTTATAGAGGGACTGACCTGCTGCGGCTGCGGCTCTAATAGCGAAGGAGGGTGCTGCTCCTGATGGGCAAGTTTATCACCGATCAAATCCTCGGCATGAAGTGGCTGAATACGCTGATTGGAAATCTACTCGGCGCATTGGGATTGGACGCAACAAGCCGAATCGGTGGGAGCATTCAGTTCTTCCTCTATGATGTGATTAAGATCACCGTGCTGCTCTGTGTGCTGATTTATCTGATCTCCTACATTCAGAGTTATTTTCCGCCGGAACGCAGTAAGAAAATTATGGGGCGGTTTCACGGTATCTGGGCAAACTGCATCGCAGCCCTGCTCGGCACGGTAACACCGTTCTGCTCCTGCTCGTCCATTCCACTGTTTATCGGATTTACCAGTGCCGGACTGCCGCTGGGTGTGACCTTCTCGTTCCTGATTTCATCGCCTATGGTGGACTTGGGAAGTCTTGTTCTTCTGATGAGTATTTTCGGGGCAAAGGTTGCGATTCTCTATGTGGTGCTGGGGCTTGTGATTGCTGTGGCTGGCGGTACGCTGATTGAAAAGCTGCACATGGAAAATCAGGTGGAGGAATTTATCCGCAGGGCATCTGCCGTGGACATTGCCTCCCCAACACTGACGCAGAAGGAACGGCTAGTTTATGCCAAGGATCAGGTAGAGGAAACCTTCAAGAAGGTTTTTCCGTACATTCTCATCGGCGTAGGCATCGGGGCTGTCATTCACAACTGGATTCCCGAAAGCTGGGTTGTGGCGGTTCTCGGCAGCCATAACCCCTTCGGCGTAATATTAGCAACCATCATCGGCATTCCCATGTATGCCGATATTTTTGGCACGATTCCCATTGCTGAGGCTTTGCTTGGAAAAGGCGCACAGCTTGGTACGGTGCTTGACTTTATGATGGGTGTTACCACGCTGTCTTTGCCGTCAATGATTATGTTGCGCAAGGCAGTCAAGCCGAAGTTGCTGGGTGTTTTTATCGCCATCTGTGCTGCGGGCATTATCGTTGTAGGCTATTTATTCAACCTGTTTCAGGGCAGTATCTTATAATTTGGAGGGACTATCATGTCAATTTTCGGATTTGGAAAGAAAAAAGAAGATCAAAAGCAGTCTTGCTGCTGCGGAGGCAACTGTACATCGGAAACCATGCAGGCGGCAGAAGCAAAAAAGAAGGAATCCGGCATTAAAATTCTCGGTGGAGGTTGTGCCAAGTGCAACGCACTGGAAGCGGAAACCAAAGAAGCACTGCGGGAACTCGGTATGGATGCTACCATCGACCATGTGCGGGACTTTGAAAAAATCGCCGCCTATGGAGTGATGACAACACCTGCGCTGGTGGTAGATGGTCAGGTGGTGTCCTATGGCAAGGTGCTGAAAAAGGATGAAGTCATTTCTATTTTGAAGAAAGTAAGAGCATGAACGAACATAACACATCTCCCATTGGATTTTTTTCAGAAATATCTGACTGTATCGCAAACAAAACGAAAGGCAGGTTCCCCGCATGACCAAACTAAAAGTTGCATTTATCTGTGTCCATAACTCCTGCCGCAGCCAGATTGCGGAGGCATTGGGCAAAGCGCTGGCGTCCGACGTGTTTGAAAGCTATTCTGCTGGAACGGAAACAAAACCCCGGATCAATCAGGATGCTGTCCGACTGATGAATGAGCTTTATGGCATCGACATGGAGCAGACGCAGTATTCTAAGCTGATTTCTGCGATTCCTGAACCGGATTTTACAATCTCGATGGGATGCAATGTAGGATGCCCTTTTATTGGTAGACCATTTGATGATAACTGGGGATTGGAAGACCCGACTGGAAAAGATGATGCTGCGTTTAAGGATGTGATCATGCAGATCCATCAAAATATCATAGCATTGAAAAATCGCCTTCAAACTATATAAATCTGCTTGTCAGGAGGGCTGGCACCGTCCAGCCCTCTCTCTTTTTGCCAAAAGAATTTTTCGGAACTGAAAATGCAAAAAGCTGAGCACCTATTTTTTCGCAGATGCTCAGCTTTGCTGTACTTTTTTCTCTGGATTTATGATGAGTTTTTCAACTTTTGGGCTGCTTCAGGTGCTCTTTGCTGAAGTTTTCAACGTCTTTCGCCCTCGACATTTTGCAACAGCCCTTGCTCTGCTGAAAAGTTTTTCCGCTGAGGATGCCCAGAGCATCGCGGAGGGCATTTTGAATGCTCCCGTCTCCGGCATTGCCGCGCAGCGGCACATCATTTTGCGCCCGGCACAAACATCATTGCCGCAGGCACATCATTCTGAAACTGCACCCTGCAGTTTCAGCACACCGGCCTGCTCCAGACGCTTGCGCAGCAGTGCACCCACGACGCAACTCACCACGATCTTGGCAAGGTCCAGCGCAATGAAGGGATACACGCACACCGACAGCGCATAGCTCAGCTCACACTGCATCTGGAACACGAACCATGCAGTGCCCAGCACATAGCAGGCGGCATCGCCCAGCACAAGGCCGATGCCGGAGACTACGGGCTGGCCCTTGCTCTTTTCGATGAACAGACCGCCGATGAAGGCCAGCAGCAGATAGCCCACCAGATAGCCGCCGGTGGGGCCTGCCAGCTTGGCAATGCCTGCGCCGTAGCCGGAGAACACCGG
Source organism: Faecalibacterium sp. HTF-F (assembly GCF_023347535.1). NCBI lineage: Bacteria > Bacillati > Bacillota > Clostridia > Eubacteriales > Oscillospiraceae > Faecalibacterium > Faecalibacterium wellingii. Next base: position 487,561 of record NZ_CP094473.1, read on the forward strand.
CACACCCACCAGACCGATGAGCAGATACACCGCCACGCTCAGGGTGCCGAACTTGGGCCCCAGCAGCCATGCGGTCAGGCAGATGACAAAGTTTGCCAGCGAGATGGGAATGGCCCCGATGGGCACCGTCAGCGGGCCCAGCACGCACATTGCGGCGGCCATCAGTGCAGTGACGGCCATCTGATAGGTGGTCAGCTTTTTGTTTTTCATAGATTGAAATTCCCCTCTGTTAAAAATTTACAAGGCATCTGTGCCCGAGTATAGCGCAGCGGGGGACAGATGGTCAACAATAAAGTTTCGAGGGGGTTTACAATTCGGAACCTGATTGTAATACGGTGGAGAGTGTGCTAAAATAAAAATGCCGCCTGAAACGGCGGCGGAACTGGTGCTGTCCATAAAACGCAGGCGGCGACCCCATACCGGCAGGCTTTGTTTTCACAGAATGCCGGGAGGTCGGCTTTTTCGTAAAAGTACATACTTCCGGACGCTTACGCGGAAGGAGGGATGCCGGATGTCCACAGCAGAGATCTTTACGGTGATCGTAGCGCTGCTGGCGCTGTTGGTCAACGTGGTGTTTGTGACCTTTCAGGTCACATGGACCCTTGCCAAGGATCAGAAGGACAAAAAGAAAAAGTAACCGCCTTGTGCCTACCAAACCCAAGCGGTTACTTTTCTTTTTAGAACTCTAATTGCCGGTAAGGTGGCTGCCGTTTGCGGGCAGCACCTTTTCTATTGATAGTATAGTCTGTTTTATACGGCTTGTCAAGAAAAACAAGGAGGTCCCCTATGGGTGGAGGACACGTATCGCGCCCCGATTTCGGGATGCCGCAGCCCGACCCGGCCTGCCCGCTGACCGAGTTCTATCTGCTTTTGCAGCACGCACTGGATGCGGCGGGCAGCTTTGCCCTGCCGGCGCTGTATGCCCGCGTGCAGGCACCGGCGCGGTGGATCGATCCGGACGAAGCGCGGGAGTATCTGACCCTGTCGCCCACGGAGCGGGAAGGGGATACCCGTCTTCTGGCCCCGGGCAATCTGCAGCTGCTGTACAGCACCCTGCATGTGGCACCGGACGGCGCGCCTGCGGCGCTGCTGCTCACCGGGGAGTGCACCCGCACCACCGTGGCGGTGCAGCTGCTGCCGCCCTTTGTGTGGGAGGACCCGCTGCCGCCTGTGCCGGATGCGCCTGCGGCGCTGGCGCTGCAGCTGACCATGCAGGATGTGGAGCTCATCGATGCCGACTCCGCAGCGCTGGGCCAGAAGCTGGTGCACACGGCACAGCACAAGCGCTGGCTGCATCACCCGAAGGCGGATACCTTTCTGGCCGGGCGGGTGGCCCTGCTGCAAAGGGTCTACCGTCGGTGAGAGAAGGATCTGAATGGCCGCCGCAGCGCGGATAATATTTAATGTAATATTATTTTTAATTCAGCAATAGCAGACGGCCTGCGGGCCGTCTGCTATTGCATTTTCACGGGAGAGGCGGCAAGAGCAAACTGCATTTGCGGACGCTGGCTCCCTATGGAGAGCATCCGCGCCAGCGGGTGAGCTGGCAAAGCGGAGACGATTCTTGACCAAAAGGCCTTTTGCAACCCTTTTGTTTTTTGTGGTTTCATGGTATACTATCGCATACGAATGCGCACAAACGGCCTGTGTGCGCAGTTTTTCATAAAATTTTCCAGCAATGCAATCTTCGGGGGCGTTCAGCCGTGTATAGGGTGAATGTCCCCGTGGAATACGGATTCCACAGCCCTGTACAGGCGTAAAAGGAGAGCTTGAATGATGGGACAGCTGACCAGAAATGAAGTATTCACGCTGGCAGTGCAGAAGTACAGCGATGCTGTCTACCGTGCTGCCATGCACAACAGCCGATGCGCGGCCGATGCCGAGGATGTGGTGCAGGATGTCTACGAAAAACTCCTGCATTACAACGGCACCTTTGAGAGTGAGGAGCACCTCAAAGCATGGCTGCTGCGGGTAGCCATCAACCGCTGCCGGGACCTGACCCGTGCAGCGCACCAGAAGGACACGGAGCTGGACGAGAACCTGCCCGCACCGGATGAGTTTGCGGACGGCAGCGTGCTGGATGCGGTGCGCGCCCTGCCGGAAAACTACCGCAACGCCATCTACCTTCATTATTATGAGGGCTACACGGCGGCGGAGATCGGGCGGATGCTGGGGGCACCGTCCAACACGGTGCTGAGCTGGCTGCGGCGCGCAAGAGCACAGTTACATACGATGCTGAAGGAGGAGATCGAGGATGAGGTGGTATGAGTATAAGATGGAGACGGACGATCTCTGTGCACCGGAGGACCTGAAAGCAAAGCTGCTGGCCATGACCGACCAGCTGACCGAAGAGGAAAAGAACCAGCCCATGATGGAGACCCCGGCACCGGCCCGGCCTGCACCGGTGCAGCGGAAAAAGCCTGTCCGCTTTCCTGTAAAGCGGGTGGGCACACTGGCGGCCTGTCTGGCGGTGTGCGCGGTGGGCTACGGTGCCTTTGCCACCGGCATGATCGGCCTTGGTGCAAAGAGCAGCAGCCCGGCGGCCTATTATTCGGCGGACAGCACTGCGGCCGCGATGGCGGCAGGCGGCGTGGACCGCGCCGCTGTGGACAGCCCCATGGCCGCCGATTACAGCCTGAACAGCCTGTCACTGGAAAGCGGCGCAGACAACGGCACCGCTGTTTATTCGGAGAACGATGCGGCGGCAGCGGCCCACAGCACCGACCACGCAAAGATCATCTACACCGCGAACCTCAGTCTGGAAAGCAAGGACTACGACGCGGCCCGCGCTGCGCTGGATGCGGCGGCTGCCGAAGCAGGCGGCTACATGGAATCCAGCAGCGAATACTCCGGCACCGAGGACAGCCGCAGCGTCAGCCTGACCTTCCGGGTGCCGCAGAAGAACTACGCCAGCTTTCTTGCGGCTGTGGCCGAAGCCGGCAACGTGACCTACAAAAACCAGCAGGCCGACGACGTGACCGCCCAGTACATGGACGTGGAGGCCCGGCTTGAGAACCTCAAGGCCCAGCGCACCCGTCTGCAGCAGCTGCAGCAGCAGGCCGAGACTCTTTCCGACCTGCTGGAGATCGAGTCCAGCCTGACCGAGGTGCAGAGCCAGATCGAGAGCTGGCAGAGCCAGATGGACTGGTACAGCAATCAGGTGGAGCAGTGCACCGTCTGCGTGAGCCTGAGCGAGGTAAAGACCTACTCGCCGCCCAGCGAGAGCTTTGTCTCCCGCATGGCCGACGCATTTGCCAGCGGCTGGCAGAACTTTGCACAGGGCGTGCAGCAGCTGGCCGTCTTCCTTGCAGGCGCATGGCCGGTGGTGGTCATCGCGGCGGCGGTGGCTGGCGGCGTCGCAGTGTGGCGCAAAAAGAGAAAGTGAGCAGGCCCGGAAGGAAACCAGAAAATTTTTTCAGAAAAGGGTTGACATCCATCCCGCTGTGTGGTATTATACTTGAGCAGTCAGCGAGAACCGCTGAGAGCACAAAGTAAATATCGCGGGGTGGAGCAGTCTGGTAGCTCGTCGGGCTCATAACCCGAAGGTCGTTGGTTCAAATCCGGCCCCCGCAACCACCAAGCATCCTGAAGTTTCAGGATGCTTTTTTGTTTTGCTTTTTCGGAAGGGAAACCATGGGCTTTTCCACAGGAGAGGGATAAACGGTGGAAAAACCCGAGGGCAGGACTTCTCTTTACTCGTCATTCTGCTGTACAATATCGCCCGAATTTGGACAGCCTGATGAAACGGGACCGGAAGGCCATTTCCACCTTGACGCCCTGCAAAAAATATGCTATTTTAAAAAAGCACAGAGCCGGTCTGCATTCATGCGGCGGGCCGCTTTGGGCCAGATCAAAAGAAAATCGTACGTGAGCAGCGTCGTTGGATTGTTACCGTTTGGCGGGCTAGACCAACTCTGCACAGCACAAGCCGAAAGCGTGTTTCAGCCTCCGGTGTTATTTGCTGTGTCAGGAGTGGTCTTTTTTTATTGCCTTTTTCGGCCTGAGGAGGAGAGACGATGCAATATACCGTCAAAAAACCGATCAACAACAACATCCTGCGGGTGGTGGACCCCACCGGCTGCGAGCTGATCGTTACCGGGCGCGGGCTGGGCTTTGGCGCAAAGCCGGGGTACAAGCTGGACGCCGGAAAGGTGGAGCGCAGCTACCGCATGACCAGCCCTGCCGTGCAGCAGAAGCTGGTGGAACTGCTGGAACAGATCCCCTATGAGCATCTGCTGCTCACCGATGAGCTGGTGGCAATGATCCGCAGCCGGGTGAACTACCCGCTGAACGAGAGCCTGCTCATCACGCTGGCCGACCACATCAGCTTTGCTATCCAGCGCAGTGAGCAGGGCATCCGCTTCTCTAACCCGCTCATGGCACCGATCCGGGAATTCTATCCGCAGGAGTACCGCCTTGGCATGGACTGTCTGGCCATCATCCGCCAGCGCTGCAAAGCAGACCTCTCGGATGACGAGGGCGGCTTCATCGCCCTGCACATCGTCAATGCGGAGCTGAACACCACCATGAGCGTGGTGAACGACGTCACCCGCTTTGTGGACGGCTGCGTGCAGGTGGTGGAGTGCTTCTACGGCTGCCATTTTGACCGGGACGCGCTGGATTTCAGCCGCTTCACGGTGCATCTGCGCTTTTTTGCGCAGCGGGTGTTTCAGGGCAAACAGGAGAGCGAGAACGATGCCCACGATGAGATGTTCCGGGCGCTGATCGCACGGAACTGCAGCGAACATTATAAATGTGCCTGCTGCCTTGCGGATTACGTGCGCAACACATGGAACAAGGAGCTTTCGGACGAGGAGCTGGTGTTCCTCACCATTCACCTGAAGCGCATCCGGATGGGAAAGTAAGCCGCCCGCCTGCCGCACCGCCGTACCTCTGATTCTCCGCAGGCCGCGCCTGCGTGTGGATATATTTGCTGGATACAAATTTGGAAAAAGGAGAATTGAAGATGAAAGACAAGATCTTTGGCGTGCTGCAGCGTGTCGGACGCAGTTTTATGCTGCCCATTGCACTGCTGCCCGTGGCGGGTCTGCTGCTGGGCATCGGCAGCTCGTTCACCAACGAGACCATGCTGGCGGCCTATGGCCTGAACAGCGTCATCCACCCCGGTACCCTGATCTACACCATTCTGGACGTGATGAGCCAGACCGGCAGCGCTGTGTTCAACAATCTGGCCCTGCTGTTCGCCATGGGCGTGGCCATCGGCATGGCCCGCAAGGAAAAAGAGGTGGCCGCCCTGTCCGGTGCGGTGGCCTATATCATCATGAACACGGCCATTCAGGCCATGATCAACGCTGCAGGCGGCGTGGACGCAATGCCCGCCAACTCCACCACCACCATGCTGGGCATCACCACCCTGCAGATGGGCGTGTTCGGCGGCATCGTGGTCGGTCTGGGCGTGGCAGCCCTGCACAACAAGTTCTATAAGATCGAGCTGCCGCAGGTGCTGGCCTTCTTCGGCGGCACCCGCTTTGTGCCCATCATCAGCTCCATCGTGTATCTGGTGGTCGGCATCGCCATGTTCTACATCTGGCCGGTGGTGCAAAGCGGCATTGCTGCGCTGGGCGCACTGGTGCTGGCTTCCGGCTATGCAGGCACCTTTATCTACGGCCTGCTGGAGCGTGCACTGATCCCCTTCGGCCTGCACCATGTGTTCTATATGCCGTTCTGGCAGACCGCTGTGGGCGGCACCGCCATCATCGACGGCGTCACCGTGACCGGTGCCCAGAACATCTTCTTTGCAGAGCTGGCCTCCAAGTCCACCACGGTGTTCTCGGTCAGCGCTACCCGCTTCATGGCCGGTAAGTTCCCCTTTATGATGTTCGGCCTGCCCGGCGCTGCGCTGGCAATGTACCACTGCGCAAAGCCGGAAAAGAAAAAGGCGGCAGGCGGCCTGCTGCTTTCTGCAGCCCTGACCGCCTTCCTCACCGGCATCACCGAGCCGCTGGAGTTCACCTTTATCTTTGTGGCACTGCCCATGTACGCCGTGCACTGCGTGCTGGCGGGCCTGTCCTTCATGCTCATGCATATCCTGAACGTGGGCGTGGGCATGACCTTCTCCGGCGGTCTGATCGATCTGGTGCTGTTCGGCGCGATGCAGGGCAACGCCAAGACCCACTGGATCTGGGTGGTCGTTGTGGGTGCAGTGTATTTTGTGCTGTACTACCTGATCTTCCGCTTTATGATCTCCAAGTTTGACTACAAGACCCCGGGCCGCGACGATGCGGAGGAGGTCAAGCTGTACACCCGTGCGGACGTGAACGCCCGCAGCGCCGCTTCCGGCAGCAACGCCCCCGCAGGGGATGACCCGGTCAGCGCCCTGATCGTGGAAGGTCTGGGCGGCACCGACAACCTGTCCGACGTGGACTGCTGCGCCACCCGTCTGCGCTGCACCGTCAAGGACGCTGCGCTGGTCCGGCAGGATGTGCTCAAGGCTTCCGGTGCTTCCGGCGTCATCTGCAAGGGCAACGGCGTTCAGGTGGTGTACGGCCCCAAGGTGGCCGTCATCAAGGCGAAGCTGGAAGATTATCTGGAAAATGCGCCCAAGACCCCGGCGGCGCCCGCAGCACCCGCCCCGGCAGCGGCCCCCGCAGCCCCGGCAGCAGCCGCAAAGGATACCGTGCTTGCAGCCTGCCTCACCGGCACCGTCGTCCCGCTGGCTGAGGTGAAGGACGAAGCCTTTGCCAGCGGTGCGCTGGGCGACGGCATTGCCATCGAGCCTGCGGTGGGTGAGCTGGTGGCTCCTGCCGACGGCGAGATCTCTTCCACCTTCGACACCCACCACGCGGTGGGCATGACCACCGTTGACGGCGCGGAGCTGCTGATGCACATTGGCATCGACACCGTCAAGCTGGGCGGAAAGCACTTCACCTACCTCGTCAATGAGGGCGACAAGGTGCGCAAGGGCCAGCCGCTGATCCGCTTTGACATCGAGGCCATCAAGGCCGAGGGCTATCCCGTCACCACGCCGCTGATCGTCTGCAACACCGACGAGTATGCAGCGGTCACCCCCAAAGCCTCCGGTACCGTGAAGCAGGGCGATGCACTGCTGGAACTGAAGGGCTGATGCGTTTCTCCCAAAAGGCAGGGTTATCATAAAGCAAAGGGCCGTCTCCGAATGCGGGGGACGGCCCTTTGTGCTGCCCAAAAGCCGGTTTTTCCGGCCGGTCGGGGCCTTTCTCTCTGCGTTCCGGGTCAAGCTGCAAAAGTCGATTTCTATGGATTTTTGCGCGTTTCTGTTTACGCCAGCGGAAAATGATGGTATGATAAACTGGATGTAAACTGGACACGGGCGGGCAAGCCTGCCGTGCAGCACCCGGAGGGAGAAAACCAATGAAAAAACAGATCAAGTCGCTGCTGTGCGGACTGTGCGCGGCGGCACTGGCACTGGGCTGCGGCGGCTGCGGCGGCAGTGCCGGGCCAGAAGTGCCCGCCAAAGTGACCAATATCATGGTGTGGACCTATTACAATGGCGACCAGCTGGAAAGCTTTACCAGCCTTGTGGACCAGTTCAACGAGACCGTCGGTGCCCAAAAGGGCATCAAGGTGTCCACCGAGAGTCAGGGCAGCGTCAACGATCTGGAAACCAGTGTGATGGACTCTGCCGAGGGCAAGGTGGGCGCTGCCGCCATGCCCAATGTCTTCTCGGCCTACGCCGACACCGCCTATGCGCTGGACCAGATGGGCATGGTGGTGGACCTTGCCCCCTATCTGACCGAGGAGGAAAAGGCTCAGTTCGTGGAGGGCTACCTCTCGGAGGGGGACTTCGGGGAGGACGACAGCATCAAGATCTTCCCGGTGGCAAAATCCACCGAGCTGCTGTTCCTCAATGATACCGACTGGCAGGCCTTTGCCGATGCCGCCGGTGTCCGCTACGAGGACCTTGCCACCATGGAGGGGCTGACGGCCGCCGCAGAAAAATACTACAACTGGACCGATGCCCAGACCGCCGCGCCGGATGACGGCAAGGCACTGTTCGGCCGTGATGCCATGGCAAACTATATGCTGGTGGGCGCACAGCAGCTGGGCGACACCATCTTTGCAGTGAAGGACGGCAGAATGACCGTCAACTTTGAGCGCGATGTGGCCCGCAGGCTGTGGGACAACTACTATGTTCCCTTTGTCAGGGGCTGGTTTGCCGCCACCGGCCGCTTCCGCAGCGATGATATCAAGACCGGCAATGTGCTGGCCTACGTGGGCTCCAGTTCCAGCGCCACCTTCTTCCCCACCAGGGTGACGAACGACGCCAACGAGAGCCATGAGATCAGCCTGAAAACACTGCCCGCCCCGCAGTTTGAAGGCGGCGAGGCGGTCGCGGTGCAGCAGGGTGCCGGTATGGTGGTGACAGCAGCCAAAGAGGAGGAGGTCGAGGCCTCGGTGGAGTTCCTCAAATGGTTCGTTCAGGCGGAGAACAACATCGCCTTCTCGGTGGGCTCGGGCTACCTGCCTGTCACCCGGAAGGCCAGCGATATGCAGGAGATCCTTGCCAGCGGCCTGACTCTGGACGATAACATGCAGCAGACGCTGGCAGTTGCGGTGGATACGGTGAACGGGAATCGTCTGTATACGCCCTACGCCTTTGCAGGCGGCAGCAGCGCCCGCAAGGTGCTGGAATACGGCCTGAGCGACCTTGCCGCAGCGGACCGCGAGACGGTGGTCCAGCGCATTGCCGAGGGCCAGAGTGCCGCCGAGGCAGAGGCCGAGTTTTTGACCGACGAGTATTTTGAGGCATGGTATCAGGACATCTGCGCAAAGCTTGCACAGTACGAGGGCTGAGCTGCACGGGACACACGGAGAAAAAAGAGGTGAGGATGATGCTGCACAGGCGGGCAGCGCAGGGCACACAGACGTCCCGGCGCGGAGAAAAGACACAACCGATCTTCTGCACCATTTTCGGGGCGATGATGCTGGTGCTGGTGGCAGAGGTCCTACTGCTCGTGATCAGCATCTGCGTCACCGATGTGGGCGGCAGGCTGAACCAGAACGCAAAGGACATGCTTGCCATGCAGGTGCGCAACCGCGTCGGTTACGTGCAGGACCTGATGCAGGATGCACAGGACCTGACCGATCTCTCGGACTACATCGACCGGGCCACCCTTGCCATGGTGAACACGGGCCGTCTGGATCTGGATGCCCTGAACACCGACAGTGAACAGAGCAGCGCGCTGCTTGCCGCCATTGCACCGGAACTGGTCAACACCCTGCGCGCACGGTCCGTCACCGGTATTTTTGTGGTGCTGAACACCGAGGACCTGCGCATTCTGGATGTGGGCAGCGGTGTGCCCGGCATCTATCTGCGGGATCTGGACCCGGACGCCCGCCCTTCGGAGGAGAATGCCGATCTGCTGATCGAGCGCGGCAGCGCGGCGGTGGTCAAGGCGCTGGGCATCACCACCGATAAAAGCTGGCAGCCTGTCCTGCGCTACTATGGCCTGAAGGGCCGGGGCTTTTTCAAGGATCCGTTCCTGCGGGCCTATGAGGACAATGCCCGCCTGAGCGAGGAATATTACGGCCGCTGGACCACCAGCGCATACACGATCTCGGACGATGACCGCTCGGCCATTGCCTACTCTCAGCCGCTGATCCTGCCGGACGGCACGGTGTACGGCGTGGTGGGCGTGGAGCTGCTCACCAGCTACCTGCAGGAAAAAATGCCCTATGAAGAGCTGCAGAACGAGAAAAGAGGCGCGTATTTTCTGGTGTCCACCACTGCGGACGAGGACGCCGAGGAATTCGTGGTCAGCAAGTCGGTCACGTCCAGTCAGGACAGCTATGCACTGGAAGAGCCTGAAAGCATGATGCGCTGCGAGAGGCGGGCAGACGGCTGCTGGCTGAACCTGCACAAACGGGATTACTACGCGGTGGCAATGCCCATCTTCCTGTACAGCCGCAACGCGCCCTTCTCCGATGAGCACTGGCTGCTGATCGGCGCGGTGAACAGCCAGACGCTGTTTTCCTTTGCGCAGAATGTCCGGCATGTGCTCACCGCTGTGGTGGTGGGCACGCTGGTGCTGGGCATTCTGAGCAGCCTGCTGATCGCCCACAAGCTGGCCCGCCCGGTGGAGCTGCTGTATTACGAGGTGGTGGACGGGCAGGAGAAAAAGAAGTTCCCGGAGCTGTCCCATACAAAGATCCGGGAGCTGGATCGTCTGGCCGATGCACTGACCAGCCTGAACAGCGAGCTGCTGAACAACTCCACAAAGTTTTTGCGCATCATGGATATGGCCAGTGTGGAGCTGGGCGGCTATGAGCTGCGGTTCGACACCGGCAGCGTGTATGTTACCGATAACTTTTTTTCCCTGCTGGGCGAACCCCTGCCCAAGGACGGTTTCCTGAGCGTGCGCCGCTTTGAGGAAATACTGACCCGGATCCAGCTTTCCCGCCCCTGCACCACCACGGAAAGGGGAGACAAGCTGCTGACCATCCGCAAGGGCGGCCAGACCCGCTACGTTCTGCTGCGCGTCACCAAAGACTGGAACGTGCAGGTGGGTCTGGCCGAGGATGTCACCGCCGCCACGCTGGAGCGCCTGCGCATCGAGCACGAACGCGACTACGATATCCTCACCGGCCTGTACAACCGTCAGGCCTTCCAGCGGGTGTGCGGGGAGCTGTTTGAGGACCCGCAGCAGCTGGGCACCGCAGCCCTGCTGATGATGGATCTGGACAACCTCAAGCACGTCAACGACACCTACGGCCACGACTGGGGCGACCAGTACATCCACCGCACCGGCCTTTGTCTGGCAGAGAACACCCCCGCCGGCACGGTGGTGGCCCGCCTGTCCGGCGATGAGTTCATGCTGCTGTTCTACGGTTATCTTAACCGGGAGCAGATCCGGGAAAAGGTGCGCATCCTGAGCGACGCCATGCAGAAGAGCGTGGCGGTGCTGCCCGGCGGCAGCGAACTGCGCATCAGCATCTCGGGCGGCATGGCATGGTACCCGGAGGACAGCCGGAACATGGAGACCCTGAAAAAATATGCCGACTTTGCGCTGTATCAGGTCAAGCACTCCCACAAGGGCTGCCTGCAGGAGTTCAGCATGGAAAGCTACCGCAGGGAAGCCCAGACCGCACAGCTGCGGCGGGACTTCCAGCAGCTGCTTACCGAGGAACGGGTGTACTATATGTTCCAGCCCATCTTCTCGGCCTACGATGGCCGGGTGATGGCCTACGAAGCCCTGATGCGCTCCGATATGGAGAGACTGCGTTCGCCTGCCACCATCATGAAGCTGGCGCGGGAGCAGGGGGCACTGCAGGAGATCGAACGGCTGACCTTCTTCAAGTCGCTGGAGACCTTTGACCACCTGCGCAGCGAGGGTCTTGTGCGCAGGGACGCGCTGCTGTTCATCAACTCCATTGCAAGCATTGCCCTGCCGCAGGAGGACTGCGAGTATATGGACAGCCGCTGGCATGAGCTGCTCCGCCAGGTGGTGATCGAGATCACCGAGGAAGAGGCGATGGACCGGGAAGCAATGGAGGCAAAGCGCCGTGCGCCGAGCTCTTCCGGCATGTTCGCGCTGGATGATTATGGCAGCGGCTACTCCAACGAGGGCAGCCTGCTGGAGCTTTCGCCCCGGTTCATCAAGGTGGATCTCACCATCATCCGCGGCATCGACACCGACCCCGACAAACAGCAGATCGTGCAGAACATCGTGGCCTATGCCCACCCGCGCAGCATGCAGATCATTGCCGAGGGCGTGGAGACGGCCGAGGAGCTGAAAAAGGTGCTGGAGCTGGGCGTGGACGGCCTGCAGGGCTATTTCCTTGCAAAGCCCGCCAACATCCCGACACGGATCGCGCCCGCTGCCCGGCAGATCATTGAAAACAGCCATAGCTCGGACTGCGGCTGATGTCCGGCCGGCAACTGAAACAGAACAGCACGGGAGGTGCTTTTTATCATGGTACAGGTAGACCTTATCACCGGCTTTCTGGGGGCAGGAAAAACCACCTTTCTGCGCCGGTATGTCCGGTATCTGGTGGAACAGGGCCACAACGTCTGCATTCTGGAAAACGACTTTGGGGCCGTGAATGTGGACGCGATGCTGGTGCAGGACCTTCTGGGCCCCCGCTGCGACCTTGAGACCATCAGCGGCGGGTGCGACTGCGACACCCACCAGCGCCGGATGCGCACCAAGCTCATTGCCATGGCCATGCGCGGGTTCGACCGGGTGGTGGTGGAGCCCAGCGGCATTTTTGATGTGGACGAGTTCTTTGACGTGCTGCGGGACGACCCGCTGGACCGCTGGTATCAGGTGGGCAATGTGATCGCCATTGTGGACGCCATGCTGCCCGAGACCCTGTCCCCGCAGGCAGAGTATCTGCTGGCATCCGAGACCGCCAACGCGGGCCGGGTGCTGCTCAGCCGTACCCGGCAGGCCGGGCAGGCCCAGACGGCCGCCGCTGCGGCCCACCTGACCCGGGCGCTGGAAAGCTGCAAGTGCTCCCGCCGCTTTGCACCGGAGGAGATCCTGACAAAGGACTGGGCGCAGCTCACCGAAGCCGACCTTGCCGCCCTTGCGTCCTGCGGATACCGGCAGGCCAGCTGCGAAAAGCTGCACTTTGACGAGCACGAAGCCTTTTCGTCCCTCTGCTTTCTGGAACAGCACCTGACGCTGCAGCAGCTGCAGGCTGCGGCAGACCGCCTGTTTGCGGACAGGGCCTGCGGCCATGTGCTGCGGGTGAAGGGCTTTGCGCCGGACCCGGGCGGGCAGACCGGCTGGCTGGAACTGAACGCCACCGCCGCCGGAAAAACGCTGGCCCCCATCCCGCAGGGACAGGATGTGCTCATCGTCATTGGCGAAGGGCTGGACAAGGCGGCCATTGAAGCACGGCTCAAGGCCTGAATTTTCAACACAAAAACAACAGAATGGTGAAAAACAGAAGGAGAAAGAGAAGGAGGTCATGAACAAGACCCGGCAGGCTCCCTCGGCACGGCGCATCATCGGCATGGTGGTGGGTGTTATCATCATCGCCTTTGGCCCCTTCATCCAGTTCTTCGATGGACATTTCGCCCAGAAGGCGCTGAAATATAAACAAGAAAAGGAATAACAAAAAAGGCGTGGGCCTCCGAATGGAAGCTCACGCCTTTTACGATTACGATCAGAACTTGAACAGCGGGGTGCCTGCCAGCACATCGCCCTCAGCCAGCATCTTCAGCTCGCCCATGTCATCGCCGTTGGTCACGATGATGGCAGTAGCGGTGGGATGGCCTGCGGCGCGGATGGCGTCCAGATCCACCTTCAGCAGCGGGGTGCCGGCCTTGACCTTATCGCCCACCTTGACCAGTGCCTTGAAGCCCTTGCCCTGCATCTCCACGGTGTCCATGCCAACATGGATCAGGATCTCGATGCCGTCCTCGCTGGTCAGGCCCACGGCGTGCAGGGTGGAAGCCACCTGTTCCACGGTGCCGTCAAACGGAGCATACACGGTCTTGCCGGTGGGCTCGATGCCGCAGCCGGGGCCAAGGATGCCCTGTGCAAAGGTCTCGTCGGGGATGTCGGCCTGTGCCAGCACCTTGCCGCGGATGGGGGTCAAAACGGTCTTGCGCTGACCAAAGAATTTAGCGGTCTCTTCCTGCTCGGCCTTACCGCCGAACAGCTTATCAAAAAATCCCATGGTAAAATACCTTCCTTCCAATCACTTTACAGGAAGCGGCGGCGCAGTGCAGCCGACCGTCTCCAAACCCAATGTGGTATACCCAAAAGATACCATATCGTGAAGAAAATTGCAATCGATATCCTGCATAAAATCGGCAGAAAATCTTCGGCAGGGTCACATCAGGGCAATCAGCTGTTCGATCTCCTCCATGCGGGTGGCCCAGCTGGTGGCAATGCGCATCACGGTGTGGGTGTCGTCGTACTTTTCCCAGAAGCCGAACTTTGCCTTGCCTTCCAGCGCTTCCAGCTGGCTGTTTGCCAGAATGGGGAACACCTGATTGGTGGGCGATTCCATATAAAAGCGGTAGCCCTTGGCAGCAAGGCCTTCCTTCAGACGGTCTGCGGTCTCGATGGCGTTCCGGCTGATGCGGGTGTACAGATCATCGGTGAACAGCACGTCGAACTGCAGGCCCAGCAGACGGCCCTTGGCAAGCAGCGCGCCCTGCTGCTTGACCATGGTCATAAAGTGGGCCGGTGCGCCGTGAGGGAACACCACGGCCTCGCCGCACAGAGCGCCCACCTTGGTGCCGCCGATGTAGAACACATCGGTCAGGCGGGCAATGTCCTGCAGGGTGACGTCGGTGCCCTTTGCCATCAGGCCGTAGCCCAGCCGTGCGCCGTCCATGAACAGCGGCATCTTGTATTCCTGACACACGGCGTGCAGCTCTTCCAGCTCCGCCTTAGTGTACAGGGTGCCGTACTCCGACGGGTGAGAGATATACACCATGCCGGGGAACACCATGTGGTCGTGGTTGGCATCGGCGTAGAAGGTGGCGCACCAGCTGCGCACATCGGCAGCGCTCACCTTGCCCTCGTGGGCCGGCAGCGGGATGACCTTGTGGCTGGTGTACTCGATGGCACCGGCCTCGTGGGCGGTAACATGGCCGGTGGCTGCGGCCAGCACGCCCTGCCAGCGCTGCAGCATGGACGCAATGACGATGGCGTTGGTCTGGGTGCCGCCGGAGATAAAGTACACATCTGCATCCGGGCAGCCGCAGGCAGCGCAGATCTTTGCCTTGGCGCTGGCGCAGTAGGGGTCGGTGCCGTAGCCGGACACCTTTTCAAAATTGGTCTCGGTCAGCTTTTGCAGGATCGCGGGGTGTGCACCCTCGCAGTAGTCGTTCTCAAAATAAAGCATCTGTCATTCTCCTGATCCAGTGAGATAAAGCGCGGATAAGGCTATTCTACTACGGGGAAGAGGGAGTGTCAAACCCCGTCCTCCCTTTATGGCAAAGGATTTTTACTGTATCTTTAGTACAGCTATGGTATAATTCAGGAGAGAAAACATATTGTTTGGGAAGGGGAATGTGCATGAAAAAACAGACGCTTGTGCGGGATGCCGCCGTAATGCTGCTGACTCTGCTCGCTGCCTATGCCATGGTGATGCTTACACAGGCTGTTATGGGCCGCATTGAGGGCGTTGCCATGCTGATCTTTATGCTGGCAGTATTTGTCACATCAATGTATACAGAGGGGTATGTCTGGGGCGTGGCAGCGTCCCTGATCAGCGTGCTGGCGGTGAATTTTGCCTTCCTCTCGCCGTATTTCGCGTTCAACTTTACTCTGTCGGAAAACCTGTTCTCCGGCCTTGTGATGCTTGTGGTGTCCATCATGACCAGCACCCTGACCACCCGCATCAAAAAGCAGGAGCAGCTGCGCATGGAGAGCGAAAAGGAAAAAATGCGCGCGAACCTCTTGCGCGCGGTTTCCCACGATCTGCGCACCCCGCTCACTTCCATTTATGGTGCCTGCTCCACCGTGATCGAAAACTACGATTCGCTGGATAAGGCAAAGACCATCAAGCTGCTGGGCGAGGCCTGCAGCGATGCCCAGTGGCTGACCCGCATGGTGGAGAACCTGCTCTCGGTCACCCGCATCGACAGCGAGAAGGTGACGGTGCAGAAGACCCCCACGGTGCTGGACGAACTGCTGGATGCCGTGCTGGTCAAGTTCCGCAAGCGATACCCGGATATTCAGGTGGAGCTGGAAACGCCGGATGCCTTTATCGTGATCCCCATGGATTCCATGCTCATCCAGCAGGTGCTGATGAATCTGCTGGAAAACGCCGCTCTGCACGCTGAGGGCATGACAAAACTGACCCTGAAGGTGTTCACGGTGGGCAATCGCGCGGTGTTCGAGGTGACGGACAATGGCTGCGGCATCCCCAGAGAACGGCTGAAAACGCTGTTCTCCGGCACCGGCAGCACCGACCCGGATGTGCCGGCAGACAGCCGCAAGCACGGCATGGGCATCGGCTTGTCGGTGTGCGCAGCCATCATCAAGGCCCACGGCGGTGAGATCAAGGCCGAGAGCCGGGTGGGCGAGGGAACCACCATCCGCTTCTGGCTGGAGACCGAAGAAATTGAAATGGAGGATGCAGAAGATGAGCAATAATAAATTCAAAGTCCTCATTGTGGAGGATGAGGCGAATATCTGCAGCTTTATCGAAACGCTGCTGACCACCAATGATTATCAGGCGCTGGTGGCTCACACCTGTACCATGGGCCTGACCCTGTTTGCCTCCCACAACCCGGATCTGGTCATTCTGGATCTGGGCCTGCCGGACCGGGACGGTCTGGAGTTCATCCGCACCGTGCGGCAGAAGTACATGACCCCCATCGTGGTGCTCTCGGCCCGCACCGACGAGATGGATAAGATCGAAGCGCTGGATCTGGGGGCCAATGACTATATCACCAAGCCCTTCAGCACCGGCGAGCTGCTGGCCCGCGTGCGTGCGGCCCTGCGCCTGAACCGTTATGGTGCCCTGCGCGGCGGCAATGCCCCGGCAGGGGAGTTCCGCGCACAGGGAATGCGCATCAATTATGACCGCCGCAAGGTGTTTGTGGACGAGCAGGAGATCAAGCTGACCCAGACCGAGTACAACATCGTGGCGTTCCTCTCCCAGCACGCGGGTCGTGTGATGACCTATGCGGCCATCGTCAAAGCCATCTGGGGCGATACCGACATCGGCAGCACCAAGAAGCTGCAGGTGAATATGGCCAACATCCGCAAAAAGCTGGGCAGCCGCCCGGGCAGCAACGCCTATATCCTCAATGAGCTGGGCGTGGGCTACCGCATGATCGACGAGGACAACGACACCCATAACCGGGAGAATCTGGAATGACACTTGCGCTGCTTCTGTTTGCAGCCACCTATCTGCTGATGCTGCGGCTGCAGCAGTACCGCCCGTGGGTGGCACTGTGCAGTGCGGTGCTCTTTATTGTGCTGGGCGAGGCCGGGGGATACGGCTTTTCGCTCCGTGCGGCACTGCAGGCGGTGGATTACAACGTTCTGCTGATGATGGCGGGCACCATGGGTACGGTGGCGCTGTTCATCGAGAGCAAAATGCCCGCCCGTCTGGCGGAAATGCTCATCGTCCGGGTGCCGGACGTCAAGCGGGCGGTGTGTATGCTGGCGCTGTTCGCCGGCGTCATCAGTGCTTTTGTGGACAATGTGGCTACCGTGCTCATGGTGGCTCCGGTGGGCCTTGCCATTGCCCGCAAGCTGAAGATCTCGCCGGTGCCGGTGATCATTTCCATTGCGGTCTCCTCCAACCTGCAGGGCGCAGCCACGCTGGTGGGCGACACCACCAGCATCCTGCTGGGCAGCTTTGCGGACATGAACTTCTTCGAGTTCTTCTGGATGCAGGGCCGTCCGGGCATTTTCTGGGGTGTAGAGCTGGGCGCACTGGCATCGCTGGCGGTGCTGCTGTGGCTGTTCCGCCGTGAGACCCAGCCGGTCTGTGCAAAGGTGGAAACGGAAGTGGAGGACGACGTGCCCGCCGCCCTGATGCTGCTGACAGTAGGCCTGCTGATCGCGGCATCTTTCCTGCCGGAGCCCGCCGCCGGGCCGCTGCATACGGTGTATGAGCTGCGCAGCGGTCTTATCTGCATGGGCCTGTGCCTGTTTGGCACCGTGCGCGCCTGCCTGCGGGCAAAGTCAGCAAAGCCGCTGGGGCGGGTGCTGGGCGAGCTGGACTGCGATACCCTGCTGCTGTTGTTTGGTCTGTTCGTCGTGATCGCAGGCATTCAGGCGGCGGGCGTCATTGATGCAGCGGCCCGGCTGTTCCACGCCGTGGCGGGAGAAAGCCCCTTCCGACTGTTTACGCTGCTGGTAGTGGTTTCGGTCGTGCTGTCGGCATTCATCGATAACATCCCATACGTAGCCGCCATGCTGCCCGTGGTGCAAAGCATTGCTGCACTGATGAATGATGGCCGGGGGATGGAGCCCTACGTGTTTTACTTCGGTCTGCTCACCGGTGCCACTCTGGGCGGCAACCTGACGCCGATCGGCGCTTCGGCCAATATTGCTGCCATCGGCCTGCTGCGCAAAAACGGTGAAACCGTCACGACCCGGGACTTCCTGCGCATCGGCGTGCCCTTTACGCTGGCTGCAGTGCTGGCAGGCTATGTGTATCTGTGGCTGGTGTGGGGCAGAGTCTGATCTGCTGGCCTCCGGCACGGCTGTCTGCTGAAGAAAAAACAAAGAAACTCCGACCCTCTGCACTGCCGGAAAATCGGCCTGCAGAGGGCTTTTTCGCGAAAGTATGACGTTTTGTAGTGAAGAAAAAGTTTTTTTGAAAAAATGCTTGACATTCTGCGTATATCTGGTATAATAACTATCGTTCCGAGCGGCACAGCTCACGAACACAACAGAATATGCGGATATGGCGGAATTGGCAGACGCGTTAGATTCAGGTTCTAATCGGGGCAACTCGGTGGAGGTTCAAGTCCTCTTATCCGCACCAAACAATGAAAATCCGAACCTTTTCTCGATAGGAGAAGGGTTCGGATTTTTTGTTTTCTTCGGAAAGCAGAACGAGGGTTCTTTTCCAGCCGCTGTGTGTCCAAAACCTTATCAAAAAAGACGTATCACAAAAGTCACAACTGTAAAGGTGCCGTAAGGCAGAAAGGACACGAACATGAAGTACGATGCAAGAGCCTGCCATTTCAACATGGACACCGGCTGCGTGGAGCTGTTGCTCCGGGATGGGAAAATGATCTCCATTGACTGCACCGGGGTCGAGGATGCACTGGATGTGACCATGGCGCAGAGGTCAGAACTGGATTATCTTATCTACAATGACCCGCTTGGCTATGCCGATTTGATTCTGAACGGAGACCCGGAGAAATATTTGAGGAATGTAGCTGAAAGCCATGGATTAGAGGATTGATCGTTTAGAGATCAACTCGATATAAGGAACAAGCCCACAGGTCTGCCGTATTTTATATGCGGTCTATCCTGTGGGCTTGTTTGCTATTATCGACTCATGATTGAATTTGAAATTTCAAGCACGACCGTATCATATTTGTAGGTGGCAACAATCATCGGCAGGCTTTCCAGCCTTCAAAACCTATGCACACGTCTGATTTTCGTACCGTTTGAGCCAGAGAAAAAAGCTGATGTTTAATAAGATGCCCACTGCGGTGGAGGTGGGTGCGGACAGACCAATCATCGTCAGGCTGGCGTTGGGCTGGATACTCATAATATACGCCATGGGGAGACGCACCAGCAGAGTCTGCACCAGCCCCTGTACCATGACCCAGAGCGTTTTGTCGTTGCCATTGAAGTAGCCTACCATGCTGAACAGGATGGCAGTGGCGATGGTCTCGGGCGCAAAGCCCATGAGGTAGGCGTAGCTGTTGGCAATAACAGCGGCATCTGCCGTAAACAGACCGGAGAGAACGTCACCCTTGCACCACACCAGTGCAAATACGGCGCAACCGAACACTAGACCGATGCCAATGCCGGTGAACATGGACTGCTCGGCGCGTTTTTTATTGCCAGCACCCACGTTCTGGGACACAAAGGATGCCATGGACTGCATCAGAGAACTGGGGATCAGCATGGCAAAATTAACGATCTTGCACGCCACACCGTAGCCAGAAGATGCCTCCAGCCCCAACCGGTTGACGAAAGCGCAGAGCGCCAGAAAGGAAAGCTGGGTCAAAAACTCCTGCAAAGCCAGCGGCAGACCGATGCCCAGAAATTTTTTGCACTGGGGGTTCAGCTTGAAATCAGAGCGATGGATTTTGAAGGGCAGCTCCTTCTTCAGCAGCATTGCGATTGCACAGATTACGCTGACGGCTTGTGCTGCTACCGTAGCAATGGCGGCACCGGCAGCATCCAGATGAAAACCAGCCACCAGCACCAGATCGCCAATAACATTCACAATGCACGCCACCAGTACAAAGATCAGCGGAGAGCGGCTGTCGCCCAGACCGCGGAAAAGAGCCGAGAGCATATTATAGGCTACAATAAAGAAGATGCCGCTGCCGCAAATGCGCACATAGCTGGCGGTCAGGTCTAGGGCTTCGGCAGGAGCCTGCATCAGACTGGAAATAAGCCGTGCAAAAAACACCAGCACCACGAACAGTGCAGCTGCCAGAAGGGTGAACACAATAGCTGCCCCGCCAATGACTTGCCCGATGTACTGCGGTCGTTTTTCGCCCAGATAGCGGGCAATGAGCACTGTGACGCCCATGGCAAGCTGGGTGACAACAAAGGTGACGAGATTGAGTACCTGGCTACCAGTAGAAACCGCAGACAAGCCTGAAGTGGAGCCAAAGCGCCCCACTACCAGAAGGTCTACTGCGCCGTAAGCGGCCTGCAGCACCAGCGCACCCAGAATGGGCAGCATGAAAAAAGCGAGCTTTGGCAAAATGCGGCCTTGGGTAAAATCGGTCTTATCGTTTTTCAAGAGAATCTTTCCTTTCGCGCATAATAGCATAGAATTTTTCCAGCGTTTGGATGGTGCACGCTGCATCCTCCTCGGAAATGCTGTCCAAATACGGGAGCAGTTGCGAGAAGTAGTCCGTATTGTACTTCTGGGAAAGCGCTTGCCCGCTCTCGGTGAGAAACAGATAGGTCACGCGGCCATCTTCAGCGGATACCTGTTTTCTCAGATACCCTTTGTGCTCCATCTCTTTTGCGGTACGGGTCACACCGGGGCGGGGCAGGTTCAGTGTATCGCTGAGATCAGAGATCTTCGGCTGGATGCCACGGGTCTGCAATTTCTGAATAACATCCAGACACTGGATATAAGAGGATGTCACACCCTCCGGCAGGGCAGGCAGCATCTCCCGTGCCCGCTTTGCCAGATAGCAGGCATCCAGCAGCTGCTTGATCAGTTCGATGGTCATAATGAAATTCCTCTCCAAACGATTATCAAAGATAATTAACATTGATAATTATACAGAACTGCCCGGGAATGTCAAGTCTTTTTGAAAAATCGGAGATGTCGGCAGCTTTGAGGCAGCTGCTTCCGGCATACCATTCTTGAGAGTGTTTGAGCGAATACAGTCTGAACCATGGATTAGAAGATTAAATACAAAACAAAAACAGGGTGCGTCCCTGAATAGGACGCACCCTGCCAGCGTAATTCACGATTTGATTCGTTGGCAACAACCGTGAATTGCATATCGCAAACAGGTCGTTGAGAATTGCTCTGCTTGTAAAACTTGCGATTAAAGCCACAGATAACAGCGATATGTACAACAGGGCGTTCCCCGTCGGGAACGCTCTGTTTCTCTTTGCTGGTAGTGTGATGAGCTTGTTCCGCCTGCCACGCGGCAAACTCCCTCTGGCCTTCCTCGCTGTTCCAGCAGGCAAGGATGGCCGGGTAGAATGCCCGTGCCAGACGGTCAATGACTTCATCGGGATAGGGGGAAGTGTTTGTGGACTTTTTCTTTTTGTTCAAACGCACGCTCCTTTGATCGTCCCACCGTGGCAAAGTCGGGCGAGAAAATCAAAGTTCCAATTTTTATCAGGCGCAAGGGCGCGGAAGTTTTCCACCCTGCACTTGCGGCTGGTGACTTATTGATGGCTTACAGGTGTCTGCTGTTATGCGGTCTTTTCTTCTTCAAGGGCTTCTGCAAGAGCCTTTTCCAGATAGGTTTCGATTTCAGTCAGGTAGTTAGCAGGTCGCTGCATTGCGAAGCGGAGAACCTTCTGCTTTTCCGGGTCAGTGAAATAGCTGGGATTGTTTTTGAGCGTTTTCTTCCATGAGTTTTTCATCATTTCGGTCGCACGGCTCAAAGATTTGTAAACCTTCATAAACTCGTCCGGTACATGATAGCACCGAAATTCTTCTGTTTGTGGTGTGGGCATGGGAACGGGTTCCGCTTTTTCAGGTTCAAATTCTGCGCTGGCAGATTCCAACACTTCCAATGCCTCTGGATGCAGGATTTGAGCAAGGACATCTGAACGATGCTCGACACTTGCCTGCACAAGCTTGGACATTTCTTCGTTGGTGAACTTCACTTCGCCGGAAAAGACTTTCTGCTTGATGCCGGGAGAGAGATTATCTGCGATGTCGATGCCTTGTGTATAGTGGCTGGCACGAAGAACGGAGGCACGGCTGACACCGTTTTCCTCTGCGATCCGGTCGCAGGTTTTCTTTCCGGAGTGGTGGTTATCACCGTGATCACCACCACTTTTCTTTGCTAAAGTGTACTGATTGCCCCGAAAGATTTTTGCAGCTTTCTTCTCGGCTTCGTACTGCTTCCCCAGCAGGTAACGCTTTTGTTCGGGGGAAAGATTGCGCCGCCCCAGCTGATTCTTGCAGATCCAAGCGAGGGCTTCCTCACGGTTCGCAAAGCGGAGCGGCATGGTAGAAAAGCAGATTTCGGGGTGCTTCTGAAGAATTGCATAACGGTTGTGACCATCAACAAGGGTGTTGTTCCAAACAATCAAAGGAGAGAGCAGCTTGCCCTCTTTCAGGATATTTTCTTCAAGCTGCTTAAATTCATCATCGGTCAGAGGAGGAATCTGGGACTGAAACTCCGGGTCGATTTTCAGATTGATCATACGCACACTCCTTTATCTCTCCTGCTGCGTCTGTTCTTCCTCCCGGAAAAAGGACGCAACATTCTGTTTTACGGTTTTCAGTTTGAGCAGTTCTTCCTTGGCTTCCTTGTACTGCTCGTAGAACTTCGCCTTTTCGGATGCCAGCTGCGCATACTCGGCTTCCAGCTTTTTCGGGCTGGGCAGTTTTGTGATGTTGTTTGCCTTGAAATAGGCTGCTGCCGCCCGGTATGCTGTCAGCTCTGCACGATGCTGTTCCTCAAAGGCTGCGGGTCGCTTGGCAGTATTGAACTGCTGTACGATACCCTTGGTGCTGGTATAGGCTGCGACATGATAGCGCAGCTCTTTGTTGGCCTTCATGCGACCTTCGAGGTCTTTCACCACCGCCAGTGAATCGTGATACTTGGTTTCCAGTTCGGCGATGCGCTGGTTCAAGGCCGCCTCATCGGTCAAGCCCTTTTCTTCTAAGAGGATCAAGGTCTGTGCCATGGCTTTGAGGTTGTGCTTCTTCGCCCAACGCTCGTAGCCGATACCCTTGCCCTGCTTCAACTTCGCCTGAATATCGACCAGTTTCCCAATGCGGTTAGGCTTGGGTTGGACAGCGCGTTTGCGCTCAGCATTTTCTTGTAAGGTGGCAAGCACGAGTTCTTTCTCAAACTTGTCACCGAGATGTTTCGCCCGGATAAACTTGGTTCTGCCAGAAGGCAAGTAGCTGAGCTGCCCACGGCTTTCCTTGACGGTGATGCCGTACTGCTGCATGAGCTTGTCCGAGAAATCTTCAAAGCTCGTTGCATTGTTTAGCACATCCGAAATCTGTTTCCGCAGGGTATCTTTTACGGTTTCAAACTTCTTCTGCTTGGGCGGCTGTCCGGCTGCGGTGAGGGCTGCGTTCTCGCGGTCAAGTTTCATCTGACCGCGCCTACGCGCCCAATACTCGGCTTCGCTCACGCGCTCTTTCGAGCCGTTGATCAGGTCGATCTGGTACAGTCCTGCACCCTCGCACAGCTCCATGACCTCGACACGGAGGTATCGCATGGTCTGGGCTGTGCTGGAATGCTTCATACCCTCGCGCCAGTCACGGGGCTTCTGCATATAAGGCTTGCGTTCCACTTCTCGTGTTCGGATGCTGCCGATCACGATGTGGACATGGATGTTTCCCGAATGGTTGTGTCCATCCGGGTGAGTGCAGACGATGGCAGGATGACCGGGAAAGTTTTCTTCGCAGAATTTCAGGCCAAGGGCCTGTGCCTTTTCCATGGTCAAGCCGTTGTCGGCTGCATCGCGTGGGTCAAAGCTGATGATATACTGGTGGCTTTTGATATCACCATGCTGGGTGTTCTTGCCATACTTGCGGTTTGCCAGCAGACAGGCCGTTGCAAACGAAAAATCGCCGCACTCAAGGGTGTCGAGCAGGTATGAATCCCGCAGCTTCGGCTTGCTCTGTTCATCCAGGAGTTGCTTTCCAGTGAACGCGTCGTGCTGGTAAACGAGGTACGCTTCGATGGCGGTGTAGTCCGAGTTTTTAGAGGCGATATGCTTGAGCGTTGCCATACAGTTCACCCAGAACTTTCTCGGCGTTGAGCCGAAATGCGGTCAGGTCTGCAAGTTCGTCAAGGAGTTTCGCCCGGATCTGCTCGATGTCTGCACCGCCGGAATTGAAGTGCCTTGCAAGCTGATTGAGGTTGCCGCCCACCTTGCTGCACTGGGCAAGCAAGGTGGAAACAGCGGTCAGGGTTTCTTCGCCGCCGCCTGCAACGATGACTGTTTTCTCGATCTTGACGTTGTGGATGGCACGGCGGATAAAAGTGGAGAGGGAGAGATTCAGGAGTTTGCAAGTGAGTTCCAGTGACGCTTTTTCCTCCGCTGTCACACGGAACTTGATGACGCGCGTTTTGTTGTTCGGCGTGTCGTGGCGCTGGGAATTGCTAGGGGTCAGTTGAACATTCGTTTTGGTCATTGTACCTCCTGTCTGTTCGATAACTCCTCGGTGAAGTTATGTAAGCACGACACGCCGTTCCAT
The DNA here is from genome assembly GCF_023347535.1 of Faecalibacterium sp. HTF-F. Classification (NCBI taxonomy): domain Bacteria; kingdom Bacillati; phylum Bacillota; class Clostridia; order Eubacteriales; family Oscillospiraceae; genus Faecalibacterium; species Faecalibacterium wellingii. The sequence goes on from NZ_CP094473.1 coordinate 512,056, forward strand.
TTGTGCCGTTAGGCACGAATGATGAGCAGGGTTTGGGGCAGGCACGCCCCAACAAGATCACTTCGGAAATGCAGACGCATTGAAGAAGTGAAGTCCCGATGGAGCACAAGATTTTCAAGAATTAAAAATTTGTGGCCACGGGACGGTTCTTGCCCTCTACCGCTGCGCTCAAAACGCTTCATCAACAAATGTTTCCGAATTGTTAAGGCGCAAAAATAAGTAGAGAGTTCCGCTGCTCGTGTATGTTGATCACCGTTTGCTCCGAACGAAGTTCCTGCCCCTGTTTGTGCAGCGGCGTTGACGGAAAGTCGGTATCACGTCCGGTCGGCTCATGAAATTTTCAAGGTGCAGCTCCCGTAAAAGAAAAATACCGCCCACGCAGCGCAGCGATGATTTTGTCGGGTGAATCGGCGGCAAAATGAATCGGGTGTGTTGCGGGGCGGTAAGTTCTTTCGTGGACTTTTCCTCACGGAAGTGGTGGGTCTCACGGTGATAACCAACCACTTTTGCAGAAGATTTGCAATCAATCTACAAGCTCAGTGGGATTTTTGATAGAGAATATCATGGTTCGTAGGGTACGTCAAGATGATTCCGAAGAAATTGAAGAAATTATTTATGAATGGAGACAATAGTAAGACTTCTATTATGAATATGATACACTTTACATCATGAAAGAATTTAAGCTGCACAAAGATGATTCAAGCGGATGTGCAATATGCACAATAAGTTTTCTATAGCAAAATACAGATGTGGTCATTCGGCTCTTTTACCAGACAACTTTTTTTTGAAAATAAAAAAATTTGTTGACTTGAAATTGCTTGAAATGTTATCTTGTTGGTAACAAAAGCACGGTGAAGTGCTTGCTACCACACGAAAAGGCAAAACAAAAAAGGAGAGTAAAATGATGAAAAAGCGTATTGCGGCGTTGGTCACCGCCGGTGTCCTTGCTTTGTCGATGCTTACCGGCTGCGGAAGCAAACAGGAGAGCTGGAAAGTTACCTGCCCGTGGGCACCGTCTGGTGTAGCGGCGATGGTCAGCCAAAAGGCTGCTGCCAAGTCCCCTGATTATTCTGATAATAAAATCACACTGGTTGCCGAAGCCGTCAAGGGCGATGCTGCTACTGTCAACACTTGGGTGTCCAGTACTAAGGCAAATGATAAGGAACTGGTCTTCGCCGGTGAGGGTCTGTTCGCCATTACCGAGACTCTGGATCCGGCCAAGCTGCAGTTCAGCTACGATGATTTCGAGTTCGTGGAGAACTTGTACTCCTCCGTCTTCGTCCTGTCCGCTGATTCTTCACTGAACCTCAAGAATCTGGACGATCTGGAGGCCTATGTCAAGGCAGGCAACCCCGTATCCGTGGCCGTTAACGGCGCTACCGGCTCCGAGGCTTTCCTGGCAGCGGCTCTGTTCGGCTCTATGGGTGCCGGCGACCAGCTGAAACTGACTCCGTACCAGTCCGCTGCGGAGGCTGCACAGGCTGTAGCTAAGGGTGAAACGAACTTCGCGGTTTCTCACCAGTCTCAGATTCTTGAGACCTACCAGCAGGGCGGCGTTGATGTGGTTTGCGCATTCGATGACAAGGCTATCGAAAACGGCCCCTTCGCAGGCGTTGAGGGCGTTGGCTCCAAGGGCTACCCCTACTTCCGCAACCGCTGCTTCGTGATGGCACGCAAGGGTACCGATGCTGCAAAGGTTGCAGAGCTGAAAGAGCTGTACGATAAGATCCTTGCCGATCAGGAAATGGTCGAGTGGCTGAACGATACCATGCTGCTGGAAGTTGATACGATGAGCGAAGATGACGTCAAAGCTCATATTGAGAACGTCAAGAGCATCGTCGAGCAGTATAAGGACATCGTGGCAGGCTGATAAAAAGCCCTCATAGCGACAAAAAGCTGAAGCAGGGGGAACGGGGACATCCCCTTCTCCCTGCTTTTATGTTTCCAAAAGGAGTTGAAACAAGTGAAAAATCTGATAGAACGTGCCGAAGCAAAACTGGATGAATGGGGCGCAAAGCTCGAACAGAAGAACATCGAGTACCCGGTAGACCTGATTTGCGGCATTCTGTTTCTGGTCATTGGCATCGTGCTGCTGCTCATCATGCCGCAGCAGGTGCAGATCTCGGAAAAAGACGTTGTGAATGGCCGCGCTTTCCCGACGATGCTGATTTGGCTCATGCTGGCCATGAGCGCCCTTCTGGTGGGCCGCGAGGCATACAACATGGTGATGCACCGCCCGACCAAAACTAAAACGCTGAATCTTTTGGTGGAAACAAAAGCACTCGTCATCGTCCTCATTCTGGTGGTCACTTATCTGCTGGCAGAGGTCACGGATCTGTTTGTTGTGGGCGCTGTATTCTGCGCACTGGCATTTCTGGTCTTTTTCCGCTGCAAGAAACCCCTTTACTATGCCATCACAGTTTCAATGGCTGTGTTGATTTGGGTCGTATTCCACTTTGTGCTGAATGTTAGTTTCTGAGGAGGCAGAATATGGGTTTGTTTGACTTTATCGGCCCGGCCTCCGGGCTGCTTTTCACCCTCGAAAATATCATCTGGATAAACCTCGGCGTCTTTATTGGCTGCGTGTTCGCGGCCATCCCGGGATTAAGTGTTATCCTCTGCATCATCCTATTCCTGCCTGTCACTTATACCATGCGTGCGATTCCCGGCATGATGTTCCTGTTGGGCATTTACTGCGCAGGTGGCTATGGTGGCTCGGTATCGGCTATCCTTATCAACACGCCGGGTACGCCCCACGCGGCGGCTACTATGCTGGACGGCTATCCGCTGTCCAAAATGGGCCGCACTAAGGCGGCGTTGAAAATTGCACTTTATGCATCTACCTTTGGCGGTATCTTCTCTGCGTTGGTGCTGCTCTTCCTCGGCCCTCAGGTCGCAAAAATTTCGGCACAGCTCGGCACGGCGGAGTACTTTATGGTCTGCCTGTTCGGCATGACGATTATTGCAGGCGTTTCTGGTAAGAGCCTTGTCAAGGGCATCATCGCCGCCTGCCTTGGTTTGCTTATTTCCTGTGTGGGCGCAGACCCCATGACCAGCTATGACCGCTTTACATTTGGTATTCCCCGTCTGTATCTGGGTCTTGACCTTGCCGTTACCCTCATCGGTTTGTTCGCACTGGTGGAAATCATTGGCAAGGCAGAGCTGAAGCGGAATGAGTTGAACCTTCACGCCGGAAAAATCGGCAATGATGACGGCAAAATCACAAAAGATGAATACAAGCGGATGTTCCGACCAGTGCTGATGGGTTCTATCATCGGTTCCTGTGTTGGTATCGTACCTGGCACGGGTGCGTCGGAGGCCTCGTGGTTCTCCTACAACACTGCGAAGAACCTGTCCAAGCATCCCGAGGAATTCGGCCACGGTTCTGTGGAGGGCGTTGCGGCTGCTGAGTCTGCCAACAATGCCGTCTGTGGCGCGACCCTGATTCCCTTGCTGACGCTGGGCATCCCCGGCGACGGCTGCGTGGCCATCATGTTGTCGGCCCTGATGATAAATGGCCTGAACCCCGGTCTCTCGCTGTTCACCACCGACGGCGCTATCATGTATGCCATCATGCTGGGCCTTATCCTCGTGAACATCTTCATGTTCCTGCAGGGCAAATACCTGACTAGCCTGTTTGCAAAGGTCGTCTCCATCCCTCAGCAGATCTTGACCCCCATCATCGTGATTTTCTGTTTCGCCGGTGCTTACTCGGTGAACAGCAGCTATTTTGATTTGAGCGTTGCGCTGGTGTTCGGCGTGATGGCGTGGTTCATGCGCAAGCTGGAGCTGCCCGCTGTCCCTGTGCTGTTGGGTATGGTGCTGGGCAACATGACGGAAACCAACTTCCGCCGTGCTTTGCTCATCTCGGATGGAAGCCCCAGAATTTTCGTCAGTAGTGTGTACTGCTGGATCTTCATTGCGCTGATCGTGGTGGTCATTCTCGGCATTCTGCGCGGCAAGATGAAGGAAGCAAAGAACACCAAAGCAGAACAGTAAAGGAAGGTAAAACCATGGCATATAATATCATTTTCTATTTCAGTGACCAGCAGCGCTGGGACACCTGCGGCTGCTTCGGCCAGCCACTGAATATCACGCCTAATCTGGACAAGCTGGCGGCAGAGGGTGTGAAGTTTGACAATGCCTTTTCGCCTCAGCCGGTGTGCGGCCCCTGCCGTGCTCTGTTCCAGACCGGCAAATATCCCACCGAGACCGGTTGCTTCCGCAATAATCTGATGCTGCCCTCCAACATCAAGACGCTGGGCGAGTACATGGAAAAGGATGCCGGCTACGAGACGGCCTACATTGGCAAGTGGCATCTGGCTTCGGACGGTGAGCTGGAGAAAAAGCCCACCGTTGACCACACCATCACCGCTGTTCCGCTGGAGCTGCGCGGTGGCTATACCGGTTACTGGCGTGCTGCGGATGTGCTGGAGTTCACCTCCCACGGCTACGATGGCTATGTGTTTGATGAGAACAACAACCGCATCGATTTCAAGGGCTACCGTGCCGACTGCATTAACCAGTTTGCGCTGGACTATCTTGACCAGTATGCCGGCGAAAAGCCCTTCTTCATGACCGTGTCGCAGATCGAGCCGCACCATCAGAACGACCATAATCACTACGAAGGCCCCAACGGTTCCAAGCAGCGATTCGCAGATTTTGTTCTGCCGGAAGATCTGAAGGCTCTGGGTGGAAACGCAGCGGAAGAGTACCCGGATTATCTGGGCCAGTGTGCCAGCCTTGATGAAAACCTTGGTAAGCTGGTGTCAAAGCTGAAAGAAAAAGGCCTGTATGATAATACAGTTATCCTCTATGCTTCCGACCATGGCTCTCACTTCAAGACCCGCAACCGTGATGCGCACCTGAACGGCTATGATGATTACAAGCGCTCCTGCCATGACGGTTGCCTGCATGTGCCGCTGGTCATCTGTGGCGGCCCGTTCAAGGGTGGCAAGGAGATCACCGACCTGGTCAGCACCGAAAGCATTCCCAAAACTCTGCTGGCTCTGGCAGGCGTGGATGTCGGTGATAAGATGATCGGTGAAAATCTGCTTGACGTTGTGGAAAAGAAAAACCATAATAGAGTCAATGAGGTCTATGCACAGATTTCGGAAAGCCGTTGCGGACGCTGCATCCGTACTGCAGATTATATGTATTCTGTCTATGCACCCGGCGTCAACGGCGGCGAGGCTGCGGCATCCGATGTTTATGCAGACGACTTCCTTTACGATATGCAGAAAGACCCGTGGCAGCTGAACAATGTGGTCGCGGATCCTGCATATGCTGCGGTCAAGGCGGAACTTCGTGAACGTCTGCTGAACTGGATTCAGCACGCGGAAGGTAGCCGCCCCACTATCACCGACTGAAAAGGAGCGCTTGCCCATGCTCTCGGCTGTTGAGAAAAAATCCGATCAGGTTTATCGCTGGCTTCTGGCTTATATTGACGAAAACAAATTTTCCGGGAACCAGCGTTTGCCTTCGGAAAATGCGCTCTGCCGGAAGCTGGGTGTCAGCCGAGAAACGATACGAGTGGCCATCGACCAGTTGGTAGCAGAAGGACTCGTGTACAAGCTCAAGGGAAGTGGGACTTATTTCCACCGAGAAAAAGTAATGACGCGGGATTTGAACACAGATGATGCCCTTTATAAAATCGGCCTTGTCCTGCAGGGACAGGATACAAGTGCCAATTCGGGATTAATCGAAGGGGTTCGCAGTGTTCTGACGCAGGAGCAGGTTGACCTCCATGTATTTCTGACCGATAACAAATTCTGCAACGAACGCCGCTGTCTGGAGACTGTGGTACATCAGAATTTTCACGGTTTCATCGTGGATGGTGTCAAATCGAGCATCCTCAGCCCAAATCTTGACTGCTACAAGGAGCTTTACCGACGTAAGATCCCGGTGATATTCTACAACAACTTCTATCGGAACTTGCGCTGCCCCCGCGTAACGATCAATGACATCGAATGTGCCCATCAGCTGATAGGACGCCTGATGGATGCCGGACACAGCCACATTGCAGGCATCTTCGTGTACGACAACTACCAGAGCGTAGAAAAGTTTCAAGGCATGGCGGAAGCGATGCGAAATCGTGGTTTGGAACTGAACGATGATTACATCAAGTGGTGTATTTCGGATGAAGCCCACAACGAAAGCTATGTCCGTTCCATTGAAAGATTTCTGAAGAGCATCCCTAAATGCACCGCTATCGTCTGCTGCAACTACACCATCTATCGGCTGGTCATGAAAACCCTGCAGAAAATGGGGAAGACTGTACCCGAAGATTATTCGCTGGTCTGTTTTGATTATTCCGAAGAAACTTATCGGCAGGAGGATGTTACCTGCTCCGTGGAGCAAGGCTTCGAGATGGGACGTCAGCTTGCGCTGCGGCTTATGGAGATGATTTCCACCGGCGAATGCGATGACCGGAACTACACTTATGTCATGAAGCCCATCCTCTACGATGGCCATTCCATCCGGAAGATCAAAAAGGTAAAATAAAGATTCTCCCGGAGGCAATACTGCTCTCCGGGAGAATCTCTTTATCGGTTTTGTTGTGCCAGAAAATGTGCAGCAGTATGCAGGCGCGGAAGCACATAGGCAAAGAACTGCTTATACGCTGCGCAAAAGCGGTTGCTTCCAGAGGCATCCCAATCTCGCTTGCATCCGCCCCGGCAGAGCAGCTGATAAGCACATGCTGCGCATTCCGCCGGGCGTTTTCGGCCCTGTGCCAGAAATGTCTGGCTTGTGGGAGAATCAAGCGCATCTTCAACGGTACAGTGGCTCAGATTTCCCAGCTTCCACTCATCCAGAACATAAAAGTCACAGGGATAAAGGCTTCCGTCACCTTCTACGGTAAGATAATGTCCACAGGAACCGGAGGAAGCGCAGGAGGTAGGCGGCATTCCCAGCAGGATACGCAGATAGTCCTCAAAATTGCGAACGCTGATATAATTGCCTCGTTGCAGCTGCTGATACCAAGTATCAAAGACGCCGCACAGAAAACGACCATAAAGTTCCGGCGTTAGAGAATATGCCTGCCCTCCAATCGTATCAAGTGGGTCAAGACATGGGATGAATTGCAGATTGTGCTGTCCCAACTCGCAGAGGCTTTTGAAGGCTCGCTGCGGCTTTCTGGTCAGCTGTCCGGTCACAACACAGAGCAGATTCGTTTCGACCCTGTAGGCATCCAGCAGCGCAAGCGCATGAGTTACTTTATCCCATGTGCCCTGCCCAGCTGCGTCCAGCCGATAGAGATCATGGTTCTCCTGTGTGCCGTCCAGAGAGAGGCCTACGAGGAAAGAGTTGGCTTTGAAAAAGGAAGCCCACTCTTCATCCAGACAAATGCCATTGGTTTGGATGCTGTGGAACACAGAGATATTGCGCTGCATGGAACGCTCCGTTTCCAGAAAGAACCGGAAGAAATCCAACCCGGCAAGAGTCGGTTCGCCGCCCTGAAACAGAAAATGGACGCTGCCGCCTTCCTCTGTGGCTGCAAAAGCCTTTTCAACCAGTTCTCCTGCCATTTCATGGGAAAGCAGTCCCATATTTTTGCAGGCTCGGCTGTTGGAAACATCGTCATAAAAGCAGTACCGGCAACGCAGATTGCACAGGCTGGACGCTGGCTTGACGAGAAATGTATTATGTTTCATAGAGATTCCCTCCGTGCTTCGCAGTTCTTAAAACAAGGATACCGGAAAATACGGGCTTTCGCAAGCAGTAATAGTTAAAAGCTGTTTGAAATAGTAAGAAAACGAATATAGTTGTCCGAAAATCAAAAAAAGGAGAAGAAAACTTGTATGGATGAAAATAAAACATACGGTACACGGTCAGCACGGCTTTGGAAGCTGTTTTTGAGTACGCTGTACATTAGCAGCTTTACCTTCGGCGGCGGCTTTGTCATCGTGACCTTTATGAAGAAAAAATTTGTAGATGAGCTACACTGGATCGATGAACAGGAAATGCTGGATATGACAGCGTTGGCGCAGTCCTCTCCGGGCGCAATCGCGGTCAATGCTGCAATTCTGGTAGGTTGGCAGGTAGAAGGCTTGATTGGAATGATCGTGGCAGTGTTGGGCACCATCATCCCACCTATGGTCATTCTTTCAATCATTTCTGTGTTCTACAATGCTTTTGCCACCAATCGCTATATCGCGTTGTTACTCAAGGGAATGCAGGCTGGTGTGGCGGCGGTCATTCTGGATGTTGTATTTGACCTCGGCGGCAAGGTGCTGAAGATCCGCTCATGGGTGTATATTGCCCTGATGGTCGCAGCGTTTGTCGCAAATACGGTGTTTGATGTCAATGTGGTGGTGGTCATCCTTGCCGCTGCAGTATTCGGCGTGGTGCTGGCTCTGGTCCAGTGGAAAAAAGGTGGTGCAAAATGATCTACTTACAGCTTTTTCTCAGCTTTTTGCAGGTGGGTATGTTCAGCGTAGGCGGCGGCTATGCGGCCATGCCGCTGATCCAGAGCCAAGTGGTGGAACAACATGGCTGGCTGACGATGCAGGAGTTTACTGACCTCATCACGATTGCAGAAATGACCCCTGGTCCCATTGCGGTCAACTCGGCAACTTTTGTTGGTTTGCGTATCGCGCAGGTACCCGGAGCCATCATTGCAACACTAGGTTGCATTACACCGGCGCTGTTCTTTGTTTCACTTCTATCCTACATCTATCGTAAATACAAGGATATTTCTCTGCTGCAAAGTGTTCTGGCATGCCTGCGTCCGGTCATTGTAGCGCTTATCTTTGGTGCAGGTCTTTCTATACTGTCTATGGTGGTGTTCGGAGAGAGTGCAAAGGCGCTCGCCAACGTAGACTGGATCGGCATCGGCAGTTTTGCATCGGCATTTTTTGTCCTACGGAAGCTCAAGTGGAATCCCATCCTGACCATGTGCCTGTGCGGCGTGGCCGGGCTTGGACTTCACATTTTGCTCGGAATATAATCTTAAGACAATTTGTCTGTTGGAATCATGAAAATAAATCATTGGGCTTGCAATCAGGGCAAAACTGTGGTATATACATTATACGAAACATTGCTTTGATGAACGTATTACCGTTCAATGATGTATAAATGGGAGGTGCCTGCCATGACCGCCGTGATCTATGCTCGCTATTCATCGGATAACCAGCGCGAAGAATCCATCGAAGGCCAGATTCGTGAATGTACGGCTTATGCTGAAAAGAATGGCATCACAGTGGTCAAGCACTATATCGACCGTGCCATCTCTGCCAAGACGGACAACCGCCCGGAGTTTCAGCAGATGATCAAAGACAGCGACAAAAAGCTGTTTGACATCGTGCTGGTCTGGAAGCTGGACCGTTTTGCCCGGAACCGCTACGACAGTGCCCGGTATAAGACCCAGCTGAAAAAGAATGGTGTCAAGCTTATGTCTGCCACCGAGATCATTTCGGATGGCCCGGGAGGTATCATTCTGGAATCGGTTCTGGAAGGTTATGCCGAGTATTACTCCGCTGATCTGTCCGAAAAGGTCATTCGCGGCATGACGGAAAACGCCCTGAAAGGCAAATTTTCTGGCGGTGCTATCCCTTTCGGCTACACCATCAACGCAGACCGCCGCTTTGAAATCGACCCACTCACAGCTCCCTTTGTAGCTGAAGCTTTCCAGCGGTACAATGACGGACAGACGATGCGGGAGATTCGGGATTGGCTCAATGAAAAGGGCATCAAGAATAAGCGCGGTGGGCCAATGACTTTCAATGTCATCCAGCACATGCTGAGCAACCGCCGATATATCGGCGAGTTGAAGTACCGGGACGTCCTGATTCCCGATGCGATTCCACCTATCGTGTCCGCAGAGCTTTTCAATGATGTACAGGAAAAGATGTTGAAAAACAAGAAAGCCCCTGCCCGTAGAAAGGCAGAGGACGACTATCTGCTCACCACCAAGTTGTTCTGCGGCTACTGTGGGGCGTTGATGTTTGGCGAGAGTGGTACGAGCCGGACGGGTGAAGTCCACCGCTATTATAAATGTGCTACTGCCAAAAAGCACAAGGGCTGCAAGAAAAAGACTGTCCGTAAACAGTGGCTGGAAGATCTTGTGGTCAACCAGACCATGCAGCTTGTGAAAGACGATGCCGCTATGGAGTCCATCATCGCCAAGGTGATGGAACTGCAAAATAAGGAGAATACCAACATTCCTCTCTATGAGAAACAGCTTCGTGATGCGGAATCCGGTATCCAGAATATGCTGAACGCGATACAGGCTGGTATTCTGACCAGCTCCACCAAGGAGCGGCTGGAGCAGCTGGAAGAAACCAAGCGTGAGCTTGAAGCCCGCATTGCGGAAGAGAAGCTGGCAAAGCCCAAGGTCACGGAGGAGTTCATCCGGTTCTGGCTGCTGCGATTCCGTAAGCTGGATATGAGCCTGAAAGACCAGCGGCAGGCGCTGGTGGATACCTTCATCAATGCGATTTATCTGTACGATGATAAGGTTTTGATAACCTTCAACTATAAAGAAGGAACACAGACCGTCACCTTTGGAGAAGCGACAGAAGTTGCATCCGAGGGAAATGGTTCGGATTTGAATTGCTTTACTGCACCAAGAAAAACCAGTACACAATGTGTACTGGTTTTTCTTTTTCGGTGCGGAAGAGGACTTGAACAGCAACGACGACGACCGCAGCCAGCGGCTGAAACAGGGAGGAGTTGTTGGGGCCGCGTTCTGATTTTTCAAAGCCCTGCCAAGGGGCTGCAGAAAAATCAGCAAACGCAACCCGTAAGGCCCTGACCGCCAGATTCCGCCGCGGTTCCCAACCTGTAGGAATGTCTACCGGGAGGCCTGCCGTTCATTCGGGAGAAATGGATGATTTATAAAGAGGCTGTTGCAAAATAGCTCTTTGAAAAATTATGAACAAAACCCGGAACCTTTTCAGAGCCAAAACGGCTCAAAAAGGGTTCCGGGCTTTTATTTTTTGCACTATCTCTTTGTGCAAGCTGCTATCGCATTTTTATTTTGCAACAGCCCCGTTTTTGAAACAAGGGGGGCAACAGCATGAAACAGTGCGTTTCTTTCCAGCGGCTTGATATAATATGTTCCATCCAGTGCCTTACAGAGTTTTACCTGAAACACTTCCTCCCAGATTTTCTGCTCATACAGTTGGGAGGGTTCCGCAAAGGCGGCATGTTTTCCGTCTGCGAATACACCCACGGCATCGCTGTACTGCATCGCGTGGGCAAGGTCGTGCAAAACCATCACGACCGTCCGGCCCTGCTGCGCAAGGCTTTGCAGAAGTTCCATCAGCTGGAACTGTGCTGCACCGGGAACTTCGGGCGCCAGCGCCGCGACCAGAAGGGCAAAAAAGCCCGCGCCGGAGTCCAGAATGATCACGTTCTTATAAAGTTTGCTCATGTTCTGGATGATCTCATCCTCACTCTGGCCCGCCTTCTCGAAAATGTACCCGGTCGGTAAGCCGGAACTGGACGATCTGAGAAGAACCGCGTATGAGGCTGTTGCATGAGATCCTGTGCGACAGCCTTATTTTTATGCACAAATGCACCACAAAATTTAAAAAGTATGGTATACTGGTACAAAACTGGTTCCATAGGGGAGAAAAGAATGCAATATAAGATTCTGGCAAGCGATTATGACAATACACTGGTGCCCTTTGGCGAGAGCAAGCCCCGCCAGAAGGTGGTCAAGGCGGTAAAGAAGCTGCAGGCCGCAGGCGGCAGATTCGTGCTCAGCACCGGCCGTGCCTATCCGTGCGTCAGCCTCAAGGGGCAGCTGGGCGGCATCCGGTTCGACTACGCCATCACCTGCAACGGTGCCTGCGTGGTGGACCGCGAGGGTCGCATCGTGGCAGAGCACCCGCTCACTGCCGAGGAAATGTATGCGTTGGTGGATTTCTGCGAGGATTATAACTATCCGCTGCAGTTCAATTTCAGGGATGCCTGCTACGCCTACTGCGAGTATGAATATCTGCACAGGGGCTACCAGCAGATGAACAGCATCGGGCTGGACTGTGTGGACGGCGAAGATCAGGACCGCCACCTGATCGATATGCCCCACGCGGCCTTTGCGGCAGTGCCGCCGGAGCACGTGGCAGATTTTGCGGCAAAGTACGGCCATCTGGGCCTGCACTGGATGCAGGTGGGCGCGCAGAATGCGGACGGCCTGTGCTACTACGACATCGTGCGCGGTGGAATGGACAAGGGCGTGGGCCTTGCCGACCTGTGTGAAAAAATGGGTCTGACGCTGGCCGATGCCGTAGCGGCAGGGGATTCTGCCAACGATGTGGGCATGCTGAAGGCAGCGGGCCTTGGCTGCTGCATGGCAAACGGCACGCCGGACGCGAAGGCTGCCGCCGACCGCATCATTGGCGACGTGCGGGAGGACGGCATGGCGGCACTGATCGAGGAGCTGTGGTTCGACGGCCCCACAGCGGTGCCGTCCGGCCGCGACCTTGGCTCGCCTTGGGATAAAATTGAAAGTGCAGGCGGACAATGAGCTTTGACCCGGTGTATAACGAGCACAGCCGGGCGCTGATCCTGGGCACATGGCCCAGCCCCAAAAGCCGCGAGATGGCCTTTTACTACGGCCACCCGCAGAACCGCTTCTGGCCCATGCTGGCCGCGCTGACCGGGGAGCAGACGCCCGCGCGGGAGGATATCGAAGCCAAAAAGCAGATCATCCTGCGCCATGGTCTGGCCCTCTGGGACACGCTGGAACGCTGCACCATCACCGGGGCGTCGGACGCTTCCATCCGGGATGCGGTGCCGAATGATATCGCCGCACTGCTGGCAAAGGCACCCATCGAGGCGGTGTTCTGCAACGGTGCGGCGGCTTACCGCATCTATACAAAGTATCTGCAGCCGGTGTCCGGCATCGCGGCCGTCAAGCTGCCCAGCACCAGCCCGGCAAACGCCGCCTGCCGCCCGGAAACGCTGCGCGCGGTCTGGGGCGAAGCGCTGGGCCCGTGGATTTCCAAATGATTGCAAGGTTGTAAATTATCCGTGAAACCCTTGCGTTTTTCGCCGGGTGCGGTATCATGGGTAACATAAGGGGAAGCTTCCCCAAAGAAGGAGAAGGTTCATGAGTAAGATCATCCGCACCCAGAAGCCCAGCGTTCTGCCATTTTATGCAATGGCGCTGGTCTTTTTGGGATTGTGCACGGTACTGCCGGTGTATAAGCTGTGGGCGCTGCTGGCAGCGCTGGGCGGCGCCCTGATCGCCTTTGGCGCGGCGCAGAAGGTCTGCCCGCCCCGGGTGGTGGAGCACGAAGTGCCCTTCCACACCGGCGTGGAGGATGTGGACGCGATGCTGACCGACATCCAGCAGAAACTGGATACCCTGCACACCCTCAACGAGCAGCTGCCGGACCCGCAGCTCTCTGCCGCCATGACCCGCATGGAAAAGGCGGGCCGCTCCATTGTGGAGGCGGTGGAAGCAAACCCGGAAAAGGCAAAGCAGGTGCGCAGGTTCGCAAACTACTACCTGCCGGATGCGGTGAACGTGCTGCAGCAGTATGCAAAGCTGGCAAAGCAGGGCGTGCGCGGCGAGAATGCCGCAGCCATCCGTACCGAGGTGGAGCACAATGCTGCTTCCATTGCCACGGCGTTTGAAAACCAGCTGGATGCCCTGTACGCCGCCGAGAGCATGGACCTTTCTGCAGACATCACGGTGCTGCAGAGCATGCTCAAGGGACAGGGCCTGAGCTGAAGAAAAAGGTAACCGGTATTTGGAAAGGAAGGAATCTCTTATGGCAGACAATACATTCAACTTTGATCTGGATGCACCCGCTGTGCCCACCCTGACGCTGGACCCCGCCCCGGCAGCGGAGGAAAAGGCTGCGCCCGTCCAGCAGGAAGCCCCCGCTCCGGAGGCACAGGTGAACCTGACCCCGGAGGAGCAGGCCATGGTGGACCAGTTCGCCGAGAAGATCGACATTACCAACAGCCAGCAGGTGCTGCAGTACGGCTCTGCCTGCCAGAAAAAGATCGGCGATTTCTCCGAGGCTGCGCTCTCCAAGGTATCCACCAAGGATCTGGGCGAGGTGGGCGACATGATCACCAGCCTGATCGGTGAGCTGAAAAGCTTTGATGCCGGTGAGGAGGAGAAAAAGGGCATTCTGGGCTTCTTCAAGAAGAAGGGCGACCAGCTGGACGCCATGAAGATGAAGTACAACAAGGCCGAGACCAACGTGGAAAAGATCCAGTCCATGCTGGAGGGCCATCAGGTGCAGCTGCTCAAGGACATCGCCATGCTGGATAAGATGTATGAGCTGAACATGGCCTACTTCAAGGAGCTGAGCATGTATATCCTGGCCGGCAAAAAGAAGCTGGCCGATGTGCGGGCAAATGAGCTGCAGCAGGCCATGGACAAGGCCAAGGTTTCCGGCCTGCCGGAGGACGCACAGGCTGCCCGCGATCTGGCCGATCAGTGCGAGCGGTTTGAAAAGAAGCTCTACGATCTGGAGCTCACCCGCAACATCAGCCTGCAGATGGGCCCCCAGATCCGCCTTTTGCAGAACAACAACACCATGATGGCAGAAAAGATCCAGTCCACCATCGTCAACACCATCCCGCTGTGGAAGAACCAGATGGTGCTGGCATTGGGTCTGGCCCACAGCCAGCAGGCCATGCAGGCCGAGCGTGCCGTTACCGATATGACCAACGACCTGCTCAAGAAGAACGCGGAGGCCCTGAAGATGGGTACCATCGAGACCGCCAAGGAGTCCCAGCGCGGTGTGGTGGACATCGAGACCCTGCAGCAGACCAACAAGAGCCTGATCGAGACGCTGGACGAGCTGAACAAGATCCAGAGCGAGGGCCGCGCAAAGCGTGCCGCCGCCGAGCAGGAGCTGAACCGCATCGAGGACGAACTGAAAGCAAAAATGATGGAGATCCGGAGCTGAAATGGCAAACGCAGATTTTTCGCAAAAACAGAACAGCACTCCCGGCGGCTTTGACGCGGGCAGCTACCGCGAAAAGGCCCGGCCGGAAGAAACGGTGCGCCTGACCCCTTTGCAGCAGAAGCTGGCGGGCGCGGAAGCAAAGCTGCCAGCCACCCTTTCCACCCGGGCGGCGGCGCTGGCCCTGAGCGTGGTGGTGATGCTGGCGGCCTTTTTGGGCTTTGGCAGCGCCAAACTGCGCAGCCGGTACAACGAAGCCCGCAAATGGTACACGGTGGGTGTGGCGGCAGACAACGGCTATAACCTCAGCGAGGAGCTGACCACCCGCATGAACACGGCGGCGAACATCATCACCACCGCCGGCAACACGCTGGGGGCCGACAGTGCCGAGGTGCAGGCTGCACAGACCGCGCTGAACGACTTCTCGGCCTGTTTGGAAGCGGTGCAGAACGGCGGCAAAGCGCAGGCGCTCACCTCGCTGCCCTATTATCAGGGCAGCACGATGCATGCACTGTATCAGGCCAACGAGGTGCTGGGTTCGCGGATCGACCAGCTCTATGCAAAGCTGCAGGAGCAGGCTGCAGACCCCATGAAGATGGGCGCAGTGCAGGGGCAGTACGGCCAGTTCAACAGTGCGGCTACCATCATCGGCACCCTGCAGTACAACGATGCCGTTTATGACTACCAGAAAGAGACCGGCGGCTTTCCGGCCAGTGTGCTGGGCAGCATTGCCGGGGTAAAGGAGGTTGAACCCTTCGCATGAAAAATTTTGCAAAGCGCGTGAGCGCTCTGGTGCTGGCCCTTGTGGTGGGCGCAGCGGCTCTGTGCCCGGCAGCATTTGCCGCCGCCAGCCTGCCGGATCTGCCCAGAGATCAGTGTGTGGTGGATGATGCCAACGTTCTGAGCGACAGCACCACCCAGGCCATCATCGACCTGAATGCCCAGCTGGAACAAAGCTGCAGCGGGGCACAGATCGGTGTACTGACTGTAGATTATACGGGCAATTATTCCACTGAGGATTATGCAACACAGGCCTTCAACGCATGGGGCATCGGCGATGCCGCAAACAACAACGGCGTGCTGATTCTGCTGGTGATGGAGTCGCCCATCTACGAGGATGGCGATTACTACGTGACCTATGGCGACGGCTTCCGCAACACCACGCTGGAAAGTCAGGCCAGCGCCCTCGCTCAGACCATGGAAGGTGATTTTGTTAACCGCGATTACAGCGATGCAGTAATCACCTGTGCCAACAATGTGGCCGACACCATTGCAGACATCTACGGCGTCAGCCTTTCGGGCGGCAGCTACAACGATGGCGGCTACGCGGAGCCGGACGACGGCCCCACCACCTTTGAGAATGTCGTTCTGGGCATCGTGATCCTGTTCATGTCCCTGCTGGTAATGCTGATCATTGTGCTGTTCGTGTTCCGGGTGTTTATTGCACCCATCGGCCATGCAGTGGGCTGGAACTGGGGCCCCTTCGCATGGGGCTACATGGCAGGCTCGGCCCGTCGGCGTTATCGTCCCGGCCCTCCTCCTCCTCCGGGCCCCGGCTTCGGCCCCGGATACGGCCCGGGCTATGGCCCCGGCCCCCGCAATGACCGGCCCCGCCCGCCCCGGAACAACAACCGGCGTCCGCCCCGTCCTCCCATGGGCGGCGGCTTTGGCGGCGGGTCCTTCGGTGGCTCCCGCGGAGGCGGCTCCTTTGGAGGCGGCTCGTTTGGCGGCGGCAGCTTCGGCGGCGGCTCCTTCGGTGGAATGGGCGGCGGCTCCAGTCATGGCGGCGGCGGTGGACGCGGACGGTAATGCCGCTGCGCGGCAAAATGCCCTCCGCGCTGCTTTGGGCAGCTTCAGCGGAAGAATTATTTGAGATTTTGGGGTTCTGAAAAGCCCGCGGGCTTTTCAGAACCCCTTTTTCACGGATGGGGTCGGGGCGGCAAGCGGCAGCTGCCGCGCCGGTCTTGATGGAAAACATTGCTGCTCTCTTTTCTGCGGCTTTTATCATGAAGGAAATTCATTTGACAAAACAACTTTGCTAATCTATACTGAAAACCATGCAATTACAGTAAAATGTGTCATATAGAGGGAGAATCACCATGCTGACTCTGGATAAGATCTACCACGCCGCCTTTGTGCTCAAGGACGTTGCCCGCAAGACTGACCTCATTGAGGCATCCAAGCTTTCCAAGGACTGCCATCTGTACCTGAAGACCGAGAACCTGCAGGCCACCGGCAGCTTCAAGGTGCGCGGCGCTTACTATAAGATCAGCCAGCTCTCCGCAGAGGAGAGCGCCAAGGGCGTGATCGCCTGCTCTGCGGGCAACCATGCGCAGGGCGTGGCACTGGCTGCCACCCGCCGCGGCATCAAGAGCATCGTCTGCATGCCGGACGGTGCGCCCATCATGAAGGTGGAGAACACCAAGAATCTGGGTGCAGAAGTGTGTCTGGTGCCCGGCACCTACGACGACGCCCACGACAAGGCCGTGGAGCTGCAGGAAGAGACCGGCATGACCTTTATCCACCCCTATGACGATGAGCAGGTCATCGCGGGGCAGGGGACCATCGGTCTGGAAATTCTGGATCAGCTGCCGGATGTGGATGCGGTCGTTGTGCCGGTGGGCGGCGGCGGCCTGATCTCCGGCGTGGCCTTTGCCATCAAGAGCCTGCGCCCGGAGGTAAAGGTGTACGGCGTGCAGGCCGAGGGTGCCCCCAGCATGTACCGCAGTCTGCATGAGCACAAGTATCAGACCCTGAAAGCAGCCTCCACCTTTGCAGACGGCATTCAGGTCAAGACGCCCGGTGAGCTGACCTACCAGATCTGCGAACAGTATGTGGATGATATCGTCACCGTCACCGAGGATGAGACCGCTGCCGCCATCCTCTCCCTGATGGAGAACCAGAAGCTGGTGGCCGAGGGTGCCGGAGCCGTGCCGGTGGCTGCAGTGCTGTTCCACAAGCTGCCGGTCGAGGGCAAAAAGGTGGCCTGCGTCGTCTCCGGCGGCAACATCGATGTGAACATCCTCAACCGCGTCATCACCCGCGGTCTGGTGATGAGCGGCCGCAAGGCCAACATGACCATCGCACTGGAGGACAAGCCCGGCCAGCTGAAGAAGGTGGCGGAGATCGTTTCCCGCTGCGGCAGCAATGTGGTGTCGGTGCAGCACGATGGTTCTGACCCCAACATGCCCATCTCCAGCTGCTTCCTCAAGCTGACCCTTGAGACCCGTGACGCGGCGCAGATCGAGCAGATCCGTGCAGAACTTGCAAAAGAGGGTTTCCAGCTGGTGAGCGAAAGAGTATAATAAGGAAAAACAGACGATTTAGAATGGCCTCCGCTTCGCTCTGGCCATAAATAGCGGAAAATAATTTTTTATTTTGCGTTTGTCGTGCCCTGCGGGGCACTCCAAACGCATTTTCACCAAAGGGGCCGACACATAAAACACTAGTTTCAATTGCTATTTTGGGGTACGGCTTGTCTCATGAAAAAGTGCTCCGGAAAAGCCCACAGGCTTTTCCGGAGCACAAATATAAAAATCAAATTTCCGCTGAATAGAGCCAAAGCGCACGCGTCGGCCATTTTAAATCGTGATCTTACAACAAAGGAGAACTGCTATGAAAGTCGTTTCTACTTCCAATGCCCCCGCCGCCATCGGCCCCTACAGTCAGGCCATCGATCTGGGCAATATGGTGTTCGTTTCCGGCCAGATCCCGGTAGACCCTGCCACCGGCAAGATGGCCGATACCGTGGAGGAGCAGGCTGCACAGAGTCTGGCAAACCTCAAGGCCATTCTGGCGGAGGCAGGCCTTTCCATGGCAAATGTGGTCAAGACGGTCATCTTCCTTGCCGACATCAACGATTTTGCCGCCGTGAACGCCGTGTATGCCAAGGCATTTGCAGAGCCGTTCCCCGCACGCAGCTGTGTGCAGGTGGCGGCCATCCCCAAGGGCGCAAAGCTGGAGATCGAGTGCATCGCCGTGCGTGAGTAAACGCGCGCAGGCTGTTTCTGAATACCGGACAAAAAGAGCCGCAGGATGCTGCAAAGCAGTGTTCCTGCGGCTCTTTTGCGGAATGAGTGAGGGCGCGGGGGTCACTTCTGCACCCCGGCCTCGCACTGTTCAATAAACTGCTTTGCCACCCGGGGGCTGCGGCCTCCGGCGCGGATGGCAAAGGCCTCGGCCTTTACCAGCAGCTGATCCATGGGCATATCGATGCCGTGCTGCTTTGCCAGCTCTGCCAGAATGGTCTCGAACCGGGCCTTCTCCGGGCGCTGGAAGGTGACGGTCAGGCCGAACCGGGCCGAAAGACTCATCAGCTCCTGCCGGGTGTCGGCTTCGTGGATGTCATCGCCGGTGCGGTCGGTCAGGGTCTCCTTGATCAGGTGGCGGCGGTTGGAGGTGGCATATACCGCAATGTTCTTGGCCCGGCCGCCTACGCTGCCTTCCAGAATGGCCTTCAGGGCGGCAAAGTTGTCGTCATTGGCGGTAAAGCTCAAATCGTCGATGAACAGGATGAACTTGAGCGGGTTCGCCGCCAGCCTGTCCATCAGATCCGGGATCTGGTACAGCTGGTTCTTTTTCACCTCCACCAGCCGCAGGCCGTCGGGCGCAAATTCGTTGGCAATGGCCTTTACCGCGCTGGACTTGCCGGTGCCGGCATCACCGTACAGCAACACATTGTTGGCGGGCATTCCGGCCAGCAGGGCCTTGGTGTTGGCAATGACCTTTTCCCGCTCCTTCTCATAGCCGGGCAGCTCAGAAAGGCGCTGGGGGTCGGGGTACTTCACCGGCACCAGCTGGCCGTTTTCCACCGTGAACACATGGTGCTTGGCAAACATGCCGTAGCCCTTTCTGCCCACCTCGCTCATGCGCTGGGCGTAGGCGGCAGGCAGGTCGAGCTGTGCCGTCTCCCACCGGGGAAGAAAGTCCAGCTCCTGTGCCTGACCGGCAGCAGAACCGGCTGCGGCCAGCAGCTCGTCCAGCGTCAGGCCGCACAGGGCCTGCAAAAAGGCCAGCTCGCTGTCCAGTGCAGTCTGCAGCACCGGGGCAAGGGTGCCCGCTGCAGCCTGCCGCACGCAGACGGTTTCGGCTTCCAACACGGCGGCGCTGAGGTAGCTGCCCCAGTTGGTGGTGTGCTCGAACAGCGCCGCTTCAAATTGTGCCACGGCGTCACACACCGGGCCGCAGCCGGGCGCACCGGCTTCCATGCGGTCGGTCAGATCCGCAAACTTTGCCACCACGGGATCGTCCAGCAGGCTGCGGAAAATAACAAGCCCGTGCAGCCGGGCATTCCATTCTCTCAGTTTCATATTCCTGTCCCTCTGATTTGAGCGTGTGATAAATAAACGCGCAGGCGCGCATATCAGAAGTATACAGCAGCTTCTGCCAAGGCGCAAGAGGTGTTCAAATCCCTTCATGTTTGAGATGCTTCAGGAGACAAATCATCGATTGACAAAAGCCCGATTTATAGTATAATTTACATCAACAAATGCGCAGATGGGAAAAAGTACCACACGATCCCCACTGTTCAGAGAGCTGCCGTCTGGTGCAAGGCAGTCAGCGTTTCGTGCGGAAAATCATCCCGGAGCAGCCTGCCCAACGGGTGCAAAACCCTTGTAAGCAGCGCCGGTTGCAGCCGTTACCGTGCAGGGCTTTGTTGGAAGCCCGTGAGAGGGTGTGCACAGCACGCCAACGAGAGTGGTACCGCAGAGAGCTTGATGTTACAAGGTCTTTGTCTCTTGAAAGAAGCAGGGGACAAGGGCTTTTTCTTTTTCTTTTTCAAAAGCTCTCCCTGAGGGAATGGATAAGAAGTGGAACAGGAATAGGAGCAACACCATGCAGTTGAATGGTTCTCAGATCTTTGTAGAGGTCCTGTGCGAGCAGGGCGTGGACACCCTTTTTGGTTATCCCGGCGGCGCAGTGCTGAACCTTTACGATGAGCTGTACAAGAATTCGGACCGCATCACCCATGTGCTCACCGCCCACGAGCAGGGCGCGGCTCACGCGGCAGATGGCTATGCCCGCGCCACCGGACGCACCGGTGTGGTGCTGGCTACCAGCGGCCCGGGTGCCACCAATCTGGTCACCGGCATTGCCACAGCCTATATGGACTCGGTGCCCATGGTGGCCTTCACCGGCAACGTAGCCACGACGGGCCTTGGCAAGGACGGCTTTCAGGAAGCCTACATTGAGGGCATCACGATGCCCATTACCAAGCACAACTTCACGGTGCGCCGGGTAGAGGAGCTGGCCGATACCATGCGCTCTGCCTTCCGCATTGCACAGAGCGGCCGCAAGGGCCCGGTGCTGGTGGATATCCCCAAGGACGTGACGGCGGCGGTGTGCGAGTTCACCCCCAAAAAGCCGGAGCCCATCCGCACCGTGACCACCTTCAACGCAGAGCGGGTGAAGTGGGCGGCAGACCTGATCAACGCCGCGCAGCGCCCGCTGGTCTACTTTGGCGGCGGCGTGCGCAGCGCAGCTTCCTGCCAGCCCCTGCGCGACCTGCTGAAGAAGGCCGAGATCCCTGCGACCTATACCCTGATGGCCGCAGGCGTCGTGCCCTACGGCGACCCGATGAACATCGGGATGGTGGGCATGCACGGCTGCTACACCTCCAACCGCGCTGTGGCCGACTGCGATGTGCTCATTGCAGTGGGCACCCGCTTCTCGGACCGTGTGGCCCTGAACCCCAAGACCTTTGCAAAGAACGCCACCATCATCCAGATCGACATCGACCCCAGTGAGCTGGGCAAGAATGTGGAGGTCGATCTTTCCATCGTGGGCGATGCGGCCTATGTGCTGAACGCCATGCTGCCCCAGATCAAGGAGAAAAAGCATCCGGAGTGGATGGCCATGATCCACGAGTGGCAGGCACAGGATTACCACCCGGTGTCCGACCCCACCCGCCTGATGCCCCATCAGGTCATCGGAGAGGTGTGCAATCAGTGTGGCCCGGAGGCCGTGTATGTGACCGATGTGGGCCAGCACCAGATGTGGGCAGCGCAGTATCTGCGCCACGCCAAGAGTCGCGGCTTCATCACCAGCGGCGGTCTGGGCACCATGGGCTTTGGCTACGGTGCTGCCATCGGCGCACAGATGGCCCTTGGCCGGGATCAGCGGGTGGTCATGTTCACCGGTGACGGCTCCTTCCACATGAACCTGAACGAGGCCTGCACCGCTGTGAGCTACGAGCTGCCCATCATCACCGTGATCTTCAACAACTCGGTGCTGGGCATGGTGCGCCAGTGGCAGACCACCTTCTACGGCAGGCGCTACAGCCAGACCGACCCCCACCGCAAGACGGATTTCGTCAAGCTGGCAGACGGCTTTGGCCTGAAGGGCTACCGCTGCACCAACCTTCCGGAGTTTCAGGCTGCTTTTGCGGATGCGCTCAAGCAGAAGGGCCCCACATGGATCGAGTGCATCATCGATAAGGACGAAAAGGTGCTGCCCATGATCCCCGGCGGCGGCGACATCAACGACATCATCATGGAATAAGGAGGACACAGCAAAATGGAAACCAACAAACGCAGGGTCATCAGCCTGCTGGTGGACAACCAGAGCGGTGTTCTGGCCCGTGTGTCCAGCCTGTTCTGCCGCCGCGGCTTCAACATTGACAGCCTGACCGTTTCGGCTACCAACGACCCGGCGGTCAGCCGCATCACCGTTACCATCACCAGCGACGAAAAGGCACTCAGCCAGCTGATCCTGCAGACCGAGCGTCTGGAGGTCACTCGGCAGGTGTTCGTGCTGGACGGCGAAAAATCGCTGGAACGGGAGCTGCTGCTGCTGAAGGTGGCGTCCGACGTGCACAACCGCAGCGAGCTGCGGGAGATTGCCAGCATCTACAAGGCAAAGATCATCGATCTTTCGCCGGACAGCATGGTGTTTGAACTGATCGGCAAGCCGGATAAGATCGACGCCTTCCTGAAAATGTTCGCGGATTATAAGATCCTGGAGCAGTGCCGCACCGGCGTCACCGCACTGGAGCGCGGCGGGATGCACCAGCACATGCAGAAGCCGCCGCAGGAGGTGCGCGCAGTGCAGCTGCCTCTGCCGGGGACCCACTGCCCGGAACGGACCTGAGCTTTTCCGCTCTCAAGGAGCGAAAAAATAAAATGTTTAGAATCAGCCACTGAATAAACACAAAACAAAAAAGGAGAACAACTACCATGGCTATCAAGAAATACTACGATTCCGACTGCAACCTCGGCGTGCTGGACGGCAAGACCGTCGCTGTCATCGGCTTCGGCAGCCAGGGCCACGCCCATTCCGAGAACCTGGCCGAGAGCGGCGTGAACGTCGTCGTCGGCCTGCGCAAGGGCTCTGCTCACTGGGAGAAGGCTTCTGAGTTCGCAGCAACTCACGAGAACTTCAAGGTCATGGAAGTGGAAGAAGCTGCCAAGGCCGGCGACGTTGTTATGATGCTGGTGCCCGACGAGCTGTGCGCCGACATCTACAACAAGCAGGTGGCTCCCTACATGACCGAGGGCAAGGCACTGGCCTTTGCACACGGCTTCAACATCCACTTCAAGACCATCGCTGCTCCCAAGAATGTGGACGTTATCATGATCGCTCCCAAGGGCCCCGGCCACATTGTCCGCCGCCTGTACACCGAGGGTGAGGGCTGCCCCTCTCTGATCTGCGTGGAGCAGGACTACACCGGCAAGGCTAAGGATATCGCTCTGGCATACGCTTCCGGCATCGGCGCAGGCCGTGCAGGCATCCTGCAGACCACCTTCAAGGAGGAGACCGAGACCGACCTGTTCGGCGAGCAGGCAGTGCTGTGCGGCGGTGTTTCCGAGCTGATCCACGCCGGTTTCGATACGCTGGTGGAAGCTGGCTACGAGCCCGAGATGGCATACTTTGAGACCTGCCACGAGATGAAGCTGATCGTTGACCTGATCAACGAGGGCGGCTTCTCCAAGATGCGTTACTCCATCTCCAACACCGCTGAGTACGGCGATTACCGCACCGGCAAGCGCCTGATCACCGCCGAGACCCGCAAGGAGATGAAGAAGGTCCTGACCGAGATTCAGGACGGCACCTTCGCTTCCGAGTTCCTGACCGAGATGAGCCCCAACGGCGGCCGCAAGGTGCACTTCCTGGCAAAGCGCCGCATGGAAGCAGAGCTGCCCATCGAGAAGGTCGGCGCAGAGCTGCGCGGCATGATGAGCTGGCTGAAGAAGTAAGAGGAAAACCCTCTCAGGCCGCCTTTCGGCGGCCAGCTCCCCCGAAAGGGGGAGCTTTTGTTGAAAGTGGGAACCTTATACTTATAGATCCTCCGCAAAAACCTCTCCCCTTCGGGAGAGGTGGCACGGCGCAGCCGTGACGGAGAGGGTTTTTGACAGAAAAGAGGATTTGAAATGAGAAGCGACAATGTGACCAAGGGCTCGGAGCGCGCTCCGAACCGAAGCCTGTTCTACGCACTGGGCTATACCAAGGAAGAGCTGGAGCGCC
Organism: Faecalibacterium sp. HTF-F; assembly: GCF_023347535.1. NCBI lineage: Bacteria > Bacillati > Bacillota > Clostridia > Eubacteriales > Oscillospiraceae > Faecalibacterium > Faecalibacterium wellingii. Next base: position 536,397 of record NZ_CP094473.1, read on the forward strand.
CGCTGATCGGCGTGGTGAGCGCCTACAGCGAGATCGTGCCCGGCCATATGAATCTGGACAAGATCGCCGATGCCGTAAAGGCCGGTGTTGAGATGGCAGGCGGCACCCCTATCCTGATCCCTGCCATCGGCGTGTGCGACGGCATCGCCATGGGCCATGTGGGCATGAAGTACTCGCTGGCTTCCCGCGAGCTGATCTGCGACAGCGTGGAGACCATGCTCATGGCCCACCAGCTGGACGGTCTGGTGCTGGTGCCCAACTGCGATAAGATCGTGCCCGGCATGGTGATGGCAGCGGTGCGCATGGATGTGCCCGCTGTGGTCTGCTCCGGCGGCCCCATGCTGGCCGGTACCTACGGCGGCGAAGAGGTCAGCCTTTCCAAGATGTTCGAGGCTGTGGGTGCCTACAAGGCCGGTATGATCACCGAGGATCAGCTGGAAGACTGCACCTGCAACTGCTGCCCCAGCTGCGGCAGCTGCTCCGGCATGTACACCGCCAACAGCATGAACTGCCTGTGCGAGGCCATCGGCATCGCACTGCCCGGCAACGGCACCATTCCTGCCGTCTACTCCAAGCGTCTGCAGCTGGCAAAGCACGCTGGTATGGCCATTATGGATATGGTCAAGAAGGGCATCACCGCACGCCAGATCATCAACGAGCGCTCCATTCGCAACGCTCTGACCTGTGATATGGCGCTGGGCTGCTCCACCAACACGGTGCTGCACCTGCTGGCCATCGCCTATGAGGCTGGTGTGCCCATCGACCTGAAGCTGTTCAATGAGATCAGCGCCAAGACCCCCAACCTGTGCCATCTGGCACCGGCCGGCCCCACCCACATGCCGGATTTGTACGCCGCAGGTGGCATTCCTGCCGTGCAGGCAGAGCTGGCCAAGAAGGGCCTGCTGGATCTGGATGTGCCTACCGTTACCGGCAAGACGCTGGGCGAGAACATCAAGGGCGCACACATCCTGAACGACAAGGCCATCCGTCCCATTGACAACCCCTATTCCCAGACCGGCGGCCTGCAGATCCTGTGGGGCAACATTGCACCGGACGGCTGTGTGGTCAAGCGCAGCGCCGTGGCCCCCGAGATGCAGCAGCATTCCGGACCGGCCCGCGTGTTCAACAGCGAGGACGAGGCCATTGCCGCCATCTACGCGGGCAAGATCGTCCCGGGCGATGTGGTGGTCATCCGCTACGAAGGCCCCAAGGGCGGCCCCGGCATGCGTGAGATGCTGAACCCCACCTCCGCACTGGCCGGCATGAAGCTGGACAAGACAGTGGCCCTCATCACCGATGGCCGCTTCTCCGGCGCAAGCCGCGGTGCAGCCATTGGCCATGTGAGCCCGGAGGCTGCTTCCGGCGGCCCCATCGGCCTGATCGAGGAGGGCGATACCATCAACATTGATATCCCCAATGCCTCCATCACGCTGGAGGTCAGCGACGAAGTCCTGGCCCAGCGCAAGGCAAAGTATGTTGCACCCGAACCCAATATCAAGACCGGCTGGCTCAGCCGCTATGCACGCATGGTCACCAGTGCAAATCTGGGCGCCGTGCTGAAGTAATTTGATGATCTAAGCAAAAACAGAGGGACGACCCCGCGTCGTCCCTCTGTTTTTTTCCTGCAGGCCCATAGATAAAAAAGAAAGCGACAAAGCAGACAAGCTTTGTCACTTCTCAGGCAAAAATTTATTCTCCGTGGCCGAACAGCACCGCACGGAAGGTTGCAAAGATGATCTTCCAGTCCACCAGGAAGCTGCGCTCCTTGACATACTTCACATCCAGCGCCATCCACTCCTCAAAGCTCAGCTGGTTGCGGTGTGGGGCGATCTGCCAGTAGCAGCTCAGGCCCGGCGTCACGTACAGCCGCTGCCATTCATAAGGGGTGTACTGGGCCACCTCACGGGGCAGAGCCGGGCGCGGGCCCACAATGCTCATATCGCCCTTGAGGATGTTCACCAGCTGAGGCAGCTCGTCGATGCTGGTCTTGCGGATGAAATGGCCCACCCGGGTGATGCGGGGATCGTCCTTCATCTTGAACACAGGGCCGTCCATCTCGTTGTCCTGCAGCAGATCGTTGAGCTTGCTCTCAGCGTTCGGGCACATGGAACGGAACTTGTACAGCCGGAACAGCTTGCCGTTGCGGCCCACCCGCAGCTGGCTGAACACCGGGCTTGCACCCGGGCTGTCGATCCAGACTGCAATGCAGGTAAGGAGCATCAGCGGGGAAAGCGCGATCAGCGCCAGCAGAGAAAAGAAGATATCCTGTGCGCGGCGCACACACCAGTAGGCGCGGTGCTCATGAAGATTCGTCTTACGGTCGACCGTGACCGGCTTGCGGATGCCAAGCTCTGCGCCGGGCTCCTCCATCCGACCGGTCTGCAGCCAGTATTCCGCTTCTGGCGCAGTGGTTACAGTTGTCATATTCAGATTCACTCCCTCTTAGTCCATAACAGAAAATAAAGAGAGCCCCAAACTCTCCCACACAGTTATTGCACCTATTGCACAATAAAACTGCAAACTTCTGTACAATTTTACCATGTGCACAGGCAGATTGCAAGAGAGTTGAACCATTTTTTTGTCTGGTATGTCAGAAAAAGCCAGATCACAGGGGGGAAAAACGATGAACAGACAGACCGGTGTGCCGGAGCCTTACCCGAACAGGCTCTTTGTGTTGTGCATATAGACCGACAGCACAAGCCCCACGCAGATATACAGCATCAGCACCGAGCTGCCGCCCGCAGAATAAAAGGGCAGGGTGACGCCGATGACCGGCAGCACCCGCAGGTTCATGCCCACGTTCACGGCGATCTGAGCCATCAGGGCACCGCCGATGCCGGCGCAGATATAGCTGCCCAGCAGATCCTCGCTGCGGGCACCGGTGGCAAAGGTCTTGATCACCAGCGCCAGCAGGGCACCCAGCACGATGCACAGGCCCACAAAGCCCATGGTGTTGCCTATCCAGCTGAGGATAAAGTCGTTGTGGGCGTTGGGTACGCTGTAGTACCGGCCGCTGAACAGGCCGTTGCCGAAGATGCCGCCGGAGCCGATGGCAATCTCGCCGCGCTGCTGCTGGTAGATGATGTTTTTCCAGATGGTCTCGTTGGGTGCCCAGCCGGTGGTGTTCTCCGGGTCGATGACGGCCAGAATGCGGTACCACTGGTAGCCCTTGCCGATCTTATCACTGAAAAAGGCAAAGGCTGCGGCCACTGCGGCAGCGGCGGCTGCAACGGCTCCGATGATATACTTCCAGCTCAGGCCCGCCGCAAACATCATGCTGCAGCCGATGATGCCGTAGATGATGGCGGTGCCGTCATCGCCCTGAACATGGATGATGGCGATGGGCACCAGCAGGTGCAGCAGCAGCTTTGCCAGCTCCTTGGGCTCGTTGATGCGGCTGCGCACATTGTTCAGGTGCATGGCAAAGGTGAGGATGAAGCTGATCTTTGCCAGTTCGGTGGGCTGGAAGGTGAAGCCGCCCAGCTTGTACCAGGAGTAGTTATCGGTATCACCGGCGTTGAAGCCGATGGTCAGCGGGCCGATGGTCACATTGCGGATGAACAGGGTGGGCAGCACAAGGCCCCATGTCAGGGCCACATGCACCGGCCACACCTTGACGAGGCTGCGGTAGTCGATGCAGGAGAGCAGCAGCGCAAGGATGATGCCCAACACCGCCGCACCGGCCTGCACCAGCGCACGGCGGTAATCGCCGATGCCGATAACGGCACCGGTGAGCTCATCGGTAGCAAAGCCGCTGCCCTGCTTTGCGGCCCAGGAGGCCAGTGCCACCACAGCCATGGTGCTGCTGAAGATGCACAGCAGCAGGTAGAGCTTATCCGTCCGCTTCAGATATTGTCGAATGCTTTCCAAGAAAGCACCACCTTTCGTTTCCAGATGCACACCGGGCCCGGCTGCACGCATAGGCAACACAAACCCAGTTTATCCTTATTATACACAGATGGCACAGCGTTTTCAATCTGCCGTGTGGAACGGCCTTGTAAAATCTGCGCGGATGCTTGACAAAGCGGACGGCAGCATCTACAATGAAGTCACGGCAAACACGGATGAAGTTTTTGCCGCGGGAAGAAGATGGAACGGCCGGTCATCGGCCGGGCAGGCGTCCTGCCTGCCGGAAAAGGGCCCCGTGCTGCATGGGCGCACGGCAGGCCCGGAGGGAATGGGAATGAAACAGAATAGACCCTGCCGCCTTGTGTGTGTGCTGTGTGCGCTGGCTTTTGCACTGACAGCTCTGCCCATGGCGGCTTTTGCACAGCAGCCGGAGGAAACCGCCGCTGTGCAGCAGAGCCTGACGGCTGCGGATGTGCGCGGGATGCAGCAGGCAGATGCTGCAGTCACGGAGCTGACCGACAGCGAGGATTACACCCGGATGAGCGAGGACGAGCGCATCGATGCAGCCCTGCAGCAGCTGGAAGAACTGACCCGGCAGGGCCTTGTGAAGCAGGGCTCTGTGTACACCGATGCCGAAAACGGCATGGTGAGCTTTACCTACAGCTGCGGTGCGCTGGGCGGCATTCTGGTCGCAGACCCGGAGGAGGAGAACGCTGTCGCTCTGCCGCAGCTGGAAAAAGAACAGCTGCAGCAGCTGGCCGAGAACAAGCGAGTGGGCACGGCGGCCATCTATTACGCCTTTGACAACACCATCAACAGCGCCCGCTACCCCTACTATGCCTATATGCAGACCTATTGGGATTCGGTGGGGCTGCAGACCAGACTGGACACTACCGTTACCGTGTCCGACCTGCGCAGGATGGGCGATTACGACCTGTGCATCCTGAGCACCCATGGTGCCTACTATACCTATGAATACGGCTGGCTGTGGAAAAGGACCGCCACCGAGCCGCTGATTCTGCTGAGCGAAAAATCAGAATTCTGGAGCGACCTGCGCTATGGTTTTGACCTGCTGGCCCACCGTGTGGTCAAGGTGAACGGTATGTATGCCGTCAACGGCGATTTCTTCCGCAGTGCATACCGGGGCAATGGCATCGTGCTCAGCGAGACCTGCGAGTTCTATGGCAAGAACGGCCATGTGGATACCGCTATGGCAGACGGCCTGCTGGCAGGCGGTGCCAAAGCCGTGATGGGCTATGTGAACAATGTGTACTCGGTGTATTCCCGCAGCATGCTGTGGGCCACCGTGAACCGGATGATCGAAGGCGAAACGCTGGAGCAGGCCGTGGACTATGCCAAGAGCATCTACGGCACCGATGATATCATCTGGTACAACGAGCAGGGCGGCAGACGGCCCCATGCGGCGGCATCCTATGCGATGCTGAGCGGAAGCCGGAGTGCCGTGCTGCCCAACCCCTACACGGCAGAAGAAGCTGCGGCTGCGGCCTGAGCAGACCCCGCAGCGGTTTCTTGGCATTGCGCTTTTGTGCAAAGTATATTATACTAAGGGATGGCAGAGCTCTGCCGTCCCTTTTGCTTTATAAAATGAGGTAAGCTTCATGTCTGAATATATCACCCACTCCCGTGCCGAGACCGTGGCGCTGGGCGCACGCATGGCCGGCGCTCTGGCACCGGGCTCTCTGGTGGCCTTTACCGGCGGGCTTGGCGCGGGCAAGACCGCTTTCACCGAGGGCCTTGCGCAGGGGCTTGGCTGCACCGACCCGGTGTCCAGCCCTACTTTTGCCATCGTGAACTATTACCGCGGCCCGAGACCGCTGGCACATTTTGACCTGTACCGCATTTCCACCGAGAATGATCTGTGTGCGGCAGGCTTTTACGATTATCTGGATCAGGGGGCCGTTGTGGCGGCAGAGTGGAGCGAGAATTTCGCCGACCTGCTGGCGCTGGAAGACCCCATCCGGGTGGACATCCAGCGCGTGGACGAGAACACCCGCAGGATCACCATTGAGGGGGTAACGCTATGAACATCTTAGCCGTGGATACGGCGGGCAAGACGGCCGGTGTGGCTCTTTTGCAGGACGACCGCCTGCTGTACGAGGTCTATCTGGACGCGGGCATGACCCACAGCGAGACCCTGATGCCCATGATCGACACCTGCCTGAAGATGTGCGGCATGACCTGCGCGGACATCGACCTGTACGGCGTCAACGCCGGCCCTGGCAGCTTTACCGGCCTGCGCATCGGTCTGGCAGCGGTGAAGGGCCTTGCCTTCCCGCGGGAGACGCTGTGCGCACCGGTGTCTACGCTGGAAGCACTGGCCGCAGCACACACCGGCGAGGGCACCGTGCTGTGCGCACTGGATGCCCGCCGCGCACAGGTGTACAGCGCCGCATTCGAGCTTTCCACCCACCGGCGCCTGCTGGAGGACGATGCCCGGGCTGTGGCTGATCTTGCAGAATTTGTAGAAAATTGCAAAAAGCCCCTGTTTTTTGTTGGTGATGGCGCTTCTCTGTGCTATAATAAATACAGCAGTGTGCCGGGCGTGCTGCAAACACCCCCGGCGCTGCGCGGCGGACGGGCTGCAGCGGTAGCCCTTGTGGCAAAGCAGATGGCCGCAGCCGGACAGGCTGTGCTGCCGGAGGCGCTGCTGCCGGATTATCACCGCCTGAGTCAGGCGGAGCGGGAGCGCGCAGAGCGCCTTGCGGCCGAAGCTGCGGCAAAGAAAGAAAAAGCTTGAGTTATAGTTTGCGTTACAAGAGAAAGGACGTTTTTCCATGGCAAGACCCATTGCACTGGCCGCTGACCACGGCGGATTTGAACTGAAGGAAGCTGTCAAGGCACATCTGAAGGAGCTGGGGCTGGAATACATCGATTTTGGCACCCACAGCACCGACAGCGTGGATTACCCCGACATGGCAGTGCCTGCCTGCGACGCCGTGGTGAACGGCCAGTGTGAAAAGGCACTGCTGTTCTGCGGCACCGGCGTGGGCATCAGCATGGCGGCAAACAAGATCAAGGGCATTCGTGCCTGCTGCTGCTCCGACAGCTTCAGCTGCGAGTATACCCGCCGCCACAACGACGCCAACGCCCTGTGCATGGGTGGCCGCGTCGTGGGTGCAGGCTTGGCCTGCCAGCTGGTGGATCTCTTCCTGAACACCGAGTTTGAGGGCGGCCGCCATCAGCGCCGCATCGACAAGCTGACCGCACTGGAGAACCGCTGATTCTCAGGTTTGACGATTGGAATGGCCTCCGTTTTACTCTGGCCATGAATCAAGGAAAAAATTTTTTTGATTTCGCGTTTGTCGCGGCCCCGACGCTTGTCAGGGCAAAGCCCTTCCATCTGCTATCGCAGATCGCTCGCCTGCTTGAAAGACCCACTGGGGCTTTCATTGCTGCGCAACCGCAGGGCCGCTCCAAACGCATTTTCACAAAAGGGGCCGTAATGGGCAGCTGCATAGAAATACTGCAGTGCAGATGCCGTTTTTCGTTACGACCCTTCTGATCATGGCGAAGCGCACGCAGAGCCGTTTCAGAGCGTGATCCCGTACCCGATAGAGTTATCTATTTAAAATAAGGAGCGTGTTTTTATGACCCCGATGATCGTTGAGCATCCGCTGCTGCAGCACAAGCTGAGCATTCTGCGCAACAAGCAGACCGGTACCAAGGAGTTCCGTGACCTCGTTGGCGAGATCGCGACCCTGCTGTGCTACGAAGCGACCCGTGACCTGCCTCTGGAAGAGGTGGAGATCGAGACGCCCATCACCATGGCAAAGACCAAGGTGCTGGCTGGCCGCAAGCTGGCTCTGGTGCCCATCCTGCGCGCAGGCATGGGTATGCTGGACGGTATGCTGACCCTGCTGCCCGCTGCAAAGGTGGGCTTCATCGGCCTGTACCGCAACGAGGAGACCCTGCAGCCCGTGGAGTACTTCTGCAAGCTGCCGCAGGACATTGCAGAGCGTGACGTTCTGGTTCTGGACCCGATGCTGGCCACCGGCGGCAGCGCCATCGATGCCATCACCCAGATCAAGAAGCATGGCGCAAAGCGCATCAAGTTCATCGGCCTGATCGCTGCTCCGGAAGGCATCAAGGCCCTGCACGAGGCACACCCTGATGTGGATATCTACCTCGGCGCAGAGGACGACCACCTGAACGAGAACGGCTACATCGTTCCCGGTCTGGGCGACGCCGGCGACCGTATCTACGGCACCAAGTAAAAAGCGCGTTTTATCGAAAAATGAAAAGATGCAGCTCACACGGGTGGGCTGCATCTTTTTTGTTGTGATAAAGGAAAACCCTCTCAGTCATCGCTGCGCGATGCCAGCTCCCCCGAAGGGGGAGCTTAGCGCTCTTACAGGAAGGCAACAAAAGCTCCCCCCTTCGGGGGAGCTGGCACCGAAGGTGACTGAGAGGGTTCTGCTCAGATCTCGGCCAGAATGGCGTCGCCCATGGCGGTGCAGCCAAGGCAGGTGCAGCCCTCGCTCATGTTGTCGGCGGTGCGCAGGCCCTTGTCCAGCACCTTGTTCACGGCGTTCTCGATGGCGTCGGCTTCCTCGGTCAGGCCGAAGGAGTAGCGCAGCATCATGGCGGCAGACAGGATGCAGGCGGTGGGGTTCACGATGTCTTTGCCCGCAATGTCCGGGGCGGAGCCGTGGATGGGCTCGTACAGGCCGCGGGTGCCGTCGCCCAGAGAAGAGGACGGGATCATGCCGATGGAGCCGGTGATCATGGAAGCCTCGTCCGACAGGATGTCGCCGAACATGTTCTCGGTGACGATGACATCGAACTGGGCAGGGTTCTTGACGATCTGCATGGCGCAGTTGTCCACGAACATCTCGCTGTATTCCACATCCGGGTACTCGGCCTGCAGGCGGTGCATCACACTGCGCCACAGGCGGCTGGTGTCCAGCACGTTGGCCTTGTCCACGCAGCACAGCTTTTTGCGGCGCTTGCGTGCGGTCTCGAAGCCGATGCGGCCGATGCGCTCGATCTCGTGCTCCGAGTAGGGCATGGAGTCGATGGCCTGCTTCTCGCCGCTGGCGAGGGTGTGGGTCTCGTGGTTGCCGAAGTATACGCCGCCGATCAGCTCACGCACGATGATGAAATCGATGCCCTGTGCCACGATCTCGGGCTTCAGGGGGCTGGCAGGAGCCAGCTGGGGCCAGATCTTGGCCGGGCGGTTGTTGGAGTACAGGCCCATGCCTGCACGCAGGCGCAGCAGGCCCTTCTCCGGGCGCTGCTCACCGGGCAGACCCTCCCACTTGGGGCCGCCCACGGCACCCAGCAGGACGCTGTCCGCAGCAAGGCACTTGTCCAGCTCGTGCTGGGGCAGCGGGTCACCGTACTTGTCAATGGCTTCGCCGCCCATGGCAGCGTCGGTGTAGTGGAAGGTGTGGCCGTACTTTTCGGCCACCTTGTCAAGCACGCGGATGGTCTGCTTGACGATCTCCGGGCTGGAGCAGTCGCCCCAGATGACAGCAATGTTTTTTTCCATTGGGAAACTCCTTCTATCGGTTTGAACCCTCTCAGTCAATGCCTGCGGCATTGCCAGCTCCCCCGAAGGGGGAGCTTTTCAGGCGGGTAAGATATTGTTCGTTGCTTATCCTGGAAGAAAATACATTCGGGAAGATGGCAAAAAGCTCGCCCTTTGGGAGAGCTGGCGCGAAGCGCCTGAGAGGGTTACTGCTGCTTTGCCTTGATGGACTTCATCAGTCCACCGGCCGAGATGATCTCCTGAATGAACGGCGGGAAGGGCTCGGCGTGGAACACCTTGCCGTTGGTCTCGTCGGTGATGACGCCGGTGTCAAAGTCCACGCTCACGGTGTCGCCTGCGTTGATGGCGTCCACGGCCTCGGGGCACTCCATGATGGGCAGACCGATGTTGATGCTGTTGCGGTAGAAGATGCGGGCAAAGCTCTTGGCAATGACCACCGAGATACCGGCGGTCTTGATGCACAGCGGTGCGTGCTCACGGGAGGAGCCGCAGCCAAAGTTCCAGCCGCCCACCATGATGTCGCCGTCCTTCACCTTCTTGACGAAGTCCTTGTCGATGTCTTCCATGCAGTGGCTGGCCAGCTCTTTGGCGTCCTGCGTGTTCAGGTGGCGGGCCGGGATGATGACATCGGTATCCACGTTGTCCGGGTATTTGAAAACAGAACCTTTAGCGTTCATTGTTGTGCTCCTTTCCGATCAGACCGTGCGGGGGTCGGTGATGTAGCCGGTCAGTGCGCTGGCGGCGGCAGTGGCGGGAGAAGCAAGGTAGACCTCGCTCTTCACATGGCCCATGCGGCCCACAAAGTTGCGGTTGGTGGTGGAAACGCAGCGCTCGCCCTCGGCCAGAATGCCCATGTAGCCGCCGAGACACGGGCCGCAGGTGGGGGTGGACACGATGCAGCCTGCATCGATGAAGGCGGTGGTCCAGCCGCGCAGGATGCATTCCTTGTAAACGGCCATGGTGGCGGGGATGATGATGCCGCGCACGCCCTTGGCAATGTGCTTGCCCTTGAGCACGTTGTAGGCGGCTTCCATGTCCTCCAGACGGCCGTTGGTGCAGCTGCCGATCACTACCTGATCGATCTTGATGTCCTTGCCTTCGCTGGCAAGGTGGGTGTTCTCGGGCAGGTGGGGGTAGCTGACGGTGGGCTCCAGCTTGTCCAGATCGATCTCGATGGTCTTTTCGTACTCGGCATCGGGATCAGCGGTGTAGAACACCGGCTCACGCTGGCTGCGGCCCTTGAGGTAGCTGCGGGTCACATCGTCCACCGGGAAGATGCCGTTCTTGGCACCGGCCTCGATGGCCATGTTGCAGATGCACAGGCGGTCGTCCATAGTAAGACCGGCAACGCCCGGGCCGGTGAACTCCATGGATTTGTACAGCGCACCGTCCACACCGATCATGCCGATGATGTGCAGGATCAGGTCCTTGCCGGACACCCGGGGGCCGAACTTGCCCTTGAGCACGAACTTGATGGCGGAGGGAACCTTGAACCATGCCATGCCGGTGGCCATACCGGCAGCCATGTCGGTGGAGCCGACGCCGGTGGAGAAGGCGCCCAGTGCACCATAGGTGCAGGTGTGGCTGTCCGCACCGATGACGCAGTCGCCTGCGGTCACGATGCCTTTTTCAGGCAGCAGGGCGTGCTCAATGCCCATCTGGCCCACATCGTAGAAGTTGAGGATGTCGTACTTGTTGGCGAACTCGCGGCACTGCTTGGACTGGGTGGCACTCTTGATGTCCTTGTTGGGCACAAAGTGATCCAGCACGATGGCAATGTGCTGTTTGTCGAACACGGAGTTGAAACCGGCACGCTCGAACTCGTTGATGGCAACGGGGGTGGTGATATCGTTGCCCAGCACGATGTCCAGCTTTGCATTGATGAGCTGGCCTGCCTTGACCTCGGCAAGACCAGCATGTGCGGCAAGAATTTTCTGCGTCAGGGTCATTCCCATGATGGTACTCTCCTTTTATCGAAAAAATGCTTTTATTTATTATTGATCGCGCTCACCAGTGCCTTGATGCCGGCCACGATGATATCGGTGTCGGTGCCGGCACCCCATGTGACGGTGTTATCGCCCCAGACAAGGCCGACGTAGGAGGCAGCGCGGGAGGTGGAGCCTTCGTCCAGACTGTGCTCGGAGTAGGTCTCGAGGTGGAACTCCATGCCGGTGGCACTCTGGATGGCGTTTGCCACGGCGTCTAGACGGCCATTGCCCACCGAGGTGACCACCTTGCGCTGACCATTCAGCTCCAGCGTGACGGTGGCAGTGATGCCGCCCACCTGTGCAAAGTGGGCTTCCAGAACGTTGAGCGGCTTGCAGCGGTTGAGGAAGGCATCCTCGAAGATGTGCAGCACCTCGTTTGCGCTCAGCTCCTTGTGGCTGTGGTCGGAAACGCTCTTGACCTTGTAGCCCAGCGCCTCGCGCATCTTGGGCGGCAGGTTGTAGCCGAAGTTCTGCTCCAGCACAAAGCCGATGCCGCCCTTGCCGCTCTGGCTGTTGATGCGGATGACGTCGGCGTCGTAGGTGCGGCCGATGTCGTGGGGGTCCACCGGGATGTAGGGGCAGGTCCAGCGGTGCTCGCCATGCTCCTTGCGGTAGGCCATGCCCTTTGCAATGGCGTCCTGATGGCTGCCGGAGAAGGCGGCGAACACCAGCTGACCGGCGTAGGGGGTGCGCTCGTAAATGTGCATCCGGGTCACTCGCTCGTAGGTGGCGCAGATGTCCGGCATATCAGAGAAGTCCAGCTTGGGGTCTACGCCGTGGCTGTACATGTTCATGGCCAGCGTCACCGCGTCCACGTTGCCGGTGCGCTCGCCGTTGCCGAACAGGCAGCACTCCACCCGCTGTGCACCCGCCAGCACGGCCAGCTCTGCGCAGGCCACGCCGGTGCCGCGGTCATTGTGGGGGTGGGTGGAGATGATCACGCTGTCGCGGTATTTCAGGTGCTTGTCGCAGTACTCGATCTGGTTTGCGTAGACATGCGGCATGCTCATTTCCACGGTAACGGGCAGGTTGATGATCATGGGGCGGTCCGGGGTGGGCTGCATGATGTCCAACACGGCATTGCACACATCCACGGCGTAGTCCACTTCGGTGCCGGTGAAGCTCTCGGGGCTGTACTCGAACAGGAAGTTGCCCTCGTACTCCTGACTGAGCTGTTTGACCAGCTTTGCGCCGTCGGTGGCGATCTTCTTGATCTCCTCCTTGCTCTTGTGGAACACCTGCTCGCGCTGGGCCACAGAGGTGGAGTTATAGAAGTGGATCACCGCCCGGGGCGCGCCCTTGACGGCCTCAAAGGTCTTGCGGATGATGTGGTCACGGCACTGGGTCAGCACCTGCACGGTGACATCCTCGGGGATCATGTTCTTCTCGATCAGGGTGCGCAGGAACTCGTACTCGGTGTCGCTGGCGGCAGGGAAGCCCACCTCGATCTCCTTGAAGCCGATCTTTACCAGCATCTGGAAGAACTCCAGCTTTTCCTCAAGGCTCATGGGCACGATCAGGGCCTGATTGCCGTCGCGCAGGTCCACACTGCACCATGCGGGGGCCTTTTCAATGTGATCCTTCTTTACCCAGCTGTCATAGCCTGCGGGTACCGGGTAGTAACCCGGAGCGTACTTGGTTGCGTCCATCATAATGTGCGTCCTCCTGATGTTGTGGTGAGACGAACCCTCTCAGTCAGCCCCTGCGGGGCTGCCAGCTCCCCCAAAGGGGGAGCTTTTCGGCTTCTGACGGGCAAGTCGGTCCTTCTTCGAAGAAAGATCTCTTCCCTTTTCTTAAAGCTCCCCCCTCGGGGGAGCTGTCGCCGTCAGGCGACTGAGAGGGTTTACATACGAAAAGGCTCTCGTCTTTCAAGGCGAAAACCTTGAGAGACGAGAGCCTGTAAATTCAAACTACAGGGCACCCGTGGTACCACTCTCCTTGCTGCGCCTTTGGGCACAGCCGCTTTGCACGATCGGCTTTTTGCGGCGAATCGCTGCCCGGGTAACGGTGGGCGTCCGTCAGAGCCTACTTGCATGTTCAGCTCTGCCGCTCAGGGGCCAGTAACCGAAGCCCTCTGCACCCGCCTTGCACCACCCGGCGGCTCTCTGTACGCAGAAGAAATTCGTTTTTTCCCCGTCAACGCATTTGTGCTTTTTTCAAAGTGGACTAAGTTTAGCATGATTCGCGGGCAGTGTCAAGCAGTCTGGCTCATTCTCAAAATGAAACAATTTCACAAAAGAAGGGGCAGAATTTTCCAAAATTGTGCACGGGGCACTAATGTTAACAATTTGCTAAGTTTTTGGAAAGTTCTGCTCGAACCGCTGTTGCGGGCCCGGCGGCTGTGCTATACTACTTGCATCAAGAACCAAAGGAGGAAGCGTCATGAAAGAAGTCAAGCCTTCCAAAAAGCCGCTGGCGATCTATTACGCCATCGTGCTGGCGGTCCTGCTGCTGCTCAACCTTGTGCTGCTGCCGTGGATGAGCGAGCGTCAGGTGGAGGAAGTGGACTACGGTACCTTTATGACCATGACCGAGGAAAAGAACATCGGCCGTGTGGATATCGAATCCAACCAGATCATTTTTACCGATAAAGAGGAAAAGCAGGTCTACAAGACCGGCCTGATGAACGACCCGGAGCTTACCCAGCGCCTGTATGATGCCGGAGCGCAGTTTTCCAGCGAGATCGTGGAGCAGGGGTCGCCGATGCTCAATTTCCTGATCTGGTTCCTGCTGCCCATCCTGCTGTTCAGCTTCATCGGCAACCAGATGAACAAAAAGCTGATGGAAAAGGCCGGCGGCGGCCCGGGGGCTATGATGTTCGGCGGCGTGGGCAAATCCAACGCCAAGGTCTATGTGCAGTCCACCCACGGCATCCGCTTTGCGGATGTTGCCGGTGAGGATGAAGCCAAGGAAAACCTGCAGGAGATCGTGGATTACCTGCACGATCCCGGCAAGTACGAGAGCATTGGTGCATCCATGCCCAAGGGCATCCTGCTGGTGGGCCCTCCGGGCACCGGCAAGACCATGCTGGCCAAGGCCGTGGCAGGCGAATCCAACGTGCCCTTCTTCTCCATTTCCGGCTCGGAGTTCGTGGAGATGTTCGTGGGCATGGGCGCGTCCAAGGTGCGCGACCTGTTCCGGCAGGCAAAGGAAAAGGCCCCCTGCATCGTGTTCATTGATGAGATCGATGCCATCGGCCAGAAGCGCAACAGCGGCAATCTCGGCGGCAACGATGAGCGTGAGCAGACTTTGAATCAGCTGCTCACCGAGATGGACGGCTTTGAGGGCAACACCGGTGTTATCATTCTGGCGGCCACCAACCGCCCGGATTCGCTGGACCCGGCCCTGACCCGTCCCGGACGTTTTGACCGCCGCGTGCCGGTGGAGCTGCCCGACCTCAAGGGCCGCGAAGAGATTTTGAAAGTGCACGCCAAAAAGGTGGCGCTGGCCCCGGGCATCGACTTCAACACCGTGGCCCGCATGGCCTCCGGCGCCTCCGGTGCGGAACTTGCCAACATCGTCAACGAAGCAGCCCTGCGCGCCGTGCGTGCAGGCCGCAAGAGCGTGACGCAGGCCGATCTGGAGGAGAGCATCGAGGTGGTCATTGCAGGCTACCAGAAGAAAAACTCCATCCTGACCGATAAGGAAAAGTGCATCGTGGCCTACCACGAGATCGGCCATGCACTGGTGGCGGCCAAGCAATCCAACTCTGCCCCTGTGCAGAAGATCACCATTATCCCCCGCACTTCCGGCGCACTGGGCTACACCATGCAGGTGGACGAGGGCAACCACTACCTGATGAGCAAGGAAGAGCTGGAAAACAAGATCGCTACCCTTACCGGCGGACGCGCCGCCGAGGAAGTGGTGTTCCGATCCATCACCACCGGTGCCTCCAACGATATCGAGCAGGCCACCAAGCTTGCCCGCGCCATGCTTACCCGCTACGGCATGAGCAAGGATTTTGACATGGTGGCGCTGGAGACCGTGAACAACCAGTATCTGGGCGGCGACACCTCGCTGGCCTGCTCGGCGCAGACCCAGCGCGAGATCGACCAGAAGGTGGTGGAGCTGGTCAAGGCCCAGCACGAAAAGGCCATCCGCATCCTGACCGACAACCGCGCCAAGCTGGACGAGCTGGCACAGTATCTGTACCAGAAGGAGACCATCACCGGCGAGGAGTTCATGGAGATCCTGAACCGGGAACCGGCACAGGCCCAGTGACCCCGGCGGCAGAGCTTCCAAAAAATTTTTTTAGCCCGCTGCAATAATTCCGCCGCCGCATCCGTTTATAAGACAGATGCGGCGGTTTTGTATTACACCGCATGGCAGACCATGGTTTTCCACAAAACAAAAATGTGCGGTGCAAAACCGCCATCAACGGAGGTATTCCAAATGAAACTGAACCATAAATTTGTCCGTACCGTCACCACCACCGCTGCAGTGCTGGGTGCTGCCGCTATGCTGAGCGTGGGCGCATTTGCCGCAGAGGCAGACATCAACGACCCTGTTGCCGCAGGCTATCTGCCCCCGCAGGAGCAGATGGTGCAGGGGGATATCGCCCTGCACAGCGCCGATGTGGCGATCGGCGAAAAGGACCCCACCTACGGCGGCTACGGCGCACCGGAGGGAAACCCCATTCAGGGCAATATCATGCTGATCTCCGGCGATGAGCTGGCCGCCCCGTCCGCAGATGCAGCGGCGAAAAAGAGCGAGGCCCGCTACACCGTCAAGGGCCTGTTCGGCAGAGAAGTGCTGTACACTGCCCGCCAGAAGGACAGTGTGCTGACGCTGGATGTGCCCGCCGGTTCTGCCACCTTCCGCACCACCGTGCAGGACATGCAGACCCTGCTGAACGAGGGTGTGAGCACGCTGGTGGTCCAGACTGAGAAGGGCTCCACCACCCTGAACCTGTCTCTGCTGGTGGAGGGCCAGAAGGGCACCGACCGCGTGGTGCTGCGCCGACTGGGCGAAAACACCTTCCTCACCGTGGGCCTGCGCTGCCGCCGCGATTTGATCGTGGGGCGCTGACCGCTGAGATCAAATGATGAAAGGGCTGCTGCACGCAGGGATGTGCAGCGGCCCTTTTTGCGCTTTTCTGTTAAGTTTTTGAAAATTTGCGCAGATGTCTTTGCAAAGTCTGCCGGGAGATGTTATAGTTAAATTGAAACAGTATGCATTCCCGATAGAAAGGAAAAGACGCCATGGAGCACTTTGTGGAGTTTGAGGACGTTTGCAAATACTACCAGACCGGCAGTGTGAAGATCGCCGCCGCAGACCACCTGAATTTCTATGTGGATAAGGGCGAGTTCTGTATCATCGTGGGGCCCTCCGGCGCAGGCAAGACCACCCTGCTGAACATCCTTGGCGGTATGGACAGCTGCGACGAGGGCAACGTCTGGCTGGACGGCCAGAACGTGAGCCATTTTACCGCCAGAGAGCTGACGACCTACCGCCGGTACGATGTGGGCTTTGTGTTCCAGTTCTACAACCTTGTGCAGAACCTGACCGCACTGGAGAATGTGGAGCTGGCCAGCGAGATCTGCCGCGACCCGCTGGACCCCAAAGAGACTCTGCGCAGCGTGGGTCTGGGAGAGCGGCTGAACAACTTTCCGGCCCAGCTTTCCGGCGGCGAGCAGCAGCGGGTGTCCATTGCCCGCGCACTGGCCAAAAACCCCAAGCTGCTGCTCTGCGACGAGCCCACCGGTGCACTGGACTACAAGACCGGCAAGCAGGTGCTGGCCCTTTTGCAGGATACCTGCCGCCGCACCGGCCGCACGGTGATCGTTATTACCCACAACACCGCCCTGACGGCGATGGCAGACCGCATCATTCAGGTGCGCAGCGGTAAGATCGTCTCCAATCAGGTCAACGAGCACCCTGTGCCGGTGCAGGAGATTGAGTGGTGAGAGCTGTGCTGAAAAGTTATCGTAAAAACATCCTGCGGGAAATGAAGGACAATCTGAGCCGCATGGTCTCGCTGTTCGGCATCGTGGCGCTGGGCGTTATGATGCTGACCGGCCTGATGAGTTTTGCGCCCAGCATGCGCATCGCCGGGCAGAAATACTACGTGCAGCAGAACGTATTCGACCTGCGGGTGCTGTCCACGCTGGGCCTTTCGGAGGAGGACATTGCCGCCATTGCCGCCGTGGACGGCGTGGAGGCTGTGCAGCCGGTGAAATATCAGGACGTGGAGGCCCAGTGGCAGGGCCAGAGCGAGACGGCGGTGGTGCGCCTGCAGCAGCTGCCCGCCGACCCTGGGGCCGACACGGCAGAAAATATGGACCGTCTGGTGCTGCTCTCGGGCCGGATGCCTGAGGCTCCGGACGAGTGCGTGGTGCATGTGATGGGCTACGGCGACCCGGTGGAGCCGGGCACGGTGCTCACCCTGCCGGAGGACACCGAACATGTGAGCCGGAAGCAGTTCACGGTGGTGGGCACCGTGCAGGACCCGCAGCATTTTTCCACGGACAAGGAGAGCAGCACCGCCGGTGACGGCCAGCTGGATGATATCGTATTCCTGCCGGAAGGCAGCCTGACCATGGATTATTATACGGCGTGCTATCTCAAGGTGAAAAATGCCGGTCTGTATGATAATTACTCGGACGAGTATCAGGTGACAGTGGATGACACAGCCGCAAGGGTAAAGGCCATCAGCGGCGCACAGTGCACGGCCCGGCGGGCGGAGCTGATCGAGGACGCCAGTGCAGAGCTGGCCGACGCCCGGGCCGAGTACAACGACAAAAAAGCCGAAGCGGACCGTCAGTTTGCAGAGGCAGAGCAGCAGCTGGCCGATGCACAGGCGCAGCTGGACAGCGCCAAAGCCCAGCTGGACGCGGGCGAAGCGGAGCTTGCCGCCAGCAAAAAGGCCCTGCCGGATACCATGCAGGGCGGTGCGGACGAGCTGGTGAGCGGCGAGCAGCAGCTGCTGGAATTTGAGGATCAGCTGCAGCAGATCGAGATGCTGGTGAACCTGAAAAAGGTGGCCGACCCGCTGCTGGGCTATGCGGAAACGGCTCTGCACAACGCGCAGAAGGCGCTGGACGAGGCCGAGCCCGCCGACGAGGAATACACCGACCTGCGGGACGCCCTGCAGAAGGCGCAGGATGCTTATGACAACATCAGCGGCCAGCTGAACGGCTATCAGGCCCAGCTGGACGCGGGCAAGCGCCAGATGTATGCACAGGGGCTGATCTCTTCGCCCAGCCTTTCCAACGAGCAGCTGGTGACCGAAGCCAAAGCCGCACTGCGCCAGATGAAGGTAAAGCTTCTGCAGGGGCAGCTGCAGCTGACCACCGGCACGGCCACAGCCTACACCCAGTTCGATGCGGCACGCACCCGGCTGGACGAGGGCTGGCAGGAATACAGGGACGGCGTGCAGCAGCTGGCCGATTCCCGCGCGGAGTATGAGAGCCGGAAGGCCGAAGCCGAACAGCAGCTGGCCGACGGCCTTGCCCAGCTGAACGACGCTGAGGAGCAGGTGAGCCAGATCAAGAGCGGCGAGTGGTATGTGCTGGACCGCGGCTCCACCATGAGCTTTGTCACCTTTGAGCAGTATGCCGACCGCATGGATGCCATTGCACGGGTGTTCCCGGTGTTCTTCTTTCTGGTGGCGGCACTGGTGGCCACTACTACCATGACCCGCATGGTGGACGAGAACCGCCTGCAGCTGGGCACCCTGAAAGCGCTGGGCTACTCCAACGCAAAGATCGCAGGCAAGTACCTGTTCTATGCCCTCAGCGCCAGCGTGCTGGGCAGCATCGTGGGCATGATCATCGGCTTTGTGGTGTTCCCGCTCATCATCTGGTACGCCTACCAGATGATCTTCAGCATGTCCACCTTCACGCTGCACTTTTACCCCGGCATGGCGGCAGCCAGCGTGGCCATCAGTGCGGCCGTCATCGGTTTTGCCACATGGAGCGCCTGCCGCGCCAGCCTGAAGGAAAAGACCGCAGCCCTGTTGCTGCCCCGGGCACCTGTGGCGGGCAAGCGTATCTTTTTGGAGTACATCACCCCGCTGTGGCAGCACATGAGCTTCTCCCAAAAGACCACTGCCCGCAACCTGTTCCGCTACAAAAAGCGCTTTTTCATGACCGTGCTGGGCGTGGCGGGCTGCACAGCGCTGCTGCTGATCGGCTTTGGCATTCAGGATTCCATCCTGCCCATCGTGGACAAGCAGTCTGAGCAGCTGACCCACAACGATATGACCATCGTCCTCAGCGACGAAAAGGCGCTGACCATGGAACAGGGCCTTGCCAGCACGCTGGACAGCAGCAGTGCGGTCCGCAGCTGGGGCGCGTTCTACACAAAGTCCACCACCCTTTATAATGAAGAGGGCGGGAGCGCCGACGTCAGCATCGTGGGCGCGGAGGACGATGCCCGGATGACCGAATACTTCACCTTCCGCACCCGGGTGGGCCACGATCCCATACCCTTTGAAGAGGACAGCGTGATCCTGACCGAAAAAACGGCCCTGAATCTGGGGCTGAGCGTGGGTGATACGTTCTACGTGGAGGCTGCAGACGGGAGCCGTGTGCCGCTGACCCTGACCGGCATTGCCGAGAACTACATGTTCACCCGGCTGTATCTGTCCGGTGCACAGCTGGAGAGCCTGCTGGGCGGCACACCGGAGTGGAATACCGTGTACGGCCTGACCGGCTGTGCCACCGAGGCAGAGTACAACGCCCTGCGCACAAAGCTGCTGGGCTGCAACTACGTCAGCAGCGTCAGCTTCACCGAGGACACCACCTCCATGTTCGGCAGCCTGATCGGCAGCCTGAACTACGTGGTGGTGCTGATCATCGTGTGCGCGGCGGCGCTGGCGGCGGTGGTGCTGTACAACCTGATCAGCGTCAACCTTGCCGAGCGCAAAAAGGAGCTTGCCACCATCAAGGTGCTGGGCTTCTATGACAAAGAAGTGTACCGCTACATCTTCCGCGAAATCGAGCTTTTGTCCCTCATCGGCTCCGGTGTGGGCCTGCTGCTGGGCGTGCCGCTGCACCGGTTCATCATCCTGACCGTGGAAATGGATCAGCTGATGTTCATTCGCACCATTGCACCCCGCAGCTACCTACTGGCAGTGGCGCTGACCATGCTGTTCACCGTTGTGGTCTGTTTTGCCATGCGGCGGCATGTGCGCCATATCAGCATGGTGGAAAGCATGAAGGCACCGGAGTAATTGTTCACTCCTGCAGCGCGGCAAAGAACCGGTAAATTCATAAAAGCTTCATATAAAGAACATGTTTTCGCTGAAATTATCTGGTATCCTGATATTACCGGACAGGCAGAGCCGCAACTGCCTGAATGGGTAACATGATTCCTCCTTTACAAACCAAATACCGCAAAAAATACCGCGCCCCGTCTGTTCCGCAGCAGACAGGGCGCGGCGTTTTGTTATGGACGAAAAGCACAGTGCGAGCTGCCGCTCAGACCGTCAGCCCTGCAGCCTCTTCCGCGATTGCATCGGCCTGCATCTGAGTGAGCACCCGGCACTTGACCATCCGCTTGAGCACGGTCTGGGTGCGCTTGAGGGCCAGCTCCGGGCTGCTGGCGTAGAGTGAGGGCGCGTTGGGCAGGCCCGCCAGAAACACGGCTTCGGCATCGGTCAGCTGAGCGGGCTCCTTGCCAAAGTACCCCTCAGCGGCCTGCGTAATGCCGTAGCAGCCGTTTCCAAAATAGATGGTGTTGGCGTACATCTCAAAGATCTGCTGCTTGGAGTAGGCCTTTTCCAGATCGAACGCGGCCAGCATTTCGGCGGCCTTGCGGGCCAGATGCTTGTCCTGCGTGAAAAGCTCGTTCTTGGCAAGCTGCTGGGTCAGGGTGCTGCCGCCCTCGGCCAGAGAGTGGGTGCGCAGATCGGCCAGCAGGGCGCGGGCGATGGCCCCCGGGTCGATGCCCTTGTGGGTCATAAAGTGCTCGTCCTCGGTGCAGATGACCGCATTGATATAGGTCTGCGGCAGCGCATCGTAGGAGGTATAGCTCCCGCGGGCACGGATGGTGTCGTACATGGAAGCCACCGGGTAACTGCTGGCGGCACTGCGGTACAGCTGCCTGCCCTGATAAAAGAACCAGCCGCCTGCCAGCAGTCCGCCGAGCAGCAGAATGCACAGGAAGGTGAGCAGGCTCTGTGTTACAAAACGAAAGAAACGATGAAGCATCGAAAAACTCCTTTGATGATAAAAAAGAACGCTACCATAATAAACGATTTGCCGGGCTTTTGCAAGAATGATTCCAGTATAGCAGCAAATTTTTAAGGTTTTATCAAGGAATGGAAAAAGTTCTCCGAAGAAACAGAAAAAGTATGACTCCTGTTGCAACTGCACAAGGCCCTGCCGCAAATGCGGGCTGCGCATCGTGCAGAAAACTCAATTTGCAAAAAACTGGAATTAACCCATTGACAAACTAGGTAAGAAGGGATATAATGCAGACAACAAATCCACAAGCCTGATGGGAAATTGAAAGACCGGCTTGTAGAGGAGTGGGAAAGAGTTTTACGGGAAAGGAGGGCACGGATATGAAGCTGATTTGGAACGACCTGCTGCATGCAAACTTCCGCTGTGGGCGAATGTGCGGTGACCGGGCAGAACATCTGGCTGTGAACTGTACGATGCCCTCTTGTTGTGCACGAATGTGTGCCCGAATGTGACATGGGACAGTTTTGCAGCTGAATTGTGATTGCCCGGTGCGCTTTTGTATCACGCATCGGGATTTTTTGTATCAGGGAATTATACTAAAAGTACAAATAGAGAGGTAAAATACAATGTCTAACTATAAATTTGAGACCCTGCAGCTTCACGTTGGCCAGGAGCAGGCCGATCCCGCAACCGATTCCCGCGCAGTGCCTATCTACCAGACCACTTCCTATGTGTTCCGCAACAGCCAGCACGCAGCAGACCGCTTTGGTCTGGCAGATGCCGGCAACATCTATGGCCGCCTGACCAACTCCACGCAGGACGTGTTCGAGAAGCGCATCGCTGCTCTGGAGGGCGGCGTGGCTGCTCTGGCAACCGCCTCCGGTGCCGCTGCTATCACCTACACCATCGAGGCACTGGCACAGGCCGGTGACCACATCGTGGCCCAGAAGACCATCTACGGCGGCAGCTACAACCTGCTGGAGCACACCCTGACCCAGTTCGGCGTCACCACCACCTTTGTGAACGCACACGATCTGGCCGAGGTGGAGAACGCCATCCAGCCCAACACCAAGGCAATCTATCTGGAAACTCTGGGCAACCCCAACAGTGATATCCCCGATATCGACGCCATTTCTGCCATCGCGCACAAGCACGGCCTGCCGCTGGTCATCGATAACACCTTCGGCACCCCGTACCTGATCCGTCCCATTGAGCACGGCGCAGATATCGTTGTTCATTCCGCCACCAAGTTCATCGGCGGCCACGGCACCACGCTGGGCGGCATCATCGTGGACAGCGGCAAGTTCGACTGGAAGGCAAGCGGCAAGTTCGGCAACATTGCCGATCCCAACCCCAGCTACCACGGCGTCTCCTTTGCCGATGCAGCAGGCCCCGCAGCCTTTGTCACCTACATCCGTGCGATCCTGCTGCGTGATACCGGTGCCACCATTTCTCCGTTCAACGCCTTCCTGCTGCTGCAGGGCACCGAGACCCTGAGCCTGCGCATCGAGCGCCATGTGGAGAACACCAAGAAGGTGGTCGAGTTTCTGGCAAACCACCCGCAGGTGGAGAAGGTCAACCACCCCTCCCTGCCGGATCACCCGGATCACGCCCTGTACGAGAAGTACTTCCCCAACGGCGGTGCTTCCATCTTTACCTTCAACATCAAGGGCGGCCGCGAGGAAGCATTCAAGTTCATCGATAACCTGAAGATCTTCTCTCTGCTGGCAAACGTTGCGGATGTGAAGAGCCTTGTCATCCACCCCGCTTCCACCACCCACAGCCAGCTGAACGATCAGGAGCTGGCCGAGCAGCAGATCTACCAGAACACCATCCGCCTGTCCATCGGCACCGAGCACATCGATGATATCATTGCCGATCTGGAGGCAGGCTTCGCAGCTGTCCGCGGCGAGTAAATCACTTTCCCCTGAGCGTCTCCGACAGAGTGTGTATGTGCCTTGTCTTTTCTTCTTTTCTCTCCTTGTCTGATGGAACCATTCCCTGTATCCTGGGGTGTATCTGACACCTTAAACAGTTCCTAAACACAGCAAAAGGGCCCCTGCCAACCGGCGGGGGCCCTTTTGCGGTCAGATGTGCTTTTTAACCTTTGACACCGCCCAGCGCCACACCGCGGACGATGAACTTGGAGAGCAGCAGATAGACGATGATCACCGGCAGGATGGCGATGGCCACCATCATGTACACCTTGCCCATATCGAACTTGAGGAAGTCTGCGCTGCGCAGCTGTGCAATGAGGATGGGCAGGGTCTTTTTGTCGGCACTGTCCAGCACCAGAGCGGGAATGAAGTAGTTGTTCCAGCTGGCCACGAAGGAGAAGATGGCCTGCACCGCCAGAGCAGGCTTCATGATGGGCAGCACGATCTTATTAAAGGTATAGAACTCGCCTGCACCGTCGATGCGGGCGGCCTCCACGATCTCCATGGGCAGGGAAGCGTCCAGATACTGCTTCATGAAGAAGAACACCGTGGGCGCTGCGATGCTGGGCAGGATCAGCGGGACAAAGCTGTTTTTCAGGCCCATTTTGGTGATGAGCTGCAAAAAGCCAAGAGCCGACACCTGCGTGGGCATGGTCATGATGAGCAGGATGATGGCAAAGGCGGCTTTTTTGAACCGGAAATTGTAGGCGTAGATGCCGTAAGCCGTCAGGGCCGAGAAATACACGCTGAGGGCTGCCGAGCAGGCAGAGACGATCAGGCTGTTGCGGATGCCGGTGCCCACCGGGATGTTGGCGTCCGCCAGCACGTTCCGGAAGTTGGTGACGAGGGACTTGCCCGGCAGCAGCGAGAAGCCCTTCTGGATCTCAAAATGGGTGCGGGTGGAGTTGATCACCAGCACATAGAAGAAGAACAGACACAGAAAGCTGATGAGCACCAGCACCAGATAGCACCAGGCGCGGCGTGCCGCCAGTGTTGCTTTTTCAGACTGCGTTTTCGGAGTGCGTGCCATATTCACTTGCCCCCTTTAGCTGCTGCCTTCCGGGCAGCTTTCAATTCCCTGCGCTGGGCTTTGGTCAGGCCGTCATCCTCCCGGGTGAGGGAGAAGTAGACCACCACGCACAGCACCGCACAAACGAGGAACAGCACCACCGAGACAGCACCGGCCATGCCGTAGTTCTTGCTGAACAGGTGGTTGTTCAGGTACATGATCATGGTGGTGGAGGTGCGGTCCGGCCCGCCCTTGCCGTTGGTGAGGATCTGCGGCACATCGAACATCTGCAGACCGCCGATCATGGAGGTGATCATCACGTAGACCAGAATGGGCCGGATGAGCGGAATGGTGATCTTCCAGAACATCTGGTTCGGGGTGCAGCCGTCCAGCTCCGCAGCCTCGTACAGGGTGGGGTCCACGCCCATGATGGCTGCCATGAGCATGATGGTGGTGTTGCCGAACCACATGAGAAAATTCATCAGGCCGATGAGCCCACGGTTGCCCCACACGGTGTTCAAAAAGCTGATGGGAGCCTTGATCCAGCCCATGCTCAGCAGCACGGCGTTCACCGGGCCGTTGTCCGAGAACAGCGCAAAGAACAGCATGGCAAAGGCCGACGCCATAATCAGGTTGGGCATGTAGATGACCGTTTTGAAGAAGGTCTGGCCCTTCAGCTTCAGACGCAGGTCGGTGAACCATGCCGCCAGCAGCAGCGAAACGGCGATCTGCGGGATAAAGCCGATGATCCACAGGATCAGCGTGTTGCTGAAATACTTGGGCAGGTCGGTGGCGAACAGGGTAATGTAGTTTTTCAGGCCCACAAAGCTGGGGCCGATGATCTTCAGGCCGCTGCGGTAATATTCAAAAAAGCTGTAGTAGATGGTGGATGCCAGAGGGATCAGCTGGAATACCGCGAAGATGATAAAGAACGGCGCAATGAAGATGTAGCCCCATTTCGCGTAGCTGATCGACCCTTTCTTTTTCTTTTCTCCCATAGGATCGCCTCCTGTTATCTGTAGAAAAGCAAAGAGGGCGGGCGAGATATGCCGCCCGCCCTCTGTATTTACTTTTCCGTGTCAGCGAATTGGGTCATGCCGCGATCATGCGGGCCAGACCACATCGGTCAGCTCGGGGTACTTCTCCTTGATGGCGGTCTCGAAGTTTGCCTTTGCGGTATCCTCGTCCACGTTGCCGGTGAAGTAATCCTTGAACGCATTCTGGAAGCTCTCGTTCAGGCCCTGATCGTAGGGGCCTGCGTTGGACATATCGATCTTGGTTGCAGCCTCTGCAAACAGAGCGATGTGGTTCTGGCCGCCCAGGAAAGCGGAGCTGTAATCGCTGTTTGCGATCTCGTTCATAGCCTTCTCGTTGTTGGTGTAGTCCTGCGTATCCATAGTGATCTGCTTCATGATGGCTTCATCGCAGGTCAGCTTCTGCATAACATCCTTAATGGTCTCGATGTTGTCGCTGCCGGCTGCACCGCAGATCCAGGTGCCGCCCCAGTAGTAGGGCTGAGGGCCTTCGCACACGGCGTAGTCGCCGTAGATACCGTTGCCCACTTCCTCCTTGCCGCCTTCGGCCACAGGGGTCTCCAGCGAGTTGCCCAGCAGGGTGAAGTTGATGCCCCATGTGGAGTAGAAGAAGCCAAACACCTTGCCGGTGGGGCCCTGATCGGCTGCCCACTGGCTGTCCCACAGGCTGGACTTGTTGTTGTAGCCCTTGTCGGTGTATTCCTTGGTCTGCTCCACCCACTTCATGATGTTCTCGTCCACGGTGACGGTGGTGCCGTCCACCCACGGAGCGGCCACATTGTTGGAGAAGGTGCGGTATGCATCGTCAAAGCCGGACAGCATCTTGTAGCCCTTGGCAGAGGCCTGTGCCGCCACATCGTTGAACTTATCCCAGTCGGACAGGTGTGCCTGCACCTCGGTGGGGTCATCGGTGCCCAAAACATCCTTGGCGATGCTGCGGCGGTATGCGAACAGGCCGGGCGTTGCCTGCCATGTGGTGCCGCGCTGGCTGCCGTCCACCGTGACGATGTCCTTGGTATACTGGTACTGACCGGCCAGATCGGAATCGGTCAGGCCGATGTCGGCCTTCACATCCAGAACGTAGTCGGAATCTACATACTTCAGCGCGTAGTCGGCCTCGATCAGGAAAATATCGATCTTGTCATCGCCGGCGGCGCTGTCCTGACTCAGCAGTGCTTCGTCCAGCTTGTTCTGGTAGTTGTTGTTTTCGTTAGCGTTGATGGTCCACTTGACGGTGGTGCCGTCCTTCAGGGTGGTGGTGGACTTGTCCGCTGCGATCTCGGAAACTTCCGGATAGTAGTCGTTGAAGCGGCTCTGGAACTCGTCGTTCCAGCACCAGATGTTCAGCACCTTGCCGGCGGCAGAGGTGCCGGAAGCGGCTGCGCTGGATGCGGGAGCGGAAGAAGCGGTGCTGGTGGAAGCGGAGGAACCGCCGCAGGCAGCCAGAGCTGCACCAATGGTCACTGCGCCGGATGCGAGCAGGAAATTACGACGAGAGATCTTTTTCATAAGGGTAAACCTCCTTCATGGTTTTCCATTATCTGCAAAAAGCTTTCTTCTCAAAAAAAGGCTCCACGAACCAGAACCTTGGGAGACGGATCAGAGGCTGCGGACCGACCCGCCGTCCAGCAGCTTGCCGGAAACGCGGATCTGTTCCGGCAGGGTCACACGGGGGTGCTCGATGAACTCGATGAGCTTGTCGGCGGCGGTGCGGCCCAGCGCAGTGGTGTTCTGCCGGTAGGTCACCAGCTGAGGCTTGACCACCCGGGAAAGGTAGATGCCGTCGTAGCCCATCACTGAGATGTCCTCAGGGATCGAAAGGCCCGCTTCGCTGATGGCGTTGTAGCCGCCCAGCGCGGAGAAATCGTCCGGGAAGATGATGCAGGTGGGCCGCTGCGGCAGTGCCAGCAGGGCCTGAGTCTCGGCGGCACAGCGGTCAGCATCGTGGTAGATGCCCTCCCGCACATATTCCTCCGGAACCTTCAGGCCCAGCTCTTCGCTGGCCTGATAGAAGCCCGCCAGACGGTTCTCGGTGACGGCGGTCTTTTCGCCGTGGATAAAGGCGATGCGGCGGTGGCCGCAGGCCCATGCCTGCCGTACCAGCGCTTTCAGGCCGGAAACATTGTCCGAAAGGATGGCCATGCGGTTGTTGAACACATGGTCGATGGTGACGACAGGCACCTCGCTGTTCACCAGCTCCACCACCTGCGGGTCGTAGAAGTTCACGCAGGCGATCACCACGCCGTCCACATTGCGGTAGCGGCAGTGCTCCAGATAGCTCATGCTCCGGCCGCTGATGTTGTGGTTGATGAAGGTGATGTCGTAGCCGTGCTTTTCCGCTTCCACCTTGAAGCTGTCCAGCACAGCAGAAAAATATTCGTGGGTCAGGCCGCTCTGCCGTTCGTCCACAAACAAAACGCCCAGATTGTAGGTGCGGTTGGTCTTGAGGGAACGGGCGGCGGCGTTGGGCAGGTAGCCCATGCGGTGCGCAGCGGCCCGCACCCGCTCCCGGGTGGCGGCCGAGATGTCCGGCTGGTTGTTCAGCGCCTTGCTGACCGTTGCCACCGATACACCGCATTCCTTGGCCAGATCTTTCAGGGACGGCATCACTTTGCTGCCTCCTTCAGGAAATATTGTGCGGGGATGTTCTCTGTCGATTGCTTAATCGTTTTCGCAATTTCATGATAGCGCATTGTGCATCAAAAATCAAGCGCATGAGAAAAACTTTCATTGTTTTTCATGAAAGTTTGGCGTTCTGTCCGTTTCCGGGGAAGCAAAATTGTGCATTCCGGATGGATTTCGTTACATTTCGATGAAAATTGAAAACATTTTCGCTGCGAGTTTCGCTGCCGATATTATTACTTCTAAATGGGGTCCGGACGGTTTCGTTTCCCGCCGGCACCGGGAAGAACGGCAGCGGAACCGCGCAAAAAATATGAATATACGCGGGTTTGTGAACGCTGTTTCCGGAAATTTTTTTGCGGGACCCCTTGCTTTTTTGCGCGGCTTCGGCTATGCTAAAGGCGAAGAGAATGCTTCTGTCTGATTTCTTAATCGTTTTCGCAAAAACGATGCAGCCGGTTGTCCCGGCCGCTGATAAGGAGGAAGCATTTATGAGATTCGGCCATTTTGATGACGCACGCAGGGAATATGTCATCACCACCCCGCAGACCCCGCTGCCGTGGATCAACTACCTTGGCAGTGAAGACTTTTTCAGTCTGGTCTCCAACACGGCAGGCGGCTACAGCTTTTACCGTGACGCCCGGCTGCGCCGCCTGACCCGCTACCGCTACAACAGCTCTCCGCTGGATATGGACGGCCATCACATCTACATTAAAGATGGCGGCACGGTCTGGAACCCCGGCTGGCAGCCCACCAAGACGCCGCTGGACCGCTACAGCTGCCGCCACGGGTTGGGCTACACCATTCTGGAGGGCGAAAAGGACGGCATCTGCGCCGCGCAGGAGCTGTTCGTGCCCAAGGGCGATGCCTGTGAGCTGGACCGGCTGACCCTGACCAACTGCAGCGATCGTCCCCGGGAGCTGGACGTGTTCAGCTATGTGGAGTTCTGCCTGTGGGACGCTGTAGACGACAGCACCAACTTCCAGCGCAACTTCTCCACCGGCGAGGTGGAGGTGGAACCGTGTGCCATCTACCACAAGACCGAGTACCGGGAGCGCCGCGATCACTACGCGGTGTTCTGGTCCAACACCCCCGTCACCAGCTTTGACACCGCCCGGGATGCTTTTTGCGGTGTGTACGGCGGCCCGGCGGACCCGCAGGCCGTCCGTGCCGGGCACTGCAGCGGCAGCATCGCCCACGGCTGGGCACCGGTGGGTGCGCTGCATATCCATGTCACCCTTGCCCCCGGGGAGGAAAAGAAGATCCTCTTCGGTCTGGGCTACATCGAGAACCCGCAGGAGGAAAAATTCACCGACCCCGGCGTCATCAATAAGACCCGCGCCCACGCCATGATGGCCCGCTACGCCGACGATGCACAGGTGGATGCTGCCCGTGCTGCGCTGGCCGACCACTGGGAGAGCCTGCTGTCCGGCTACCAGCTGCAGTCCGGCGAGGAAAAGCTGGACCGCATGGTGAACCTCTGGCACCAGTATCAGTGCATGGTCACCTTCAACATGAGCCGCTCGGCCAGCTACTACGAGAGCGGCACCGGCCGCGGCATGGGTTTTCGGGACAGCTGTCAGGACCTGCTTGGCTTTGTACACATCGTCCCCGCCCGGGCGCGGGAGCGCATTCTGGACATTGCCGCCACTCAGTTCGAGGACGGCAGCGCCTACCATCAGTATCAGCCCCTGACCAAAAAGGGCAATCGGGATGTGGGCACCGGCTTCAACGACGACCCGCTGTGGCTCATTGCCGCCACCGCCGCCTATCTGCGGGAGACGGGCGACTGGCCCATTCTGGAAGAACAGGTGCCCTTTGAGAACGACGAGCGCAAGGCACAGCCGCTTATGGAGCACCTGCGCCGCAGCTTTCGCTTTACCTGCACCCATCTTGGCCCCCACGGCCTGCCGCTCATTGGCCGTGCGGACTGGAACGACTGCCTGAACCTGAACTGCTTCTCGGAGCACCCGGGCGAGAGCTTCCAGATCACCGGTCCCAGCGAGGGCCCGGTGGCCGAGAGCGTGTTCATTGCAGGCATGTTCGTCAAGTACGGGCGCGAGTATGCAGAGCTGTGCGACCGCCTGCAGCTTGCCGATGAGGCCGCAGCTGCCCGCCGGAGCATCGACGCCGTGGAGCAGGCGGCCCTGACCGCAGGCTGGGACGGCGCATGGTTCCGGCGTGCCTACGATGCTTTTGGCAACCCTGTGGGCAGCAGGGAGTGCACCGAGGGACAGATCTTCATTGAGCCGCAGGGCATGTGCGTCATGGCAGGCATCGGCAGGGAGACCGGGCAGGCCGCGCAGGCGCTCCGGAGCGTGGAGGAGCGACTGGACACCCCATACGGCGTGGTGCTGCACCAGCCCGCCTACACCAGCTACCAGCTGAATCTGGGCGAAATTTCCAGCTATCCGCCGGGATACAAGGAGAACGCAGGCATCTTCTGCCACAACAATCCGTGGATCAGCTGTGCCGAAACCATGCTGGGCCACGGCGACCGGGCCTTTGAGGTGTACCGCAAGACCTGCCCGGCCTACATCGAGGATATTTCCGAGATCCACCGCACCGAACCCTACGTCTACAGCCAGATGGTGGCGGGCAGGGATGCGCCCACCTTCGGCGAGGCAAAAAACAGCTGGCTGACCGGCACGGCTGCATGGACTTTCGTCAATGTGAGCCAGTACATTCTGGGCATCCAGCCCACGCTGGACGGCCTGCGGATAGACCCCTGCATTCCCCACACCCTGACCGGCTACACCGTCACCCGCCGCTACCGGGGCGCAGTGTATCACATTGCAGTGGACAACACCGCCGCCGTGCAGCACGGTGTGCAGAGCATCACGGTGGACGGCAAAGCCCTTGCGGGCAATGTGCTGCCGCTGGCTGCTGCCGGGACCACGGTGCAGGTGCAGGTGACCATGGGTTAAACCGACTTTCTCTGCTTTTTCATAATATTCTCCTCATAGCCAAACCCGCTGCGCAGACCCCTGCACGGCGGGTTTGGCTTATAAAAAAGAGCGCTCTCCAACAGCATAACAATCAAAAATGCGCTCCGCATTCACGATCATTCCCCTCCCTCTTGCAATTTTGGTGCAAAGGGTGTAGAATACAGTCACAATCAAATACAGGGGAGCTCGTGACAGCGGGCTGAGAGGAAGTATCCGAACTTCGACCCTTTTACCTGATGCGGATAATGCCGCCGTAGGAAGTCATCCATATGATTTTTTGCAGGAGGCCCCGCAGAAGGGGGTCTCCTGTTTTTTGTTGTAGCTTATTTTACTGTTCTGAGGAGGATGCCTTGTACCTTTCTGCGGGGGGACTGCCGCAGCGGACTGAGGGGGAGCGCCCTGAGTGCCGTGAATCGTCAGCGATGGGAAGCCGTGTTCCGGCGTGAGAGGAGACCAGAAAGTCTCGACCGCTTGTAGATCTTGCCTGTGCCGTCCGGTACGGGCTGTTTGCGGGGGCGCTGTACGGTTTTGCTGCTCCCGCAGGAGAAAGGAGCCTTGCCTTATGAAAAATCTCTCTGTGAAAAAGCTGGCGCTGGCCGGTATGCTGTGCGCTTTGTGCGTGGTGGGCAGCGTGTTCAGCTTCCCCATGTTTGGCAGCAAATGCGCACCCATCCAGCACATGGTCAACGTGACCTGCGCCGTGCTGCTTGGCCCGTGGTGGGGCGTGGGCGTGGCCTTTGTGGCCTCCCTGCTGCGCAACCTGCTGGGTCTGGGCAGCCTGATGGCCTTCCCCGGCAGCATGTTCGGCGCTCTGCTGTGCGGCCTTGTGTACTGGAAGACCAAAAACATCTTTGCCACTATGGTGGGCGAGGTGTTCGGCACCAGCATTCTGGGCGGTCTGTGCGCTTACCCGGTGGCCATCTTCCTCATGGGCAAGAGCGCCGGTGATATCGCATTCTATGCCTACATCGTGCCCTTCCTCATCTCCACTGCCGTGGGTTCCATCATTGCGGGCGTGCTGGTGTACAGCCTGCAGCGCTCCGGCGCACTGCGCTCCATGCAGAACAGTCTTTCCTGACAGAGGTGCACCCGAATGTTCAAAACAGAATTCGAGAACCTGCGCCGCACCTGCCCGCTCATCCATAACATTACCAACTACGTCACTGTGAACGACTGCGCCAACATGGTGCTGGCCTGCGGTGCTTCGCCCATCATGGCTGACGATGCTGCCGAGGTGGAGGACATCACCACCATCTGCGGCGGACTGAACATCAACATCGGCACCCTGAACAGCCGCACCATCACCAGCATGCTGCTGGCGGGCAAAAAGGCTAATGCGCTGGGCCATCCTGTGGTGCTGGACCCGGTGGGTGCGGGTGCATCCCGCCTGCGCACCGATACGGCCTACCGCCTGCTCCGGGACGTGAAGTTCGCGGTGATCCGCGGCAATGTCTCGGAGATCAAAACGCTGGCCTCCGGCGCGGGCACCACCAAGGGTGTGGATGCCGATGTGGCTGATAAAGTCACTGAGGAAAATCTGGATTCTGCCGTGGCCTTTGCCAAAAAGTTTGCGGCTCAGACCGGTGCCGTCATTGCCATCACCGGTGCCATCGACATCGTGGCCGATACGCAAAAAGCCTATGTCATCCGCAACGGCAATCCCATGATGAGCAGCATCACCGGCACCGGATGCCAGCTCTCAGCGCTCACGGCGGCTTTCGTTACCGCCAACCCCGGCCATCCGCTGGAAGCTGCTGCAGCCGCAGTGTGCGCTATGGGCCTTGCGGGCGAGATCGCCCACAAGCGGCTCACCCCGCAGGACGGCAACGCCACCTACCGCAGCTACATCATCGATGCCATTTACAATATGACCCCGGAACAGCTGGAAGAAGGAGCAAACTATGAAGTGCGATAAGCAGAACATGCTTCTGTATGCCGTCACCGACCGCGCATGGGTGGGAAAACAGTCCCTCTATGAGCAGGTGGAAAGCGCCCTGAAGGGCGGTGTCACCTGTGTGCAGCTGCGTGAAAAAGAGCTGGACGACGAAGCTTTTCTGAAAGAGGCTGTGGAGATCCATGCTCTGTGCCAGCGCTACGGCGTGCCGTTCTTTGTGAACGACAACGTGGACATTGCCATCCGCTGCCACGCCGAGGGCGTGCATGTGGGGCAGGAGGATATGGCTGCAGCGCAGGTGCGCGCCCGTGTGGGCGAGGGAATGATGATCGGCGTTTCCGTCCACAGCGTGGAGGAAGCGCAGGAAGCTGTGAAGCACGGCGCAGACTGCCTTGGTGTGGGTGCGGCCTTTGCCACCCATACCAAGACCGATGTGGACGTTCTGCCCCACGAGACCCTGAAGGCCATCTGTGACGCCGTGGACATCCCGGTGGTGGCCATCGGCGGCATCCACAAAGAGAACATCCTGCAGCTCAAGGGCACCGGCGTGGACGGTGTGGCCCTTGTGAGCGCCATTTTTGCAGCAGACGACATCGAGACCGAGTGCCGGGAGTTGAAGGCGCTTTCCGAGCAGATCATCTGACCGATCCCGCGGCAAACCGGGGGCACCACCTTGGGCCGCGTTATAAAATTCATGGAGAAAACCAACATGAAAAGCGTATTTTGCGCAGGTGCCGGCATCCAGAACGTTCTGCTTTTTCTGAATGACGGCTACTTGCCTGCCACCCTTGCCTGCGGGTCGGGAGTTTCTCCGAGGACCGTCCGCTGGGGTGGGACCCTGCTGCCGCAGGCAGTAGGGCGGGCGACGGAATGACCTGCAACAGCAACGACCGCCGCCAGTGGCGGAAACAGGAAGTTGCTGTTGGGGCAGCGGCCAGCAGGATGCGAGTGCTGCTCAATGCACGAAGCATCCGCTGGGTGCCGCAACCCGTACTCGTGTCCGAGGAGAAAGCTCCCGGCACGCAGGCTAACCCGCATCAATGTATGACCAGCACCCTGCTGTTCAGAGATAAACTGTCATTTGGAGGAACAGAGCGTATGCAGACTTATACCACTCAGATGGATGCTGCCCGCAAGGGCATCATCACGCCGCAGATGGAGATCGTGGCAAAAAAGGAATACCGCACCACCGAGGAGATCCGCCAGTGGGTCGCTGAGGGCAAGGTAGCCATCCCCGCCAACAAGCACCACGAGTGCCTGAACCCCGAGGGCGTCGGCTCCATGCTGCGCACCAAGATCAACGTGAACCTTGGCGTCTCCCGCGACTGTAAGGACTACAACGTGGAAATGCAGAAGGTGATGAGCGCCGTCAACATGGGTGCAGAAGCCATCATGGATCTGTCCAGCCACGGCAACACCCAGCCCTTCCGCCAGAAGCTGACCCACGAGTGCCCGGTGATGATCGGCACCGTGCCGGTGTACGATTCGGTCATCCACTACCAGCGCGATCTGGCAGAGCTGACTGCACAGGACTTCATCGATGTGGTGCGTCTGCACGCAGAGGACGGCGTGGACTTTGTCACCCTGCACTGCGGCATCACCCGCAAGACCATCGAGCAGATCCGCAAGCACAAGCGCAAGATGAACATTGTCAGCCGCGGCGGCTCTCTGGTGTTTGCATGGATGAGCATGACCGGCAACGAGAACCCCTTCTACGAGCACTTTGACGAGATCTGCGAGATCTGCGCCGAGCACGATGTGACCATCTCGCTGGGCGATGCCTGCCGT
This sequence comes from Faecalibacterium sp. HTF-F, assembly GCF_023347535.1. Classification (NCBI taxonomy): domain Bacteria; kingdom Bacillati; phylum Bacillota; class Clostridia; order Eubacteriales; family Oscillospiraceae; genus Faecalibacterium; species Faecalibacterium wellingii. The sequence continues at coordinate 571,108 of NZ_CP094473.1, forward strand.
CCCGGCTGTCTGGCTGACGCCACCGACGTGTGCCAGATCGAGGAGCTGGTGCGTCTGGGCGAGCTGACCAAGCGCGCATGGGCACACAACGTGCAGGTGATGGTGGAAGGCCCCGGCCATGTGCCCCTGAATCAGGTGGCTGCCAACATGGAGGTGCAGAAGAGCATCTGCATGGGCGCACCCTTCTATGTGCTGGGACCCCTGGTCACCGATATCGCCCCCGGCTACGACCACATCACCGCTGCCATCGGCGGCGCCGTGGCAGCCGCCAGCGGTGCAGCCTTCCTGTGCTATGTGACCCCCGCCGAGCATCTGGCTCTGCCCAACGTGGACGATGTGAAGCAGGGCATCGTGGCCTCCAAGATCGCTGCCCACGCCGCCGATATCGCCAAGGGCATCCCCCACGCCCGGGACATCGACGACAAGATGGGCGATGCCCGCCGCGTGCTGGACTGGGATGCACAGTTCGCCTGCGCACTGGACCCGGAGACCGCCAAGGCCATCCGCGACGCCCGCCTGCCCGAGGACGACCACAGCGACACCTGCAGCATGTGCGGCAAGTTCTGCGCTGTGCGCAGCATGAACAAGGCGCTGGCCGGTGAGTACATCGACATTCTGTAAGCGTTTCCCCGCGCTGAAAGGCGCTTCTTCCTCCGGGACTGTTGCACAAGCCGTGCGGCAGTCCCTTTTTTGTGGGACGATTTAAAATGCCCTCCGCTATCGGGTTGCGGCACCCAGCATCCGCATCGTGCCTTGGGCGGCACTTGTGTCTTGCTGGCCGCTGCCCAACAACTTCTCCCTGTTTCCGCCACTGGTGGCGGTCGTCGTTGTTGCACTCTGGGCATATTCAGCGGAAAATTTATTTTAATTTCGTGGTTCAGGAAAGTCTGCGGACTTTCCTGAACCACATTTTCACGGGAAGGGTCGTGAAGGAAAACTACATTTGCAACAAAGCGTTCGGTTTGGTCAATCCATGCTATCAATATTTTAGATTTTACAATTCTTCTGTACTGTACTATAATGAAGTCATCGTCTTCATTCCATTGATCTACAGGAGGAATCTGCCTTGCTGGTAAATCTTATCGAATCCGTCTATCGCCTTTTGTGGGGCGATCTGTTCATCCTTCCGCTGGGCGGCGGCATCGGAATTTCGTTCATGGTGGTGCTGCTGCTTGCGGCGGGCATCTGGTTCACCAGCCGCACCCGTCTTCTGCCGGTGCGGCTGTTCCGGGATATGATCGCTGCCGTGTGTGAAAAAAAGCAGGGCAGGGACGGCCTTTCCTCCTTCCAGACCCTGATCATTTCCACCGCTACCCGCGTGGGCATGGGCAATCTGGTGGGCGTGGTGGCCGCTGTTTCCGCAGGCGGTGCGGGCGCTGTGTTCTGGATGTGGGTCACGGCCCTGCTGGGCGCATCCACCTCCTTTATCGAGTCCACCCTTGCCCAGAAGTACCGCCAGCCCGATCCGCTGTATGGCGGCTGGCGCGGCGGCCCTGCCTATTACCTGCATGTGCTGGCTGAGCGCAAGCGCGGCAAAAAGCTCAAGCGCTCTGTGACTGCGGCCCTGTTCGCGGCGTCCGGCCTCATCTGCTGGTGCGGCATCAGTCAGGTCATCTCCAACTCGGTGAGCTCTGCCTTTGAAAATGCCTTCCACATCCCGCCGCTGGCCACAACGCTGGTGCTCACGGCTATTGCAGCGGTCATCGTGCTGCGCCGGAACGCCACCGTGAAAAGTCTGGACGTGATGGTGCCCATCATGGCGGTGTGCTATTTTGTCATCACCGTGGGCATCGTGCTGTTCAACCTGCCCAAGCTCCCGGCGGTGCTCGGACGCATCTTTACCGAGGCCTTTGGCCTGCAGCAGGCCGTGGCGGGCGGCTTTGGTGCCGTGCTGATGAACGGCGTCAAGCGCGGCCTGTTCTCCAACGAGGCGGGCAGCGGCTCGGCCCCCTGTGCAGCTGCCGCCGCAGAGTGCGACGACCCGGTCAAGATGGGCTTTGTGCAGGCACTGGGCGTACTGATCGATACTGTGGTGATCTGCAGCTGCACGGCGTTCCTGATGCTGCTGGTACCGCAGGAGCTTACCACCGGGCTGGCGGGCATGGACCTTCTGCAGAAGGCGATGCAGTACCATCTGGGCAGCTTTGGCATCGTGTTCATTGCGGTTACGCTGGCGCTGTTCAGCTTTTCCACCTTTCTGGGCGTTCTGTACTACGCCCGGGGCAATGTGGCCTACCTGTGCGGCGACAACTGGTGGAGCCAGACCGCATATAAGCTGATCGCGCTGGTCATGCTGGTGATCGGCGGAATGCAGGCCTACACGGTGGTATGGGATCTGGGCGACGTGGGCATCGGCCTGATGACCATTTTCAATATGTTGGCGCTGGTGCCCATGGCGCATGAGGCACTGGACGCCCTGAACGACTACGAAAAACGCAAAAAGCTGCAGTAACGGCAAAGGGGCTGGTGCACCGGATGATGTGCACCAGCCCCTTTTGGTCTGTATTCAGGATGTAGATGGCAGAGCTCAGTGGGAAAAACGACTGAGGAGCAGCCCGCCTGCAAGCCCGGCCAGCGCAGGCAGCACCCAGCCAAAGCCAATGCTGCCCAGCGGCAGAGCATTGGCGGCGGCAGACAGGACTCCCAGCGGCAGGGCAGCCGCGATGCTCTGCAGGGCGGTCAGGCCCACGCACAGCGGGTACACGGCCCGGCGCTGCTCAAGGCCCGGCAGGAAGGAGAGCAGGATCAGCACGATGGCGGCGGGATAGATGGCGTTGAGCACCGGGATAGACAGCCGGATGATGGCGGCAAGGCCAAGGTTGGACACCAGCATACTGGCCGCAGCAAAAAAGGCGGCAAGGGCAGGGTAGGGGATGCGGGGCAGCAGCTGGTGGAAATACTGTCCCACGCAGGCGATAAGGCCTACACAGGTGTTGAAGCAGGCAATGACAAAGATGGCCGCAATGAGCACAAGGCCTGCCCGTCCGAACAGCTGCTGTGCCAGAGCGGTGAGCACCTCGGCACCGGTGGCAAGGCCCGGGTATACCGCCCCGGTCTGGGCACCGGCATGGCTCAGCATGGCATAAACGGCCAGCAGCAGCCCGCCCGCCAGAAGTCCGGCCCGGATGGTGCCGCTCTCCACGGCGCGGCTCTCTGTGACGCCCCGGGCCCGGATGTTCAGCGCGATGACCGCGCCAAAGTTCAGCCCGGCCAGAGTGTCCATGGTCTGGTAGCCGTGCAGGATGCCCTGCACGGTGGGCAGCGCGGCGTATTCTGCACTGGGTGCGCCGTAATACGCGGCCAGCGGGTGGGCCAGACACCCGGCAAACAGCACCACGATGAGCAAAATCAGGCTGGGGCAGAGGATGCGGCCCAGCCAGTTGGTGAGCTTTTCCGGCCGCAGTGCCACCAGAAAGGCCGCTGCAAAAAACAGCACCGAGTAGGCCAGCTGCAGCCCGGAACCGCCGCCTATCAGCGGCACCAGCATCTGGAAGGAGGTGCTGGCGGTGCGGGGGATGGCAAGGCAGGGCCCGATGGAAAGATACACCAGAATGGTGAACACCGTGGCGAACACCGGATGGACGCGGCCGGCAAGCCTGTCCAGACCGCCCGCCCGGGCCACCGCCGTGACTCCTGCGATGGGCAGGCCGACGGCGCTGACGGCAAGGCCCGCAAAGGCAGGCCAGAGGCTGGTACCGGCCTGCGCGCCCAGATGCGGCGGGAAAATCAGGTTCCCGGCTCCGAAAAACATGGAAAATAGCGTAAAACTGACCAAAAGCAGGCTTTTGCCGGAGAGCTTCTGCATAGGACAGACACCTCATTTCTTTCCTGCATCAAGGATGACAGAGATTCATACAATTCAGTTTATCGTTTTATACATTTCATGTCAAGAACTAAAAACGTGAAGAAATGTAATGTTTGGCATGACGATGTTGGATGCATTGCGGTGCACCGGTCATTGGCGTTTGGAAAAAGATGTGGTATGATACTTATACGATCCGCAGAGCGGAAGCCATTTCAGACTGTCAGGAGCAGGAAAGAACCATGAACCAACACAAACAACTTTTTGAGCGGCTGGCTGCTGCAGCCTTCTGGCTGGCGGTGTGGCAGTGCGCTGCCATGGCCGTGGGACAGGAGGTGTTTCTGGTCTCGCCGGTGCAGGCGCTGCGCACCCTTTTGCAGCTTCTGCCGCAGGCAGAGTTCTGGCAGCGGGTGGGCTTCAGCTCCGGACGCATCCTGCTGGGCTTCGGGCTGGGCGTGGTAGTCAGCGTGTTTCTGGCTGCGGCGGCGCAGGCGTGGCACGCGGCAGAGGTGCTGCTGGCACCGGTGCTGCAGCTGGTCAAGGCCACGCCGGTGGCAAGCTTCATCATTCTGGCGCTGGTGTGGGTGCGGGGAGCATCGCTTTCGGTGCTCATCAGCTTTCTGATGGTGCTGCCGGTGCTGTACGGCGCGGTGCGCACCGGCATCCGGAGCGCAGATCCACAGCTGCTGGAAATGGCAAAAGTGTTCCGCCTGCCATTTGCCCGCCGTCTGCGGGCTGTGTGGCTGCCTGCGGTGCTGCCGGCTTTCCGGCAGGGGTGCAGCGTGGCCCTTGGCATCTGCTGGAAGAGCGGCGTAGCCGCTGAAGTGATCGGCCTGCCCAATGGCAGCATCGGCGATGCACTCTACCGGGCCAAGATCACCCTTTCCACCGGGGAGCTGTTCGCATGGACGTTTGTGATCATCCTGCTCAGCGCTGGGTTTGAAAAGCTGTTCCTGCTGCTTCTGGACCGCGTGACCTGCGCTGTGACCGGGGAGGTGCCGCAATGCTGACCATCGAGCATCTGACAAAACAGTTCGGGGAGAAAACGCTCTTCCGGGACCTCTGCCTCACGGTGGACGGCCCGGCGGTGCTGTGGGCCCCCAGCGGCTGGGGCAAGACCACCCTGCTGCGCATCCTCATGGGGCTGGACACGCCCACTGCAGGCCGGGTGCGGGGCGTGGGCCGGGCCGCGGCAGTGTTTCAGGAGGACAGGCTCTGTCCGCAGCTGACGGCGCTCCAGAACGTGACGCTGGTGCTGCCCGGCAGTGAAAAACAATACAAAGAGCAAATCGAAGCGGATTTTCAACAGCTTGGCATGGATGCTGCGGCGCTGGCCCTGCCTGCAGCTCGGCTTTCCGGCGGGCAGAAGCGGCGCACCGCCCTGCTGCGGGCCCTGTGGGCACCCAGCGACACCCTGCTATTGGACGAACCCTTCACCGGCATGGACCCGGACACCCTTGCCGCCGCTGCGGCGCTGCTGCGCACCCGCTGCGGGACGGAGCCGGTGCTGCTTGCCACCCACGACCGGGAGGCCATCCGGCTGCTGGGCTGGCCGGTGATCGGGTTGGAAGCGCTGTAAAAGGCTTTAAATAAAAAGGGCTGCTGCACCGGATGATGTGTAGCGGCCCTTTACTATTTGAGAATGTTTTACAGAAAAATACGCAGAGGATGCAAAAAAGGTCAGCCCAGCAGCTTTGCCGGGTCGAGGTAGGTGTCGCCCTGCATCACTTCCAGATGGATGTGCGTCTCCTCGGCGCATTCGTTGGGAATGCTGCCTGCGCGGCCCAGAGCCTGCCCCACGCTCACTTCGTCGCCGGTGTGCACGGCAGGGTCGGTGGTGCCGCACACCCGCCAGACGCGCCCGGCACTGTCCTCGATGCACACCACACTGCCCCAGCGGCCATCGGTGTCCACGGCAGTCACTTTGCCGGCGGCAGGGGCGCACACCTGTGCGTCCTGTGCGCAGGCGTAGTCCACGCCGTTGTGGGTGCGCCAGTCGCCAAGGGTGCTGCTGTACACCAGCTCATCGCCGCTGTAGGCGTTCAAGACTCTGCCCGAGACGGGCTGCGTGGAGGCAGGCGCAGCTGAACTGCTGGCAGGCGAGGATGCGCCCTGCAGTGCGGAGGGTTCGTGCACCGAACCAGAGCCAGACCGCGCCCCAGAAGAGGACGCAGAGGGTGCGGGCGGTTCGGGCTTGGGTACGTTTGCCGCAGATTCTGCGGCGTCGGTCACGGGCTGCTGCCATACATCGTCCTCCTGTGGGTCAAGGGTGAGCTGCGGCTCCGGGGCAGGTTCTTCCTGCGGGGTCGTCAGGTCGTCGTAGCTCTTTTTCAGTTCATCCCGCACGGTGCGCACTGCCCACACTCCCGCCGCTGCGGCTGCGACGAGACAGGCCAGCAGTGCCAGTGCAAAGCCCCTGCTGCGCAAAAACTTTTTGATCTGCTCCATTGTCGTTACTCCCATCTGCTGCATTGTGTACGCATTGCTTCTGGGCTTAGTGTGGGACAGCAGGGCAGGTTTTATGCATTCTTTTATTTAAATACCCTCCGCGTTGCTCTGGGCATATTTAGAGGAAATAATATTTTGTAATATAGCAGCCCAGCCAGATCTGCGGGTCTGACTGGGCTGCACTTTCACGGGAAGGGCAGCAGCCGGAAAATGCATCTTCCCTCTGTGGCCTTCTGTGTTGATACCCAGAGCGAAGCGGAGGGTATTTTAAATGATATTACCAAACAAAAAGGCCCTCCCTTTTCGGGAGAGCCCTTGCAGATCAAAAATCAGTTGCGGCGGCGGCTGTTCATGCCCAGCAGACGCACAACATACAGGAAGATGTTGATGAAGTCCAGATACAGGGTCAGTGCGCCGTAGATGGAAGCCTTCTCGGCCAGCTCGCCGTCATAGGCGTAGTAGGAGAACATCTGGCTCAGCTTCTGGGTGTCGTAGGCGGTCAGCAGCATGAACACTACCAGACCGACAGCGCTGTACAGCACCGTGGTAAGGAAGCTCATGCCGAACAGCATGCCCACAAAGCCGGTGATGATGAGCGCGAACAGGCACATCATCAGCTTGGGGCCCCAGCCGGACAGATCCCGGTGGGTGGTGGTGCCGTAGACGGCCATCAGGCCAAAGTACAGCGAGGTGGCAAGGAAGGCCAGCACCAAAGTGCCCAGATCGAACACCAGGAAATAATAGCTCAGCACCATGCCGTTGAGCAGTGCATAGGCAAAGAAGGTGGCTCTTGCGCCGCCCACCGACATGCTCTGCACCCGGGAGCTCAGCACGTATACCAGAACCAGCTCGGCGATGGTGAACACCAGATACAGCGAATTGACCACGTACAGCAGCGGGGTGGCAGCTGTGACAAAGGCGGCTGCAAAGGTGATCAGCAGGCCCACCGCCATCCAGCGGTAGGTGCGGTTCATATAGTCAGCCGAGGTCATAGCAGGCTCTGTATAGCCCCGATCGTAACCATTGTAATTGTAATCCATAGGGACTCCTCCAGTCTCTTTCTGCCGGAATACTTTTTTCTTGCTCCGGTCTACGGAATATAGTATACTGCATAGAAATGAACGTTTCATGAAAAAGGCTGTGATATTGTATGTCCCTTGGACTTTATTTACACATACCCTACTGTTTTTCCAAATGCAGGTACTGTGATTTTTATTCCCACCCCGGTGAGCGCGGTGTGCCGGATGCCTATGTGGAGGCTCTTGTGCGGGAGCTTGACCGCTTTGCACCGGAGAGGCCCCTGCAGCCGGACACCCTTTATTTTGGCGGCGGCACCCCCAGTCTGCTGCGCCCGGAGCAGGCAAAGCGGCTCATCGATGCGGCCCGGCCCCTGCCCGGGGCAGAGATCACGCTGGAAGCAAACCCGGAGACGGTGACCGAACAGAGCCTTGCGGGCTTCCGGGAGGCGGGAGTGAACCGCATCTCCTTCGGGGTGCAGTCTGCCCGGGACACCCAGCTGCGCACACTGGGCAGGCCCCACACGGCAAAGCAGGCGAGGGCTGCCTTTGCCGCCGCCCGGCGGGCAGGCTTTGCGAACATCAGCGGCGACATCATGCTGGCACTGCCCCACTACACCGAAGCTGAGTTTGACGAAACGCTGGAACTGATCGAGGACGGCGGAGCCACCCACATTTCCGCGTATCTGCTGAAGATCGAGCCGGATTCGGCCTTTGGAAAGCACCCGCCCGAGGGTCTGCCCACCGGCGACGAGGCGGCTGATTTTTACCTCTACGCGGTGGAGCAGCTGGAACATCACGGCTACCGGCAGTACGAGATCTCCAACTTTGCAAAGCCCGGCTATGAGGGACGGCACAACCTCATCTACTGGGACTGCGGCGACTATCTGGGCCTTGGCCCGGCAGCGCACTCCTGCATGGGCGGCAGGCGGTTCTATTATCCGCCGGATACCGCTGCGTTCCTGAACGATGCCGCCGCCCCGGTGATGGACGGCAGCTGCGGCGCAGAGGATTACCTTATTTTACAGCTGCGCCTGCGCAAGGGACTTTCGCTGGACACCTATAAGCGGCTCTACGGCAAAGAATTTTCCACCGCACAACTGGCCTTTGTGCAAAACTGCGTCCGGGCGGGCTATGCAAGCTTTGACGGCCACACCCTTGCCCTGACCCCGGCGGGCCTCATCGTGCAGAACAGCATCCTTGCCCAGCTCTTGTAAATTGGCAGAAATACGGCAGAACATTGCTTTTGCGTGCCGGTTCTGGTATGATATACTTGATACAATAGGGGAATTTGGAGGAAAACAGATGGCGAAGGTGTTGATCGTAGGTGCAGGCGCGGCGGGCCTGATGGCGGCGGGTGCCGCTGTACGTCAGGGGCATCAGGTGACGGTGCTGGAACACATGGACAAGCCCGGCCAGAAGATCCTTGTCACCGGCAAGGGCCGCTGCAATGTGACCAACGACTGCCCGGCAGAGGAGTTTCTGCGCCATGTGCGCACCAACCCGCGCTTTTTGTATTCGTCGCTGGGGGCTTTCCCGCCCGCAAAGACCATGGAACTGTTCGAGGGTCTGGGTGTGGAGCTGAAAGTGGAGCGCGGACGCCGGGTGTTCCCGGTATCCGACAAGGCAGAGGAGATCCGGCAGGCCCTTCTGCGCTACGCGCAGGACGCCGACATCGTCCATGACGGCGCAAAAAAGCTGCTGCTGGAAGAGGTGGTGCCGGAGCCGGAAGAAGCTCCCGCTGCACCGGAAAACCCGCGCCACCCCAAAAAGAAAAAGGCAGGCCCGGCCCTGCGGTGCATCGGCGTGCGGGGCACCTCTGGCAGGGAGTACCGGGCAGACGCGGTGCTGGTGGCCACCGGCGGCGTGAGCTACCCCACCACCGGCTCCACCGGCGATGGCTACAGGCTGGCACAGCAGGCCGGGCACACCCTTGTGGAGCCGGTGCCCAGTCTGGTCAGCCTTGTGAGCCATGACGCCGACTGCAAAAAAATGATGGGTCTGGCCCTGAAAAACGTCACCCTGACCCTGTTCGAGGACGACAAGGCCATCTTTGACGAGCAGGGCGAGATGCTGTTCACCCACTTTGGCATCAGCGGCCCGCTGACCTTGAGCGCATCCAGCCATCTGGGGGACATGAAAAAGCATCGGTATCATGCGGAGATCGACCTCAAGCCGGCCCTCAGCGAGGAGCAGCTGTACGACCGCATCACCCGGGACTTTGCCCTGCTGGCAAACCACGCGGCGCAGGGCGCACTGGTCAAGCTTTTGCCCTCCAGCATGCAGCCGGTGATGGTGGCACGCTGGGGCATCGACCCGGCCACAAGGGCCAACCAGATCACCCGGGAACAGAAGCGGGAGTTGGTGCAGCTGATGAAGCACTGGCGGGTGTCCATCGACGCCCGGGGCGACCTTGCCCACGCCGTGATCACCAGCGGCGGCGTGTCGGTGCGGGAGGTGGACCCCAAAACCATGCAGAGCAAAAAGGCGCTGGGCCTGTATTTTGCGGGCGAGGTGCTGGACGTGGATGCCTATACCGGCGGCTACAATTTGCAGATCGCCTTCTGCACCGCACAGAGCTTTGCAAATAATCTGTAATTACAGATAGAACAATTTTAAATGCCCTCCGCGCTGCTCTGGGCATATTTATAGGAATAGATTTTTTGATTTGTATTTTGAAAACGACTGCGGTCGTTTTCAAAATACGTTTTCACAAAAAGGGTTGTTGCCGGGATGGTCTCACAGACCACTGCGCAACTGTTCCTGAAGGGAACGAGCAGCAATGCAGTTGGCCGCTGCGGCCCCGCTTGTGAAAAATCAAATCTGGAAAATCCGCAGATTTTCCAGATTTGTAAATATTTAAAATATTTTTCCGCTTAAAAAGGAGAAGATATAAAATGGTATCTGTTGCAATCGACGGGCCTGCAGGTGCAGGCAAATCTACGCTGGCACGCCGTCTGGCGGCTGAAATGGGCTATATTTATGTGGACACCGGTGCCATGTACCGCGCCATCGGCCTGTATGCCCTGCGTGCGGGCAAGGACCCCAAGGACAACGCAGCGGTCAACGCACTGCTGCCCCAGATCGAGCTGCGGCTGGCCTCCATTGAGGGGGAGCAGCACGTTTATTTAAAGGAAGAGGACGTCAGCACCGCCATCCGCACCGAGGCCGCAGGCATGGCTGCTTCTGCCGTGGGCGCAAACCCGGCTGTGCGCGCCTTTCTGCTGGAACTGCAGCGGGATATGGCCAAAAAGCAGGATGTGCTGATGGACGGCCGCGACATCGGCACGGTGGTGCTGCCGGACGCTACGGTGAAGATCTTCCTCACCGCCACGCCGGAAGCCCGCGCCACCCGGCGCTGGAAGGAGTATCAGGCCAAGGGCATCGATACTCCCTATGAAGAGGTGTTGGCCGATGTGAAGCAGCGGGACTATCAGGACACCCACCGTGCCGCTGCACCCCTGAAGCAGGCGGAGGATGCCGTGCTGCTGGATACCTCGGAGCTGGACTTCGAGCAGAGCCTTGCTGCCATGAAGAAGATCATTGCGGAGAAGGCCGGCTGAACGATCTAAAACGCCCTCCGCTTCGCGCTGGGCATATTTATTGGAAGCTTATTTCTTGTGCTTTGGAAATGACTGCGGTCATTTCCAGAACACGCTTTCACCAGAAAAGTCGTATCGAAAAAACGACATTTTCAAAAACTGCTGCATTGTCCGGTTTCGGCCTGCTTGCGAAATCGAGAATCGTATAAATTTAAGGAATAAAACGACACTATGATATTATATTACATCTTAGTACCCTTTGCATGGATCCTGTGGCACATCGGTTTCCGTATCCGCGTAGAGGGCCGCGAGAACCTGAAAAAGGTGCAGACCAAAGGCTGCATCCTTGCGCCGACCCATGTCTCCGCCATCGACCCGGTGTTTATCGTGGTCACCCGGTGGAGCAGGCGGATGGTCGTATTTGCCAAGAAGGAGCTGTTCGAGATCAACGGCTTCCTGACATGGTTCTTCCGGTGCTGCGGCGCGGTGTGCGTGCGCGGCACAAAGGATGAGATGGCTGCCATCGAGCAGACCGTTGAGGTCTGCAAAAACGGCAAGACCCTGCTCATTTTCCCGGAGGGCACCCGCGAAAAGGACGGAAAGCTTCTGCCGCCCAAGAGCGGCCTGTTCGTCATTGCGGCGGGAGCCGGGGTGGATGTGGTGCCCTGCCGCATCCTGTACGATACGCCGGACGGAAAAATGCATCTGTTCTGCAGAGTGCGGGTGATCTACGGCGAGCCCATGCCTGCCGCCCAGTTTGCCATGGAAGGCCGGCGGGATACCAAAAAGCTGCGTGCCAACAAACAGGCTTTGCTGGATGCGTGGGAAAAGATGGGAGCGTAAAAGATGGAGATCCGAGTTGCCAAAACGGCGGGGTTCTGCTTTGGCGTCAACCGTGCCGTGGAGCTGACCTATGGACTTCTGGCAGAAGGACACAGGGTCGCTACGCTGGGCCCGCTGATCCACAACCCGCAGGCGGTGGAGGATATGCAGCGCAAGGGCGCACAGGTGGTGGATACCGTGCAGGATGTGCCTGCCGGATACGAGGTAGTCATCCGCAGCCACGGCGTGCCCCGCAGCGTTTATGACGAGCTGACAGTGCGCGGCATCCGCTACCATGACGCCACCTGCCCCTTTGTGCAGAAGATCCAGCGCATTGCCGCCGAGGCCGAAAAAGCCGGGGCAGTGCTGCTGGTGGCGGGCGATAAGACCCACCCGGAGGTGCAGGGGATCGTGGGACACACCCGCGGAGAGGTGTTCGTTTTTGCCGATCTGGCCGAATTGAAGGCGTGGAAAGGCCCCTCTGACCCGCAAAAACCCCTGTTTGCAGTTGCACAGACCACATTTCAGGTTACAAAATGGCAAGAAAGTTCGGAGTTTCTCAAAAAAGCCTATACAAACGCCCGGATTTTTGATACAATATGTAATGCGACGTGGGCGAGGCAACAGGAAGCGGAAGACCTCAGCCAAAAATGCGATATCATTGTTGTCATTGGCGGTCATCATTCTTCCAATACCCAAAAGCTGGTACAGGTCGCCGCAAAACACACGCGTGCCGTAACGGTCGAGACAGCGAGCGAACTTCGGCCGGAATGGTTTGCAGATGTTAAAGTGGCGGGCGTGACAGCCGGGGCTTCAACGCCATCGTCTATTATTGAGGAGGTACTTAACAGTATGAGCGCAGAAATCAATGACAGCATGAGCTTTGAGGAGATGCTGAATGCATCCGAGGAAAAGCGTGTTCATGCAGGCAGTATTGTGAAAGGAATCGTGACCAGCATCTCTGCCAACGAGATCCAGGTGGATATCGGAGCGAAGCAGACCGGCTTTGTCAAGCTGAGCGAGCTGACCGATGATTCCTCCGCCAAGGTCGAAGACCTGGTGAAGGTTGGCGATGAGCTGGACCTCATCGTCGAGAAGGTTATGGATCAGGATGGCGTCATCCAGCTCTCCCGCAAGAAGCTCGCATCTCGCAAGGGCATGGAAGAGATCGCTAAGGCCGCTGAGTCCGGCGAGGTCGTCGAGGGCGACGTCACCGAGTTCAACAAGGGCGGCGTTGTGGTCAACGTCAAGGGCGTCAAGGTGTTCGTTCCCCGTTCTCAGGCTACTATGCGCCGTGATGAGGACTACACCGCTCTGGTTGGCCAGCACGTTCAGCTGGTTGTCACCGAGTGCTCCGGCCGCAAGATCGTCGGCAGCATCAACAAGGTGACCGCTGAGCAGAACAAGGCAAAGCGTGAAGAGTTCTGGGCAAACGTTGAGGTGGGCAAGACCTACACCGGCGTTGTCAAGAGCCTGACTTCTTACGGTGCATTCGTCGATATCGGCGGTGTGGACGGCCTGTGCCACATCAGCGAGCTGAGCTGGAACCGCATCAAGCATCCCTCTGAGGTCGTCTCCGTTGGCGACACCATCGAGGTGTATGTGAAGGACATCGACACCGAGAACCACAAGGTCTCTCTGGGCTACAAGAAGGCTGAGGACAACCCCTGGGAGCAGCTGAAGAACAACTACCCCATCGGCAGCACCTTCCATGCTCCGGTCGTGTCCCTGACCAAGTTCGGTGCATTCGTCCGTATCCTGCCGGGTATCGACGGTCTGGTCCACATCAGCGAGATCAGCAATGACCGCGTTGAGAAGGTCTCCGACGCACTGAAGGTCGGCGATATGGTCGATGTGAAGCTGCTGGATGTTGACTTCGACAAGAAGCGCATCAGCCTGTCCATGAAGGCTCTGCTGAACGACGCTGAGTAATCAGCCCCTCGTTCGGAAGAAAAGCTTCTGACACAATGCGATCAACAGCCCCGTTGCCGGGAAAACGGCGGCGGGGCTGTTTTTATAACAAAAAATGATTTTCCTTCCCAAATGGCGGAAAAATACAATAAAGACATAATTTTATGGTAAAATGGATCAAGAAGCACTGGGAAGTGCTGAGCTATCTGGTTTTCGGCGTGCTGTGCACCCTGCTGAACATTGTGCTGTATGCGCTGTTCAATAAGCTGTTCGGCTACACTGCCGCCAACAGCTGGGGCAATGTGCTGGATAACATCCTGTGCATCCTGTTCGCCTACGCAACCAACCGCGCCTTTGTGTTCCGCAGCAAGACTACCGGAAAGGCCATGGCAAAAGAGTTTGGCACCTTTGTCACCTGCCGTCTGGGTACGATGCTGCTGGACACGGCAATCATGCTGGTGCTGGGCAATCTGCTGGCTGCGCAGGGTGCAGCGCTGATGGACAACTTAATGCAGGGGGCACTGAGCGTGGTGTCCCACTGGTTTGGCCCGGATACGGCCATCCAGATGGCAGCATCCTATGTGGGCACACCGGCGGGGGTCACGGATGGCTCTGCCGCCATTGCCGTTATCGGCGGTGCAGACGGCCCCACGGCGATCTTCGTTACCAGCCGCTACAATGCGCAGGCACTGTGGGGCCTTGCCGTGAAGGTGTTTTCCAATGTACTGGTGATCGTGCTGAACTATGTGTTCAGCAAGCTGATCATTTTTAAGAAAAAGTAATGGACAGATTACCCCTCATCCGTCACCTGCGGTGACACCTTCCCCCCAAGGGGTGAAGGCTTAAAAAGAGCAGGCTTCGCCTGAATTTGAAATGAAGAACGTTAAAAACGGAAAGCTGACAGCCCTCTCTCAAACACTGCGCCGGAATATGACGCATGAAGAGAGGCATCTTTGGTATGATTTTTTGAAAAGTCAGCCGGTCACGTTCAAACGGCAGAAGGTCATCGGGAATTATATCGTTGATTTTTTCTGTGCAGAAGCAAGGCTTGTAATAGAACTGGATGGTTCACAGCATTATAATGATGCAGGAAAGGCTGCAGATATGGTACGGGATCAATACCTGAAGGACAATGGCCTTACGGTTTTGCGCTACTCCAATCTGGAAATAGCGGAAAATTTTGCAGGGGTTTGTACAGAGATCCGGAACCATATTGGCAGATGTACCTGAAGCCTTCCCCCGGTCGGGGGAAGGTGGCACGAAGTGCCGGATGAGGGCGCATTACAACAAACGATTATTTTAGGAGGTACGGTTTTATGAAGCGTGGTCTGAAAGGTTTTGCATTTCTGGTCTCCGGTCTGGTACTGGGCATCATTGGTGCAACGGTCTCTGCAACTGCAATTGCCCTGAGTGCTGTCGGCATGGCAAAGGTGCGCCGTGCCAGCAAGTAAAACGGAGGAAACAAGATGAATCGTGAAGAAATTCTCTCCCATGTCGATCATACTCTGCTGAAGCCGGAGGCTACCTGGCCCCAGATCCAGACCCTGTGCGACGAGGCCATTGCAAACCACACCGCATCCGTCTGCATCAACACCTGCTATGTGAAGCAGGCGGTGGAGTATATGGCGGGCCGTATCCCGGTGTGCTGCGTGGTGGGCTTCCCTCTGGGTGCCATGGATACTGCCAGCAAGGCCTTTGAGGCAAAGACTGCCATCGAGAACGGCGCCGCCGAGGTGGATATGGTCATTAACATCGGCCGCCTGAAGAACAAGGAGTACGATGCCGTGCGCGAGGATATCCGCGCCGTGAAGCAGACGGTGGGCGATAAGATCCTGAAGGTCATCATCGAGACCTGCCTGCTGACCGATGAAGAAAAGGAAAAGATGTGCGATATCGTCTGCGAGGCAGGCGCTGACTACATCAAGACCAGCACCGGCTTCTCCACTGCCGGTGCCAACTTCCACGATGTGGAGCTGATGGTCAAGGGCGTGCATGGCCGCTGCAAGGTCAAGGCTGCCGGCGGCATCTCCACTGTGGAGGATATGGAGACCTTCCTTGCGCTGGGTGCCGACCGTCTGGGCACCTCCCGTGCCGTCAAGATCCTGAACGGCGAACAGGCAAAGGGCTACTAAGTAAACTTTATGGAAAAGGCACGGCTGAGGCTGTGCTTTTTCTTTTTGGGGACCCCAAAAGCCGCAAAAGCTTCATCAAAATTGGAAGAATGTATAAAAAGAGTGATACTCTTCTTGACAATCTGACGAAGCAATGATAGAATATTCAACGTACCAACTGAATACCGACTTATCAAGAGCGGCTGAGGGGACAGGCCCTGTGAAGCCCGACAACCTGCGCGTGAGCGTAAGGTGCCAAATCCTGCGGGAAACCGAGAGATAAGAGTGCAACGCTCAGAGCTTTCGGGCTCTGGGCGCTTTTATTTTTCGCGCAAAAAAGCTTGAACGGAATGTTGGAGCAAGAAATACACACCCTGCTGTAAAAAAATTAGGAGGCAAAACAAATGGCAAGACACCTGTTTACTTCTGAGTCCGTCACCGAAGGACATCCCGACAAGATCTGCGACCAGATCTCGGATGCCATTCTGGACGAGATCCTGACCCACGACCCCAATGCCCGCGTGGCCTGCGAGACCTGCGCATCCACCGGCCTTGTCCACATCATGGGCGAGATCACCACCAACTGCTATGTCGATTTCCAGAAGATCGTCCGCGAGGTGGTGGCAGATATCGGCTACACCCGTGCAAAGTTCGGCTTTGACGCCGACACCTGCGCCGTCATCTCCAACATCGACGGCCAGAGCCCCGACATCGCACTGGGCACCAACGATCAGGTGGGCGGTGCAGGCGATCAGGGCATGATGTTCGGCTATGCCTGCGATGAGACCCCGGAGCTGATGCCCATGCCTATCAGTCTGGCTCACAAGCTGGCAAAGCGCCTGACCGAGGTGCGCAAGAACGGCGAGATGGACTATCTGCGTCCGGACGGCAAGAGTCAGGTCACTGTGGAGTACGATGAGAACAACAAGCCCGTGCGTGTGGATGCTGTGGTCATCTCCAGCCAGCACAGCGAGAGCGTCAGCATGGAACAGCTGCGCGCCGATGTGATGGAAAAGGTCATCAAGGCCACCATCCCCGCCGAGCTGCTGGACGAGAACACCAAGTACTATATCAACCCCACCGGCCGCTTCGTCGTGGGCGGCCCGCAGGGTGATACCGGCCTGACCGGCCGCAAGATCATCGTGGACACCTACGGCGGCTATGCCCGTCACGGCGGCGGTGCCTTCTCCGGCAAGGACCCCAGCAAGGTGGACCGCAGCGCTGCCTATGCGACCCGCTGGGTGGCAAAGAACATCGTGGCTGCAGGTCTTGCCAAGCAGTGCGAAGTGCAGGTGGCGTATGCCATCGGTGTGGCAAAGCCCGTGTCCATCATGGTGGATACCTTCGGCACCGGCACTGTTGCCGATGAAACGATCGAGAAGGCTGTGGAGAAGGTGTTTGACCTGACCCCCGCCGCCATCATCCGCGAACTCGACCTGCGCAAGCCCATCTACCGCAAGCTGGCTGCGTACGGCCACATGGGCCGCGAGGATCTGGGCGTGAAGTGGGAGAACACCGACCGTGTGGATGCCCTGAAGGCTGCGGTCGCTGCCCTGTAAGCGGAACACAAAATACCTATAGCTGTTATGTAAAATAAGAAGGCATCTGCAACGATCGCTTCTGAGCTTCAGAAGATCAGCGAATTTGTTGCAGATGCCTTTGTTTTTGCGGCTCTGCCGGGGAGGGTGAACGAGTGAAAACAGAAGCATCTCTGCTGCCCGACACACGACATTTTCATCTCCGGGAAGGGCTCTCCCGGGAGGTGATTTGGACAAAGAAAAAGTCCTACTTTTCCGTGAAAATCAGCCGAAATTTGCGAAATGGCAGGGAATTGACTGTCTTTTTGTCGAAAACACACAGTCTCTGTTTGAAAAAGGTAAAACAGATGTGCAAGGCGCAGAAAATCGTCAGCTGAAACAAATTGATATGGCACAAATGTCAAATTGTGATAAAATAAAGATAGATATGCACTTTCGTGTGACGATCATTCGGATTGTACAGCAGCAATAAGGAGTTGTGATTATGTCCATTGAAATTTCCCCGAAGTCGTTCTTTGAGCAGCCCAGCGTGGCCGATATGCGTCTCATCGCCTGCCCCGGTGCGGAGGAGCTTACCGGCCTGATCGACAAGCACCTGACCCGCTGGGCCAGAGAAGCCGGCATCGATAAGGAGACCTTTATCATCCCCTGCGACTGCCCCCGCTTCCAGAGCGGCGACGCCAAGGGTCTGGTGAAGGAGTCGGTGCGCGGCGACGATATCTTCATCGTGGTCGATCCCGGCAACTACAGTGTGACCTACAAGCTGTTCAACTACGAGAACCACATGTCTCCGGACGATCACTTCGCCAACCTGAAGCGCCTGATCCAGGCAGTGGCCGGCAAGGCACACCGTGTGTCGGTCATTATGCCCAGCCTGTACGGCGGTCGTCAGCACCGCCGCGTGGTGCGCGAGAGTCTGGACTGCGCTGTGGCCCTGCAGGAGCTGCAGACCATGGGTGTGCGCAACATCATCACCTTTGATGCTCATGACCCCCGCGTGCAGAACGCTGTGCCGCTGATGAGCTTTGATAACGCAATGCCCACCTATCAGGTGCTGAAGAGCCTGCTGAAGAAGGACCCGGACATCTCCTTTGATAAGAGCAAGTTCACCGTGGTCAGCCCGGACGAGGGTGCTATGAACCGCAACATGTACTTCTCCAGCGTGCTGGGCTGCAATCTGGGCATGTTCTACAAGCGCCGCGATTACACCCGCGTGGTGAATGGCCGCAACCCCATCGTTGCCCACGAGTATC
This sequence comes from Faecalibacterium sp. HTF-F, assembly GCF_023347535.1. Lineage (NCBI taxonomy): Bacteria > Bacillati > Bacillota > Clostridia > Eubacteriales > Oscillospiraceae > Faecalibacterium > Faecalibacterium wellingii. The sequence goes on from NZ_CP094473.1 coordinate 589,551, forward strand.
TGGGCGAGAGCGTGGAGGGCAAGACTGTCTTCATCGCTGACGATATCATCGCATCCGGCGAGAGCATGCTGGAGGTTGCCGGCAACCTGAAGGAGCGTGGTGCAGGCCGCATCATCGCCAACGCGACCTTCCCCCTGTTCACCAGCGGTCTGGAGAAGTTCGACAAGGCTGTGGCTGAGGGCAAGCTGACCTACGTTGTGGGCACCAACCTGACCTACCGTATGCCTGAGCTGCTCACCCGCGACTGGTATGTGGATGTGGACGTTTCCAAGTACGCCGCCTACTTTGTGGTGGCACTGAACCACGATATGTCTGTTTCCAGCATCATCGACCCGCTGAAGAAGATCGAGAACCTGCTGGCAAGCCGTAAATAATCCATCGCATAACAAAAGCCGCCGTATCAAACGATACGGCGGCTTTTTTGCGCGCATTCTGAAAAAATGACGATGCCGTTTGTCTGAACGATCCCTCCCGTGAAAATGCAATTCCCGGCAGACCGCAGTCTGCCGGGAATTGCTCTATCTATAAAAATAAAATTTCTGCTAAATATGCTCAGAGCGGAGAGCGTGAAAATGATTTTACAGCTCGTCCTCATGGCTGCGCAGATACCGCACCAGCAGGGGCAGCTCGTAGGCCAGCATGACGACCCAGCCGACGACATAACTGTAGGGCAGCGCTTCGATCTCCAGCTTCCACATCAGTACGAACACGGCAGCTGCAGCTGCACGGAACAGCATGTTGATGGTGCTGGACACCAGCGTGACCTTCAGGTCGCCGACGCCGCGGAAGAAGCCCTGAATGCCGTTGGTGAAAGCGGGCATCAGATAGAACAGGGACACGGTGCGCAGGAAGCGCACGCCCAGATGGATGACCTCCGGGTCGGTGACGAACAGCTTCATGATGAAGGGCGCACCGCCGAAGCACACCACGGCGATCAGCACACCGTAAACACCTTCGATGCGCATGCCGCAGAGGAAGCCCTGCTTCACGCGGTCATGCTTGCCGGCGCCCCGGTTCTGGGCCATCAGGGTGGTCATGGCGTGGCCGATGTTCTGCTGCGGGGTGTAGGCAAAGTCGTCGATGCGGGAAGCTGCGGTAAATGCGGCCATGGTGCTCACGCCCATGGTGTTCACGATGGCCTGCACCGCGATCTTGCCCAGCTGCACGGTGGCCTGCTGCATGGCGCTGGCCCAGCCATAACTGACTGTTTTGCGCAGCAGACTGCCGTCAAATACCAGCCAGCGCCTGCCCAACTGCAGGATGGGCACCTTCCAGCGGATGTACAGCACGCACAGCACGCAGCACAGTGCCTCGCTGATCACGGTGGAAAGGGCGCAGCCGTTGCTGCCCCAGTTCAGAACCTCCACAAAGAACAGGTCGCCGCCGATGTTCAGCACCGAGCTGATCATCAGAAAGTACAGCGCGCTTTTGCTGTCGCCCAGCGCACGCATGGTGGCGGCAAGGAAGTTATAGAAAAAGGTGAAGATCAGGCCCGCAAACACGATGCGCAGGTAGTTCACCGCAATGGGCAGAATATCGGCGGGCACCTGCATCAGCTGCAGCAGGGGCGTGGCCAGAATGACGCACAGCGCCGAGAATGCCAGCGAGAACACGGTGCCCGCAATGGCGGTGGTGGACACCTGACGTTCCACCAGCCGGGTGTCGCCTGCACCAAAGGCAGTGCTGACCAGAATGCCGGCGCCCAGACACATGCCGTTGATGAACAGGATGGCCAGAGTCATGAGCGGGTTGGAGGTGCCCACAGCTGCAAGGGCTTCCTCGCCCACGAACTTGCCCACGATGATGCTGTCGGCGGCGTTGTAGGTGAGCTGGAACAGATTGCCCAGCACCAACGGGATCGTAAAGCGGACCAGGAGCGGAGTAATGGCTCCCTTTGTCATATCGTTCGTCATTGGAATTTGGAAAGGTCCTTTCTTATAAGATGGGAAAGATACAGCAGGACGGAGCGGATGCGACCGGCCTGCTGTAATATTATAATGTGTTGATCAGCTGCCGCCCGGGCAGGATGGCAAGGGCAGAGCGGCTGGCCCCCACATGGATGAGCTGTGCGGCCGCCTGCAGAACAGCACCGGACGCCACCGAAGCCGGGATAGCATCGGTGTGCAGCACCTTTTGTGCGGCCCGCTGCGCGTCGGTGGTGTTCACCGCTACCACGTTGTCCACCACATAGGCGTTGAAGTTTTCCGGCACAAAGCCATAGCCCAGATCGCTGATGCCGTGGGGGCCGGTGAGACCGCCGCCCAGCGCCTGCGATTCATAGGGCTCCACGGCGGCGATGCGCACATCGTTGGTCCAGGCCTTGATGGTCTCACCCACGCCCGTTACAGTGCCGCCGCTACCCACGCCGATCACGATGGCATCCACGACGCTCCTGCCCTCACGGGCGATGTTCTGCACGATGGCCGGGCCGGTGACGCGGCGGTGGTATTCGGGGTTGTCATCGTTGGCAAGCCAGTCCATGTAGTACCAGCCGTTGGCGGCGGCGGTCTGTGCCGCCAGACGGCGGGCACCGTTCACACCGCTGCGGGCCGGGCTGTGGCGGATCTGGGCACCCAGCCGCAGCAGGGTCTCCTGCCGCAGGGCGGGGGCGTCCTCCGGCATCACCAGCACCACCGGATGCCCGGCAGTAAGGCCCGCCAGCGTCAGCGCGGCGGCAAAGGGGCCGGAGGCAGCTTCGATGATGGGCTGGCCGGTGCTCAGCTTCTTTTTCTCGATGGCGAGGGCGAGCATCCCCTCGGCAAGGCCGTCCCGGGCGGTGCCGGTGGGGCCTGCAAAGTCCAGATAGGCATACAAACGCCCTTTCAGCCCACAGGCAGCGGCGTAGCCCCGCAGCTCCACGATGGGGCAGGCGCTGAGCGTCTGGTAAAAATTGGGGTAGATCGGCACGGGAAAACTCCTTTCAAGAGGATGCATCCTGCTCAGACGGCGTTTGGCAGCGGCCAGCCCTTCGGGAGAGCTGCCGAACGCAGGGAGGCTGAGAAGGTTTGTTTGGATACAACAATCTTATCCTAACGCAAAAGACCCCGGTGCGTCAAGCGGTATTTTGGCAAAAACAGCGAATTTTTGCCGGATTTTCTGGAAAAAATCCCGGAATGCCCTTGACAGCAGACAGGGCATCTGCTATAATTCATCCGTAAAGCAGATGAACTTTACATCACTTCTCGAAAGCACAGGCACAAAACCGGGGGTCAGAGGATGGCAAAAGATCTGGAAATGGGCTATCTGCTGGACTTTTACGGCGAGGTGCTCACCGAAAAGCAGCGCGAGATGCTGCGCCAGTATTACAACGACGACCTTTCGCTGAGCGAGATCGGCGAAAACTTCGGCATCACCCGTCAGGGTGCGCGGGACGCCATCAAGCATGGCGAGAATGCGCTGAAGGAGCTGGAGGAAAAGGTCGGGTTTGCGGCTCGCTACCGCCGGGTGCAGCAGAAGCTGGAGGAACTGGAGCAGATGGTCATTGATGCACGGTTCGAGTGCACCGGCCCAAATGGCCTGACCACCACCGAGTACGAACACCAGCTGACCGGGATGCTGAAGCTGATTCGTTCCATCGACGAAGCGAACGAGAGCTGAAACTTGTGAAAGGAGCACCGCACAATGGCATTTGAATCCCTTACCGACCGCCTTGCCGGTGTGTTCAAAAAGCTGCGCGGTCACGGCAAGCTGACCGAGGCAGATATCAAGGCCGCCATGCGCGAGGTGCGCATGGCACTGCTGGAAGCGGATGTCAACTACAAGGTCGCCAAGGACTTCTGCGCGAAGGTGTCCGAGCGCGCCATGGGTCAGGAGGTCATGGAGAGCCTGACCCCGGCTCAGCAGGTGGTCAAGATCGTCAACGAAGAGCTGGTTGCCCTGATGGGCGGCAGCGAGGCGGCCCGCCTGAACATCAAGAACAAGGGCCAGACCGTCATCATGCTCTGCGGCCTGCAGGGCAATGGTAAGACCACCCATGCCGCAAAGCTGGCAAAATACTTTATCAAACAGGGCCGCCGCCCCATGCTGGTGGCCTGCGATATTTACCGCCCTGCGGCCATCGATCAGCTGCAGGTGGTGGGCAAACAGGCGGGCGCACCGGTGTTCACGCTGCCGGGCGCAAAGCCGCCGGAAATTGCAAAAAAGGCGCTGGCGCACGCTAAGGATTACGGCAATGACATCGTGATCCTGGATACCGCCGGCCGTCTGCAGATCGACGATGTGCTCATGCAGGAGCTGGTGGATATCAAGGAAGCCGTTCCTGTGGACGAGACCCTGCTGGTGGTGGACGCCATGGCCGGTCAGGACGCCGTGAACGTTGCCAAGACCTTCAACGAGAAGGTGAGCATCGACGGCATCATCCTCACCAAGACCGACGGCGATACCCGCGGCGGTGCGGCACTTTCGGTGCTGGCCGTCACCGGGAAGCCCATCAAGTTCCAGGGCACCGGCGAAAAGCTGGACGATCTGGATGTGTTCCATCCTGATCGCATGGCAAGCCGCATTCTGGGCATGGGCGATGTGCTGAGCCTGATTGAGCGCGCACAGGAGACGGCAGACGAAAAGGCTGCCGAAGAGACCGCCCGGCGGATGATGGAGAACAAGTTCGACATGAACGACATGCTGGACCAGTTCGCACAGATCCGCAAGATGGGCGGTGCAGGCGCGATGCTGAGCATGCTGCCCGGCGGCAGCGGCATCGATCCCAGTCAGGTCGATGAAAAGGCGTTCGACCGCATTGAGGCCATGATCTATTCCATGACCAAGGAAGAGCGCGAGAAGCCCTCCATCATCAACCCCAAGCGCAAGCGCCGCATCGCGGCCGGCAGCGGTACCACCGTGGCCGACGTGAACAAGCTGCTCAAGCAGTTTGAGATGATGCAGAAGATGATGAAGCAGTTCAAAAAGAGCCCCAAGGGCTTTGCCCGCCGCTTGGGCGGCATGATGGGAAATCCCGGTGCCTTCCGCGGGCTGAAATGATCTTTTGTGATACAACCCCCTTGCGGGTTTGTACAATATAAACAACGCGCCCGCAAGGGCCGCACAAAACAATTTTTGGAGGATATTTACCATGGCAGTTAAGATTCGTCTGCGCCGCGTCGGCGCCAAGAAGGCTCCCTTCTATCGTGTTGTTGTTGCTGACAGCCGCTTCCCCCGCGACGGCCGTTTCATCGAGGAGATCGGCACCTACGATCCCAACCAGGAGCCCTCTGTGATCAAGATCGACGCTGAGAAGGCAAAGCAGTGGATCGCCAACGGCGCACAGCCCACTGATACCGTTCGCGTCCTGCTGAAGAAGTCCAACGTTCTGTAAGTAGGGAGGGCTGACTCATGCAGGAGCTGTTGCTGGCAGTTGCCCGCGGTCTCGTGGAGGACAAAGACGCCGTCAAAGTCACGGTGGACGAGCCCCGCGAGGACGGCACCATCGTCTACCACCTGAGCGTGGCAGAGGGAGATATGGGCCGTGTCATCGGCAAGCAGGGCCGGATCGCAAAAGCCATTCGTGTGGTGATGCGCGCGGCTGCTGTGCGGGTCGATGAAAAGGTCCTTGTTGAGATCGACTGAGCACCCTACAGGCCCTTTGCCCTTGCGGCAAGGGGCCTTTTTGTTTCAGTGGAAGCACCCTCATCCGGCGCTGGCGCGCCACCTTCCCCCGACTGGGGGAAGGCTTTCCCGGCCGATGCACTTTCATAAGGCTTCCCCCGGCCGGGGGAAGCTGTCGAACGCAGTGAGACTGATGAGGGCGTATTGGCGCAAGTTTGATAACACAGGAGCAAAAATATGCAGCAATATCTGGAAGCGGGCAAGGTCGTGACCACCCACGGCGTGCGCGGCGAAATGAAGCTGGAGCTTTGGTGCGACGGCGTCAACTTTCTGAAAAAGGTGGGCAGACTGTATGCATCGGCCCAGGGCGGCAGGGCATGGAAGATCGTCTCCATCCGTGCGCAGGGCCAGATGGCGCTGCTGCAGCTGGAGGGCGTCAACGACATGGACGCCGCCCGTGCGCTGCGCGGGCAGGTGTTTTACTTTGACCGCAACGACGCCACCCTGCCCGCAGGCCGCTGGTATGTGGCCGACCTCATCGGGTGTGAAGTGCGGGATGCCGACACCGGCAGGGTGTACGGCGTTGTGACCAGCGTGGACCATCCCGGTGCACAGGATATCTACACCGTCAAAGCCCCCAGCGGCAAGGAATATATGTTCCCGGGCGTGGACGCCTTTTTGAAAGAGCGCAACCCGCCGGAGGGCTATCTCCTTGTCACCCCCATCCCGGGCCTGCTGGATGACGACTTTGACAGCGAACGGGAGGAAGAGTGAGCTATGGGGATGCGCGTGGACATCGTGACCCTGTTCCCGGAAATGTGCCAGCAGGTGCTGGATGCCAGCATCATCGGGCGCGCGGCAAAGAAGGGCTTTATTGAGACCCACTGCCACCAGATCCGGGACTACACCCTGAACAAACAGAAGCAGACCGACGATTACCCCTACGGCGGCGGCTGCGGCATGGTGCTGTATGCCCAGCCCATCGCAGACTGCCTGCGTGCCGTGCAGCAGGAAGTGGCTGCACAGGGCCGTCCGGCCCCGCATATCGTGTTCCTGACGGCAGGCGGCCAGCGCTATACCGAGGAGCACGCAAAGCGGCTGGCCCAGTACGATAACCTGACACTGGTATGCGGCCACTATGAGGGCATCGACGAGCGCGTGATCGAGGCGTTTGCAGATGAAGAAATCTCCATCGGTGACTACATCCTCACCGGCGGCGAGCTGGCCAGCCTTGTGGTGGCAGACAGTGTGCTGCGCCTGAAGCCCGGCGTGCTGGCAGAGCAGAAGGGCTATGAGGAAGAAAGCTACTGGGACGGCCTGCTGGAGTATCCCCAGTACACCCGCCCCGAGGTGTGGGAGGGCCGCGCGGTGCCGCAGGTGCTGCTGGGCGGCGACCACCAGAAGATCGATGCATGGCGCAGTGAGCAGAGCCGGGAGCGCACCCGCCTGCGCCGCCCGGAGCTGTATGAGCAGTGGTGCAGGAGCCACCCTGTGGAGGAACTGCCCAAGTGGAAGCGCGGCGAGAACATGCGCCTTGTCAAGACCGATGAGCAGTTTGCCGCCGCCGCCCACATCTTTGTGGAGGGACGGCGTGCGACCTGTGCCGAGAACTGGACCCCGGAATACTGTGCCTGCCTCAACGAGGAAGAGTACCTGCTGCAGCTGCGGCAGGAAAAGGCCGCCGGCTGGGTATGTTATCTGCATACCACCAAGGAGGTGCCGGACGGCATCGTGAGCATCAACCACAAGGTGGGGCACATTGAACATCTGTTCGTAACCGAAGAGGCGCGCGGCAGGGGCATCGGCATGAAGATGCTGGACTTTGCCCGCAAAAAGCTCAGCGAGCACGAGCACCCGGTGCTGAGCGTGCTGAACACCAACACCCGGGCCATTGCGCTTTACACCCGCATGGGCTGGAAAATGACCAGCGGCACCGAGCTGGAATTCACGCCGGAGCAGTATCCGGCTGTGGTGAAAAAGTGCGCGCTGGTCTGGATGCGGTACGAGGGCGGTGCACAGAAGTGATCCCCGGCTCCGGCCAGGGGCGCACAAAAGCGGGAAAACGGGTGCGCAAAGCATGGCAGCAGGTGCCGAAAACGTACAAAAATGACAGAGTTATGGGCCGACGGTCGAAAAAATGTTGAAAACTTTTGTATCTACCCTCTAACCTTCGGGGAATAATTTTATTATCTTTGTACAAATAATGAAAAATGGGCCCCTTTTCATTGGAGAAACCGCCAAAAATACGCCGGAGGGCTGTACAACCGTTTCGACTTGCGCTAAAATAATCGTAACGCAACAGGCACAGGATACAGATTCTATACCCAAAACGATATTAGATAGGAGCGCTTTACTATGTACGTGAAAGAAGTTACCGTTGAAAATCAGGTTGGTCTGCACGCTCGTCCGGCTACCTTCTTCATCCAGAAGGCTAACGAGTTCAAGTCTTCCATCTGGGTCGAGAAGGAAGAACGCCGCGTGAACGCAAAGAGCCTGCTGGGCGTTCTGTCTCTGGGCATCGTGGGCGGCACCACCATCCGCATCATCGCTGACGGCGCTGATGAGCAGGCTGCAGTGGACGGCCTGATCAAGCTGGTGGAGTCCGGCTTTGCGGAGTAATCTGTACCAATAAAATGGAGCGGCGGGGGAACCTGCCGCTTTTTTGTTTTTTGCTTAAGGAGATGCCATGACCAAAGCGGAACTCTACCAGAAGGCCTGTATGCTGCCGCTGCTGCCCGGGGTGTATATCATCCGGGATAAAAGCGACACCATCATTTATATCGGCAAGGCAAAGCGGCTGCGCATCCGGGTGAGCCAGTATTTCCGCGAGGGCGTGCCCCACGACAACAAGGTCAGCCAGATGATCGCCCACGCCTATGCGTTTGATGTCATCGTCTGCCAGAGCGAGTTCGAGGCACTGGTGCTGGAAGCAAGCCAGATCAAGGCCCACACTCCCAAGTACAACATCCTGCTGAAGGACGACAAGGGCTACAGCTATATCAAGGTGACAAAGGAGCCATGGCCCCGGCTCTCCTTCGTGCTGCAAAAGGAGGAGGACGATGCCGAGTATATCGGCCCCTATACCTCCAGTTTTGCGGCCCGGCAGATGGCGGAAACGGCCATGGATGCCTTTCTGCTGCCGCGCTGCAATAAGCGTTTCCCGCAGGAGATCGGCAGGGGACGCCCCTGCCTGAATGCGCACATCGGCAAATGCATGGCAGTGTGCAGCGGAAAGATCTGCTGCGAGACCTACAACGAGGCGGTCAAGAATGCTGTGCACCTGATCCGCTACGGCAAAAAGGACATCCTGAAGATCCTCAACGAGCGGATGCAGGAGGCCTCGGACCGGCTGGAATTTGAGACGGCGGCCCTGCTGCGGGACCAGATCGCAGCCATCACCAAGGTGAGCGCCGGGCAGAAGGTCATTGTGGACCCGGATGTGGAGATGGATGTGGTGGCGCTGGCAGGCACGCCGGACAGCGTGTGTGCGGCGGTGCTGCGCTTCCGGGACGGACGGCTGACCGACAAGCGGGAGTTTTTGTTCCACGATACCTCGGATATCGCCGCCGTGCGGGAGGAATTTCTGCCCCGGTATTATCTGGATGACGAGCAGATCCCCAAGATCATTGCGGTGGACGAGCTGCCGCCGGACAGCGATGCCTTGCAGCAGGCGCTGAACGAAAAGCGCGGCAGCGAGGTGCAGCTGTATGTGCCCCAGCGGGGCGATAAGGCCCATCTGGTGGAGATGGCCCACACCAACGCGGTGGAGCGTCTTGCCCGGGAGAGCGGCCGTTACGCCCGGGAGGAAAAACTGCTGGACGAGCTGGCGCAGGTGCTGGGCCTTGCAAAGCCGCCCCGGGCTATTGAGAGCTACGATATCTCCAACTGGGGCGATGGCTCCAGCGTCTGCGGCATGGTCACCTTCAGGGATGGCAAGCCCTATAAGGCGGGCTACCGCAGATTCAAAATGAAGACGGTGGCGGGCACTGACGACTATGCATCGCTGGCAGAGACCGTCTCCCGACGGGCGGCAGAGTATGAAAAGTACGCAGAGCTTGCAAAAAAGGGAGAACCCTGCAGCAACTGGTTCGGGCAGAAGCCGGATCTGCTTTTGATGGACGGCGGCAGGGGGCAGGTGAGCGCGGCAAAAGAAGCACTGGCCGGGACTGCCCTTGCGGATGTGCCGCTCTACGGCATGGTGAAGGACGACCACCACCGTACCCGTGCCATCGTGGACAGCGAGGGGCGGGAAATTGCCATCAACATGAACCGGGGCACCTTTACTTTTATCACGGCCATTCAGGACGAGACCCATCGCTTTGCCAATGCCTACCGCAAGCAGCAGATGAAGCAGAAGAGTTATTCCTCCACCCTGACCGAGATCCCCGGCATCGGCCCCAAGACAGCCAAGGCGCTGATGGCCCAGTTCAAAAGCGTAGGCGCGGTGAAGGAAGCCACGCCTGACCAGCTGGAAAACACCCCCGGCGTGGGGAAACAGACGGCACAGACCATCTACGAGTATTTTCACGCATAAAACCCTCTCAGTCATCGCTGCGCGATACCAGCTCTCCCGAAAGGGAGAGCTTTTTGCATTCAGATGCAATGAATGTGCAGAGCTGAAAAAAACGCGATTGATACATTTACCGGTTACGGCCCTTTCCGTGAAAAGACAAAACCCGGCAGACCGCAGTCTGCCGGGTTTTGCAATATTAAAATGAATTTTCCGCTGAAAATGCCCAGAGCAAAGCGGAGGGCATTCAAATGATTCAGTTCTCCGCAGAAATATCCTGACCGAAATACTTCTCGCTCAGCTCTTTCAGGGTGCCATCGGCACGCAGCTCCTCAATGGCGGTGTTGATGGCTTCCAGCAGGGTGGCGCTGGCATCACCCTTGCGCAGGGGGATGGCAACGTGAGAAGCGTCCTCGGTCTGGGCCACCAGCTTGAAATCTGCGTCCGGGTGGACGTTCAGGTAATCGTAGAAGGAAACATCGGCGTTCAGAGTGGCGTCGATGCGGCCAGCGGTGAGTAGCTGGATGGTCTCTTCCAGTGTGTCGATGCCCTGCACGGTGGCGCCATAGCTTTCGGCCAGCTCCATGTAGGTGGAAGCCAGACTGTTGGCGGTGGTCTTGCCCTTCAGGTCTTCAAAGCTGGTGATGTCCTCGTTGTCCTTGCGGACGGCAAGGGCGGTGTGGATGTAGCCGTAGGGCACAGTGAAATCATAGGTCTTGGCGCGCTCGTCGGTCACTTCCACGCCGTTGCACACGATGTCGTAGCGGCCTGCGTCCAGACCGGCAAACAGGCTGTCCCAGTCGCTTTCCACGTACTCCGGCTCCACACCCAGCTTTTCGGCAATGGCGCGGGACACCTCCACGTCGTAGCCCACAAGGGTGTCGCTCTCATCATGGAAGCTCCAGGGCTGCCATGCGCCTTCCAGGGCAACGATCAGTTTGCCGCTGGACTGGATGCTGGACAGCTGGTCGCTGGCAGCAGGAGCCACAGAGGCGGCCGTGCCGGAAGCAGCGGTGGAGCTGGAAGAATTGGAGCAGCCAGCCAGAGTCAGCACACCGGCAGCGGCCATGACGCTCATAAGAGAAATAAAGGTTCTGCGTTTCATAGTTGGATTCCCTTTCCTCTATAAAAATATTTGTGAAATAAACTCCTTCAGGCACAGCTGACGCTGCGCCAGCTCCCTCAAAGAGGGAGACTTTCTGGTTTTGCCAAAGGCCCCATCCCAGAGGGGGCTGTCTGCGAAGCAGACTGGGGGAGTTGGTTAAACCTCACTCGGTGTGAGCAATCTTGCGCAAAAATTCGCGGGTACGCTCCTCTTTCGGGTCTGCAAAGAACTGGCGGGAGGGAGCCTGCTCCACCACTACGCCGTTCTCCATGAAAACGGTCTTGGAGGAAACATTGCGGGCAAAGCCCATCTCGTGGGTGACCACCAGCATGGTCATGCCCTCTTCGGCCAGCTGCCGCATGACCGAGAGCACCTCACCGGTCAATTCCGGGTCCAGCGCGCTGGTGGGCTCGTCAAAATAGATGATCTCCGGGTCAGACGCCAGTGCCCGGGCAATGGCCACGCGCTGCTGCTGGCCGCCGGAAAGCTGACGAGGGTAGGAGTCTGCCCGGTCGGCAAGGCCCACTTTTGCCAGCATTTTCATACCCACGGCGTCCGCCTGCTCTCTGGGCATCCTGCGGGCCACGATCAGCCCCTCGGTCACGTTCTGCAGAGCGGTCTTGTTCCGGAAGAGGTTGTAGTTCTGGAACACAAAGGCCGTCTTTTTGCGCAGGCGGGCGATGTCGGCCCGGTTTGCATGGGCCAGATCAAAGCTCTCGCCGTCAAGGATCAGCTGGCCAGCGTCGGCAGTCTCAAGAAAGTTCAGACACCGCAGCAGGGTGGTCTTGCCGGAGCCGGAGGGGCCGAGAATGGCCACCACATCGCCCTTTTCAACGGTCAGGTCCACCCCGCGCAGCACCTGCAGCTCTTGGGCAGCCTTTCGCGCACCGGGACGGTGGAAGATGCCCGCATGCAGGCCGGGCTTTGCATCAGTGCGGAATGTTTTCTGCACATTGCGGATCTCTAACATTGCCATAAAACCCACACTCCTTTCTCACTGGAAGCCGTGGGCATTCAGCCGACGCTCCAGCAAAGCCTGCAGCTTGGTGATGACTGTACAGAACAGCAGGTACACCACAGCCACCTCGCAGTAGATGGGCAGGAAGATGTAGGTGCGGGCGGCTACCCGCTGTCCCGCCATGAACAGCTCGGCCACCGTGATATTGGACGCCAGCGAGGTGTCTTTGATCATGCCGATGAGCGAGTTGGAGAGGGCGGGCACTGCCGTGCGCAGGGCCTGCGGCAGCACGATGCGGCGCATGATCTGCCACCAGCTCATGCCCACGCAGTAACCGGCTTCCAGCTGGCCCTGTGGCACGCTTTCCAGCGCACCGCGCATGGTCTCGGCGCAGTAGGCACCCTCGTTGAAGGCAAAGGCGATGACCGCAGCCGGGAAAGCGTCCAGCATGATGCCCACGCTGGGCAGACCATAAAAGATGATGAATAGCTGCACCAGCAGCGGCGTGCCGCGGATGACCCAGATGTAGAACCGTGCGATCTGCCGCAGCACCGGCACATTGGCGTACTGCACCAGCGCGACGGCCACGGCAATAATCATGGCAAAAAAGAAGGAGACAAGGGTCAGCGGGATGGTCATGGTCAGGCCGGCTGTCAGGATACGCGGCAGGGCCTCCGCCAGCACGCTGACCGTGCGGTTGGAAAAAAATGCTTCAAACATGAAAAATGTTCCCTCAGAACGGTGTTCAGATACTCTCTGTGTTGTCCGGAATAAAGGTATTATAAACCTTGAAGTGCACTTGAAGTCAAGGCTTTTTGCCAAATTCCTACAAAACCTACCAGAATACTATAGCATGAATCCGGATGGAGTGCAAACGGTTTGTGCAAAACGCGTGATGTGTACAAAAACGGACGACCCATCTGGAAAACTTTGTGCAATGCGGCAAGCGGTTGACGGCGCACCTGCTTTCGTGTACAATGGACGTGACAACGCGCACCGGGCAGAGCACCGGCATGGGCGCAAATTTACCGCCGGGCACAGCTGCCCTGTGCGGTGCAGACACGGAGGACACGAACGTGACAAAGAAAAAAATCGGCGTTTTGGGCGCAGGCACCTGGGGTATGGCGCTGGCACGGATGCTGTGCGTCAGCGGCAATGAGGTGCAGGTGTGGTCGGCACTGCCGGCCGAGGTGGACAGCCTTTCTGCTGCCCGGGTGCACCCCAACCTGCCGGGCATGAAGATCCCGGCAGAGCTGCAGTTCACCAAGAGCATCGAGGAGGTGTGCACCGGCAAGGATGTGCTGCTGTTTGCAGTGCCGTCGGTGTTTGTGCGCTCCACCACCGCCAAGGCCCGGCCCTATATCCCGGACGGACAGATCCTTGTGGACGTTGCCAAGGGCATGGAGCCGGATACCTTATATACCATGACCGAGGTCATCGCCGACGAGCTGAACCGTGAGGGCGGCCCCAAAGGGGTAAAGCTGGTAGCGCTCTCCGGCCCCACCCACGCCGAAGAGGTGGCGCTGGACATGCCCACCACCATCGTTTCGGCCTGCCCGGATGAACGGGCTGCAGAATTTGTGCAGGACGTGTTCAGCAACACCTGTATGCGGGTGTACACCAACCCCGACATCAAAGGCGTGGAGCTGAGCGGCGCGCTGAAGAACGTGATCGCGCTGGGCGTGGGCATCTCTACCGGCCTTGGCTATGGTGACAACGCCCGCGCGGCCCTCATCACCCGCGGCATTGCCGAGATCGCCCGGCTGGGTGTGGCCATGGGCTGCAACATCCACACCTTTGCGGGTCTGGCCGGCATCGGCGACCTGATCGTGACGGCCACCAGTATGCACAGCCGCAACAACCGCGCCGGCATCCTGATCGGCAAGGGCGAAAGCCCGGAGCAGGCCGTCAAGGAAGTCGGCATGGTGGTGGAGGGCATCAATGCACTGCCTGCCGCTATGGAGCTGGCTGCAAAGTACAATGTGGAAATGCCCATTGTGCAGACGGTGAACGCCATCGTGAAGGAGGGCATGAGCGCCAGCGACGCTTTGCGCACCCTGATGGATCGTAACCGCAAGAACGAAATGCCGCAGGGATACGAAAATAACGGGTAAAAACCAGTGAAAAGGCAGCTGACCGCAGGGTCGGCTGCCTTTTGTCCTTTTACGGGCAGTCCGGCTGCCCCGCAGACACCGAAAACACAAAATAATTCAAATTTTTTACCAAAATCAGACGAAAAAGGGTGGAAGGTCGGGAAACTTTCTGCTATACTGAAACAGAACGCAAAAACCGGGGGACGTTTTGTGCACCCTGCCGGAGAGAAAGAGAGGAATCTGCCATGCCGTCAACCTATGCGCACCGCCGCTTTGGCGCCAATGTGCTGGAACATCTGCCGGATGAACTGCGTGCTCAGCTGGAACAGAACCGTGAGCTTTACGATATCGGCCTGCACGGGCCGGACCTGCTGTTTTATTATCATGCTGCCAAGTCCAACCCGGTGGGTGCACTGGGCAACGCCATGCACGAGGAGCCGGGGCGGGTCTTTTTTGACCGGGCGCGCAGGGTGGTGCACTGCGCGGCGGACCGGGATGCTGCGCTGGCCTATGCGCTGGGCTTTGTCTGCCACTTTGCGCTGGACAGCACCTGCCATCCCTATGTGGAGCAGTTCACCCGGGAAAGCGGTGTGACCCACTGCGAGATCGAGACCGAGTTCGACAACATGCTGCTGCGCCGGGACGGATACGACCCGCTGAAGTTTTTCACGGCCAGCCATATCCACCCGTCGGAGAAGAACGCGGGGATCATTGCGCCGTTCTACGAGGGCATCTCGGAGCAGACCGCGCTGGAAGCACTCAAGGGAATGATCTCGGTGCACAGACTCCTGCAGGCGTCCAACCCGGTCAAGCGCTGGGTGGTGCTGACCGGCATGAAGGTGGTGGGCAAATATGATATGCTGCACGGCCTTGTGGCAAATCCGCAGCCGAACCCGAAGTGCGTGAAAAGCGGCAAGCAGCTGGAAGCGCTGTACGCCAAGGCTCTGCCGCTGGCAGAAACGCTGATCCTGGAGTTTATGGCAAAGCTGGATACTGAGGAACCGCTGGATAAGGCCTACGACCATACCTTTGGGGAGTTCTGAGTAAGTCGATGCAGGCCAGCAGGGAAAGACGCTGTTTCCTGCTACGACCCTTTTGGTGAAAATGTGTTTGGAGCGCTCCGCAGAGCGCGACAAACACGAAAATAAAAATAAAATTTCCGCTGAATAGGGCCAGAGCGTGCGCAGCGGCCATTTTAAATGATGAAATCTAAAAAGAGGGGGCACCGCCCGGCGGTGCGAGAGGAAACAAGATGAAACATGAAAAATTCAAGGTGACACCGCTGGAACGCGCGTGGATCCTGTACGATGTGGGCAACTCGGCCTTTGTGCTGATGATCGCAACGCTGGTGCCCATCTTCTTCAACGCGCTGGCTGAGGCCGGCGGGCTGAGCTCGGTGAACTATCTGGCCTACTGGGGCTACGCAAGCTCGGTGGTCACGGTGATCACCGCCGTGCTGGGGCCCATTCTGGGCACGCTGGCCGACACCAGAGGCTTCAAGAAGCCCATCTTCATGCTCTGCCTGTTCGTGGGCGTGGCAGGCTGCTGTGCCATGGGCCTTGCCACGACATGGCTGCCGTTCCTGCTCATCTTCATCCTTGCAAAGATCGGCTTTTCGGGCAGTCTGGTGTTCTACGATTCCATGCTGGGCGATGTGACCACCCCGGAACGCATGGATGTTGTGTCCTCGCAGGGCTATGCATGGGGCTACATTGGCAGCTGCTTGCCCTTTGTGGTGTGCTTGGCGCTGGTGCTGGGCAGCGGAGCCATCGGCCTGAGCCAGATGACTGCCCTTTCCGTGGCACTGCTCATCACCGCCGTGTGGTGGCTGGGCACCACCTTGCCGTTGCTGCGGAAGTATAAGCAAATCAACTATGTGGAGGTGAAGCAGCACGCCATCCAGCAGAGCTTTGTGCGCATCGGCCACACCCTCAAGCACCTGCACGAGGATAAGCAGGTGTTCTGGTTCCTGCTGGCTTTCTTCTGCTACATCGACGGCGTGTATACCATCATCGATATGGCCACTGCCTACGGCACGGCACTGGGGCTGGAGACCACCGGCCTTTTGCTGGCCCTGCTGGTGACGCAGATCGTGGCCTTCCCGTCGGCGCTGATCTTTGGACGTCTGAGCGCAAAATATCCGTCCAGCCAGCTTATCCCGGTCTGCATCGCAGCCTACACCGGCATTGCGGTGTTCGCCTTCTTCCTGACCAGCCAGTGGCAGTTCTGGGTGCTGGCTGTGCTGGTGGGCATGTTCCAGGGCGGTGTGCAGGCGCTCAGCCGCAGCCACTTTGCCAAGATCATCCCGGTGGAGAAATCCGGCGAATACTTCGGCCTGTTCGATATCTGCGGCAAGGGCGCATCCTTCCTTGGCACCATGATCGTGAGCGTGGGCAGCCAGCTGACCGGCAGCGCCAATGTGGGCATCGGAATGCTGGCGGTGCTGTTTGCGGTGGGCTTTGTGCTGTTCCGGGTCTCCTGCGGGACCGAGGACGCAAAACAGGTGTAATAACACGATTTAAAATAGCCGACGCGGTCGCTTTGGCAATATCAGAGGAAAGATTGTTTTATAATTTTGCAAACAAGCCAGTCCTGCGGGGCTGGCTTATTTGCTTTTTCACGGGAAGCAAATCATCAAAAACCGTTCTGCTGGTTATAATTAACAAACCTGTAATTGTGTTTTTCGCCCTCGAATGATACAATAGAGGCAATGACTTCAAAACCGCAAAGGAGAAAACGAAATGGAACGATTTCCCGGTTATACCACCCTGCGCACCGAGCCTTGCCCGGAACAGCACGGGACCCTGACCGTGCTCACCCATGATGTGAGCGGTGCCACCGTGCTGCTGGTGGAAAATGAAGATATCAATAAGGCATTCGGCATCGGCTTCGGTACCTTCCCGTCCGATGATACCGGTGTGTTCCACATTCTGGAACACTCGGTGCTGGCGGGCAGCGAGAAGTACCCGGTCACTTCGCCGTTTCTGCAGCTGCTCAAAAGCAGCATGGCGTCCTTCCTCAATGCCATGACCTTCCCGGACAAGACCGTGTACCCTTTTGCTACCCCCAACGAGACCGACTTCAAGAACCTGATGGATGTCTACCTGAATGCGGTGTTCTGCCCGCTGGCTATGGTGGACAAGGCGGTGTTCGAGCAGGAGGGCTGGCACCGCAGTGCCGACGGTACCGTGAGCGGAGTGGTGTACAACGAGATGCAGGGTGCACTGGCCGCACCGGATGCACAGCTGGAAAATGCACTGGAACGGGCCATGTTCCCGGATACAGCCTACGGCTTTGTTTCCGGCGGTGACCCGGCCAGCATCCCGGCACTGACCTACGAAAAATATAAGCGGGTGTACCGCCGCCATTACAGTGCAGACAATTGCTGCATCACCCTTTACGGCAGGATGGATATGGCTGAAAAGCTGGAACTGCTGGACAGAGATTATCTCTCTAAAATGCCCAATGGCACCAGCCGTCCGCGGCTGACCGTGCAGGACGAGCAGGCCGGAGCCTGCGTGGAGCTGCCCTACTACACGGAAAACCCGGAGCCGGACGAGGTGCAGTGTGCACTGGCATGGTACACCGGTGCCTTTGCGGACCGGGAGCGTCAGCTGGGCGTGGAGGTTCTGCTGGACGCCTTGCTTGGCACCAACAACTCACCGCTGAAAGCCGCGCTGCTGGCCGAAAAGCTGGGTGCGGATATCGACATCGGCTTTGATGACAGCACCCTGCAGCCGGTGCTGGAGCTGGTGCTGCGCGGTGCTACCAAAGAGACTGCAGGCCGGTTTTCTGCCGCTGTGCGCAAGGCCGTGGACGGCATCCTGACCGAGGGCATCCCGCAGGAGCTGCTGCTGGCCTCGCTGAACGCGGCAGAGTTCGCGTCCCTTGAGCGCCCGGGCAGCCTGCCGGACGGCGTGCTGGATGCCATCAACGCTTCCACCGGCTGGCTGCACACCGGCGACCCGGCCCTGCTGCTGCACACGGACAGGCTGTTTGCTTCCCTGCGGGAAAAGATGGCCGACGGCTGGTTCGATGAGCTGCTGCGTGAGCTGTTTGCACCGGCCCCGGTGCAGGTGGTGCAGGTGCCCACCCTGCCCGGAAAGGACGAGGAGAACGCGCCTGTCCGCACCGACGGCAAGCTGGTGCTGGAACACCCGCTGACCGCCGCCGACCTTGGCGACGGCGCAAAGACTGCACCCGGAACGCGGGAACTGATGGCCGGGGCACAGCTGCTGCATCACCCCTCGGCGGGCAGCCTGTATCTGAATTTCTACTATGACCTTGGCAATGTGAAGCCCGAGGACATGCAGTATCTTGACCTGCTGACCGATGTGCTGGACGAACTGGACAGCAGCAAGCATACCGCCCGGCAGCTGAACACCCTGCGCAGCACATGGCTGGGCGACAGCCGCGTGCAGCTGGACATCTGGACCGGCCGTCAGGAGGGCGCACCCTGCCACGCAAAGCTGAGCCTGTGCCTGAGCCTTCTGGAACGCAGTCTGGATAAGGCAGTGGAGCTGGGCGGCGAGTGGCTGTATGACACCATCCTCACCGGTCCGGTGGCAGAAGCAGCCTTTGCCCGGGTGCTGAGCCAGCAGAAGCTGAACATGGAACAGCAGTTCATCCAGCAGGGCAACGTATACGCAGCCACCCGCGCCGGTGCCCACTACACGGTGGACGGTGCGGTGAGCGAACGCTGCAGCGGCGTGAGCTACTATAAGTTCCTGTGCGGCGTGCAGGAGCGGGGCAACTGGGCCGCTTTGGGCGAAAAGCTGGATGCTCTGCGCACCGAGGTGCTGCAGCACGCGCAGCTCACCGTCAGCCTGCACGGCAGCGAGGATGCCCTTGCCAGACTGCGCACCCTGCTGCCGGAAAGCCGCTTTGCCGCCGAGGGCCGTGCTGCGGCAAGACCCTACACCGAGCCGCTGACCCCGCCGGTGAATGAAGCCTTCGTGATCGATGGCGGCGTGAACTACGATGTGCTGGTGTGGCCCATGGAGCGCCGCAGCGACCGCAAGGTGCTGGCCCGCGTGATGAGCTACGAATACCTGTGGCACAGCATCCGCGAGGTGGGCGGCGCTTACGGCACCGGAATGCTCTCCTCGGACGGCGTGGAGTACCTGTACACCTACCGCGACCCCCATGTAAAGGAAAGCTACGACACCTTTGCAAAAGGCCCGGAAGAACTGGCAGCCCGGGAGTACACCGAAAAAGATCTGAACGATTTTATCGTGGGTGCCGCAGCCAAGCTGGACACTCCCCGCAAGCCCCGCGCCGAGGCCCGGGAGATCGACCGCCGGTATTTCTGCGGCATCACGGACGAGATGGTGTCGGCCGACCGCAGAGCCCTGTGCGCTGTGGATGCTGCCCTGCTGAAGGAGCAGGCCGCAGAGCTGGGTGCCGCCATGGCAAACGGTGTGCGGGTGGTGTTTGGCAGCAAGGATGCTGTGGAAGCCGCAAAAGACCTGTTTGATACGGTGGAAACGCTGTAAGGGATGAAGGGCCAGTGTGCCGGTAGCTTTCTCCTCGGACACGAGTACGGGTTGCGGCACCCAGCGGATGCTTCGTGCTTTGAGCAGCACTCGCATCCTGCTGGCCGCTGTCCCAACAGCAACTTCCTGTTTCCGCCACTGGCGGCGGTCGTTGCTGTTGCAGGCCATTCCATCGCCCGCCCTATTGCCTTCGGCAATAGGGTCCCACCCCAGCGGACGGTCCTCGGAGAAACTCCCGGCCCGCTGACCGGACGCATCTGCTGAACTGCCTACTGCAAAAGTATAAAAAGTGCCTGATGATACGAAAAATGTCATCGGGCACTTTTACTTTTTGTAAAGAAACGGAAAAATTTTAAAAGCAGGGTTGACGCGGCAAAAAAGCAGTGGTAAAGTAATGGGCGGAAAAGGCAAAAAGTGTCTTTTTACAACAGGAAAACGAGGTGGTTGTCATGGAACCTGCTGGCAGTAGCAGCAGTCTTTCTCCCCGATTACTTTATATGATGGCAGCCGCCGTTTCTGCTTTGCGCAGACCCTGCTGTGTGTGAATGCACACGGTGCGTGTTTGTGTTCCCTGAAAAGAAGAAACGAGAGCTGCCACTGAAAAGGAGGCAGCTTTTTTATGTCTGAAATTTCGATCGATACCCTCAAGACCATGCTGGCCAATCTGGACGATGCCAAAAAGTACCAGAGCCTGCGGGACGTGATGGAGACCCTGCCTGCACCCGATCTGGCTGCAGTGTTCGAGGATCTGCCTGCGGAAAAGCTCCCGGTGCTGTTCCGCCTGTGCCCCAAAGACCTTGCGGCAGATGTGTTCGCCGAGCTGACGCCCGCGACCCAGCAGCAGCTCATCGACGGCCTGACTGATACCGAGCTGAAGGCGGTGGTGGATGAACTGTTCATGGACGATGCCACCGACCTTGTGGAGGAGATGCCTGCGAATGTGGTCAAGCGCATTCTGGCTCAGGCAGATCCCGCTACCCGCCGCATGATCAACGAGCTGCTCAAGTATCCGGAGGACTCGGCCGGCGGCGTGATGACCACCGAGCTGATGGCGCTGCGGCCGGATATGACCGTGGCACAGGCCATGGACACGATCCGGGAAAATGGCTTTGATAAGGAGACCATCAACAACTGCTATGTGACCGACAGCAGCCGCAGACTGGTGGGTGTGGTCTCCCTGCGGGCGCTGGTGCTGGCAAAGAACACGGAGGAGCCTATCAAGGACCTGATGGATTCCAAGGTAGTCAGCGTGAGCACCACTACGGATCAGGAGGACGTCTCCAAGCTGTTCGAGAAATACGGCTTTCTGGCCATCCCGGTGGTGGACGCCGAGAACCGGCTGGTGGGCATCGTGACCATTGACGATGCCATCAGCATCCTGCAGGATGAGGCCAGCGAGGATATCGCAAAAATGAACGCCATCGGCCCCTCCGACAAGCCCTACTTCAAGCAGAGCATGTGGGACCTGTACAAGAGCCGTGCGCCGTGGCTGCTGTTCCTGATGATCAGCGCCACCTTCTCCAGTCTGGTCATTCGCGGCTACGAGGACGCACTGGCCGCTGTGACCGTGCTGACCGCATATATCCCCATGCTGACCGATGCGGGCGGCAACGCGGGCAGCCAGAGCACCTCCACCATCATCCGCGGCATGGCGGTGGGCGATATCCAGCCCCACGATCTGCCCCGCATCCTGTGGCGCGAGAGCCGCGTGGCCCTGCTGTGCGGCGGCACGCTGGCGGTGTGCAACTTTGCAAAGATGCTGCTGTTCGACCGCATTGCGGCTCCGGTGGCACTGGTGGTGTGTCTGACCCTGATCTGCACCATCCTGCTCTCGCAGATCATCGGCGGCATTCTGCCCGTGGCAGCAGAAAAGCTGCACGTAGACCCCGCTGTGATGGCTTCGCCCCTGATCACCACCATCGTGGATACCACCACGCTGCTGGTATACTTCAACATTGCAAAGGCACTGCTGCACCTGTAAGACCCAAAGAACCGCTGTCTGAGCTCCCGGAAAAGGCCGTATGACCTTCCGGGAGCTTTTTTGAGCCAAAATACGATGCGCGGCATTGCCGGGAACGGCAGACATTTGCAGAAATTTGCGGGAAAAATGATCAAAACCGCAAAAAATGACGGCAGAACTGTCCCTGAAAATATTTTTCAAGATATACAAGAAATACACGGCGTCCCCAAAAGAGGCCATGCAACATTTTGTAATCTTTTTGAGAGAAAAATGACATAATTTTTTTGCTTTTGTAGGAAGGTTGCAAATGTATGAAAAATTGTGATGTTTCGAGAAAAGAAATTGGCGAGCCCAAAAAGCATTTGTTGAAATGGCACAAAAGAACTCCTTCAATCTTGTGAACTTGTTCTCTTGCACAGGGGGCTCTGCAAGGGTATAATACGAACAGGAATTACAGGAACGTGCAAGAATGCTCCTGTGAAAATGCTGAGATACGAATTGAAGGAGAACACTATTATGAAAATGATTTCGCGTCGTGACTTCCTGAAGGCATCTGCTGTTGTTGGTGCAACTGCTGCTATGACCGCTTGCGGCGGCTCTTCCAGCACCTCTACTGCTGCATCTTCTGTTGCTGCATCTTCCGCTGCGGCTTCCAGCGCTGCTGCAACCAACGGTTCCGCAAACATCGGCGTGTGCATCTATCAGTTTGCTGATAACTTCATGACCCTGTACCGCTCCGATCTGGAAGAGTACCTGAAGGACATGGGCTACTCCGTCACCATCATGGACGGCAAGAACGACCAGAACACCCAGACCGAGCAGATCAACACCTTCCTGCAGCAGGGCGTGGACGTGCTGGTCATCAACCCCGTGCAGACCACTTCCGCACAGACCATCGTTGATACCGTCAAGCCCTCTGAGACTCCTATCGTCTTCATCAACCGTGAGCCCGACAAGAGCGTTCTGGACTCCTACGCAGACAAGTGCTGCTACGTTGGTGCTGACGCACGTCAGTCCGGTACTTATCAGGGCGAGCTGATCCTGGAGACCGAGACTCAGGGCGATATCAACGGCGACGGCAAGATCACCTACATTATGTGCAAGGGCGACCCCGAGAACATCGATGCTCAGTACCGCACCGAGTACTCCATCAAGGCCCTGACCGATGCAGGCAAGGAAGTTGAGTGCCTGTACGAGTACCTGGACAACTGGGATCAGACCACCGCTCAGCAGGACGTTGCAAACGCTCTGTCTCAGTACGGCGACAAGATCGAAGTTGTCTTCTGCAACAACGACGCAATGGCACTGGGCGCTCTGCAGTCCATCCAGCAGGCTAAACGCACCGTCGGCAAGGACATCTATCTGGTTGGTGTCGATGCACTGGCTGAGGCTGTTCAGGACGTTCTGGATGGCAACATGACCGGTACCGTGCTGAACGACGACGTGGGTCAGGCTACTGCAGCTGCTGAGGCTACCAAGCTGTACGTTGAAGGCTCCAAGGTCGAGCAGTACTACTGGGTCGACTATGTGAAGGTGACCAAGGACAACGCTTCCGAGTACGTGAAGTAAGACCAAAGTTTTCCTGAAACAATGCAAGGTGCGCAGTGGACCTTGACGGCTTGAACAAAGCTATAAAGCGCGTGCGTGCGAGAAATATTCTCCGCGCACGCGCCTTGTTTTGAAGAAAGGTTTTTCTGCGGCCTGATAATAAACGACAAGGAGGCTCTGCGGAATGTCAGAATACCGTCTGGTAATGAAAGGCGTGGTCAAGACCTTCCCCGGCGTCAAAGCGCTGGATCACGCCCAGTTGGAGCTTCGCCCCGGTAAGGTCATGGCGCTGATGGGTGAAAACGGCGCCGGTAAGTCCACACTGATGAAATGCATGTTTGGCATTTACAAGATGGACGAGGGCGAAATTGAATACGAGGGCGAAAAAGTTACCATCACCACCCCTCTGGATGCACTGAACCGCGGCATTGCCATGGTGCATCAGGAACTGCAGCCGATTCCGGCACGTACTGTGGCCGAGAACATCTGGCTGGGCCGCTACCCCACCAAAAAGTACGGTCCTGTTACGGTGGTGGATCACGCCAAAATGTACAAGGATACGGAGGAGCTGCTGAAAAAGCTGAAGCTGGAGATCAATCCCCATGCAAAGCTTGGCTCTCTGAGCATCGCACAGATGCAGATGGTGGAAATTGCAAAGGCTGTTTCCGCAAACTGCAAGGTGCTGATCCTGGACGAGCCCACTTCCTCGCTGACCGCAAACGAAGTTGAGTCGCTGTTCCGCATCATGCGCGAGCTGAAGGCTCTGGGCGTGGCACTGGTCTATATCAGCCACAAGATGGACGAGATCAAGGTCATTGCGGACGAAGTCACCATCATGCGCGATGGCCAGTACATCGGTAAGTGGGACGTTGCCAACATGACCAAGGAAGAGATCATTGCAAAGATGGTCGGCCGTGAGCTGTCGAACCTGTATCCCCCGCTGGAGAACCATCCCTCGGACGAGGTCATGATGAAGGTGGAGGACTTTACCTCCATCCATCCCCGCTCCTTCCGCCATTGCAGCTTTGAGCTGAAAAAGGGCGAAATTCTGGGCGTGGCTGGTCTGGTGGGCGCACAGCGCACCGAGCTGATGGAAGGCATCTTCGGCCTGCGTGCCCATACCTCTGGTAAGGTGTGGATCAAGGGCGAAGAGGTCAACATCAAGCAGCCCCGCGATGCCATCCAGAAGAGCGTTGCTCTGCTGACCGAGGACCGCCGTGCTACCGGCATTCTGGGCGTGCTGAGCGTTGCCGATAACATCTCCATCGCTTCTCTGGACGCCCTGCGCAAGGGTCCCATCATGCTGGACAACAAAAAGATCCTGGATCTGGTGGCTACCAACAAGGAAAAGATGGCCATCAAGGTACCCAGCCCCAAGACCCAGATCAAGAGCCTTTCTGGCGGCAACCAGCAGAAGGTGCTGATCGCCCGGTGGCTGGCCAACAACCCCGATGTGCTCATTCTGGACGAGCCTACCCGCGGCATCGACGTCGGTGCAAAGTATGAAATTTACTGCATCATCGCCGATCTGGCCAAGCAGGGCAAGAGCATTATCATGATCTCCTCCGAAATGAGCGAGATCATCGGTATGTCCAACCGTGTTATGGTCATGTGCGATGGCCGCATCACCGGCTTTATCGACGGCAAGGACGCTACGCAGGAAAACATCATGGCACTGGCTACCCAGTTCGAGACCGCACCCACCGCTGCGGCAAATCAGTAAATAAGGAGGCTGTCTATCGTGGAAGCTACCAAAAAATTGAATGGCAAGGCTGTGGGCAAGTGGCTCAGCAACAACGCCATTATTATGATGATGCTGGCCATCACTCTGATCGTTGGCATCATGCACCCCAACTTCTTCTCCGGCACCAACATGATCAACCTGTTCAAGAACGTGTCCATCCGCTACATCATCGCGCTGGGCATTTCCGGCTGCCTGATCACCACCGGTAACGACCTGTCCGCTGGCCGTCTGGCTGGTTTTGCCGCCTGCCTTGCCTGCATTTTTGCGCAGACCGAAGGCGCTTCCGGCAAGTTCTACCCCAATATGCCCACCCTGTCCACCCCCGTGGTGTTCATTCTGGTTATTGCCATCTGCGCCATCGTGGGTCTGTGCAACGGTCTGGTGGTCAGCTACCTGAAGGTGCAGCCCTTCATTGCTACCTTGGGTATGCAGCAGGTGGTCTACGGTATCTGCCTGGTGTACACCGGCGGTACCCCCATCGGCTCTTTGAACAAAAACTTCACCTCTCTGGCCTCCAACACCATCATCGGTGTGCCTGTGCTGATCTGGATCGCTCTGATCGTGGCCGGGTGCTTCTGGTTCCTGTACAACAAGACCCGTCACGGCAAGTACATGTACGCCATCGGCGGCAACGAAGCTGCTGCTGAGGTGGCCGGTGTCAACGTGCACGCTACCAAGATCCGCATCTACATTCTGGCCTCCTGCATGTTCGGTCTGGCAGGCTGCCTGCTGGCTGCAAAGTCCGGCGGCGCATCCGTCAACACCGCACAGGGCTATGAGCTGGACGCCATCGCAGCCTGCACCATCGGCGGTGTTTCCACCACCGGCGGCGTTGGTACTGTTCCCGGCGTTCTGGTCGGCGTTCTGGTTTTTGAGCTGATGAAGGTGGCTCTGCAGTTCATGAATGTCAACTCTTCTTACACCTACATCGTTCAGGGTCTTGTCATTATCGTGGCTGTGGCCATCGATATCCGCAAGTATCTGGCAAAGAAGTAAGAGCTTTTTCTGTGGGTCGTCTGCTTTTGGGCAGGCGGCCCGCTTTTTTTATCTGCATTTGTGTGGTATTATAATAAAAACACCATCAGGAGGTACGTTATGGCACAGGAAAAACAGACACCCGAAGAGCGCGAGGCTGAACTTGCCCGCCGGGAAGCTGCCCTTGCGGCCCGGGAAGCACAGCTGGCGCAGGAACAGGCGGAGCTGGCAGGCCGGAAGGCGGATTTTGAGGAGGGCAAAAAGAGCCTGCTCAACAACGGTGACAAGAATTTTGTGAATGCGAAAGAAAAAATGTACGACCATTTTCCGCTGACCGTGCACCAGATGGATATTATCATCGGGGTACTGTTTGCACTGATCGCACTGTTCCTTGTGCTGGGCGTGACCCATACCAGCTTCTTCGGGCTGTTCGGAGGGTAAGTGCATTCCTTTTCTGCAGCAGGTGATTGCATTTCATCCGCAATATGCGTATAATTTAGGATAAAAGCTCTGCCGCACTGCGGCGGCAGGAAGAGGAGTGGTGATCTTGAAAAAGAAATGGCTCGCGACGGCACTGGCAGGCATTCTGCTGGCAGCTGCGGTTCTGAGCGGATGTGCATCGACAGAAAAGGCCAAACGGCTGCGCTTCGGTGTGGCTGGCGAGGGCGGCATCTACCGGGAGTTTGGTGAGCGGTTCGCAGCATTGGAAAACGAGACGGACAACGGGCAGGTGGAGCTGAAGGCTACCGCCGGTTCCGCAGCGAACCTGCGCCTGCTGACCGGCGAATACCTGCAGCTGGCCATTGCACAGGCAGACCTTGTGCAGGATGCCTATGACCAGACCGGCATCTTTGCCGACGAGGAGGAGGACCGCGGCTTTGGTGCCGTGGCGGCGCTGTACACCGAGACCTGTCAGGTGGTGGTGCGGGCGGATTCCGACATCCGGTCCATTGAGGACCTGCACGGCAGGACGGTGAGCATCGGCGCGGAGGAATCCGGCTCGGAGCAGAACGCGCTGCAGATCTTATCTGCCTATGGTCTGAACGACAAGATGGTGAGCATGGTGAACCTGAACTATGAGGATGCCGCTGCCCAGCTGAAGGCGGGCAGGGTGGATGCCATCTTTATGACGGTGGGCGCGCCCAGCCCGGTGCTGACCGCTCTGGCAGGCGAGTGCGGCATCCGGCTGCTGAAGGTGGACGGTGCGGCGGCACAGCGCCTGATGAGCGCTTACAGCGCCTACAACACGGTCACGCTGCCGGCAGGCACCTATCCCGGCCAGACGGAGGAGGTGCAGACGGTGGGCGTGAAAGCCGTTCTGCTGGCCAGCAACGCGCTGCCTGCAAAGCAGGTGCAGCAGCTGACACAGCTTCTGTTCTCCAGCCGGGAAGGGCTGGAAGAGCAGCTGGGTATCCCGCTGGATCCGGAGGAAAACGCAGTAGAGGGCGTTGGCATCCCGTTCCATGCGGGCGC